>DATGKD010000239.1:0-10174 GCA_035294855.1 Acidimicrobiales bacterium
CGGGCGCGAGCGCATCCGTGTCACCACCGAGGAGCTCGAGGCCGAGCGGAAAGCGGTGGCCGACCTCCTCGGTTGAGCACGCGTCGCTCGAGCACGCGTCGCTCGATCACGCGTCGCTCGAGCACGCGTCGCTCGAGCACAGGTCACTCGAACGGGATCTCCCGCACGAACCCGGCCGATCCTGCGGTCGCCAGAGGAGCGGCCGCTGAGCGACGGCGGAAAAGGTGGCCGCCCCCGGACCGGATGGGCACCTAAATGGGCGCCGCCTGCGGGATCTCGATCCCCATGCGGCTCAGGTAGGCGAGCTTCCGTGCCAGCGTGTCACGCCAGGCCGCCAGGTCCTCCTCGAAGTGGGCCCGGTCGCCCTCCTCGTAGGCGTGCTCCAGTTCGTCGAATGCAGCGTCCTCCTGGTCGAGGAGCTCGCGGTAGCGACGAAGAGCCTGGTCGTCCAACACACCCGGCACCATGGGACCTCCCCTCCTCGGCACCCTGACGGGGCCGTCACGTTCGACTGTAGCTCCGGGTCGTCGGTTCTTCCCAGGGCCGCAAGCCGGCGGCGTGGTGGTGAACGCCCGTTGGCAGGTTTGGCGCGCTCGGCTCTCTGAGGCGTCCGGCTAGAGCCCGTCGGCGGGGGCCGCACCGGCTGGCCCGCGCCCGGCGGTGCTCGGCGACGGGGCCCCGGCCCGGGCCCCGTCGCGCCGGCGGATGCGACGGCCGAGCCAGGCGAACGGGTCGTACGAGGAGTCGATGACCCGCTCCTTGAGCGGGATGATGGCGTTGTCGGTGATCCGGATGTGCTCCGGGCACACCTCGGTGCAGCATTTGGTGATGTTGCACATCCCGACCCCCATCTCCCGGCGCAGCATCTCGCGGCGGTCGTCGGTGTCGAGGGGGTGCGACTCGAGCTCCATGACGCGGATGAACAGGCGGGGCCCGGCGAAGCGCGCCTTGTTCTCCTCGTGGTCCCGGATCACGTGGCACACGTTTTGGCACATGAAGCACTCGATGCACTTGCGGAATTCCTGGCCCCGCTCGATGTCGATCTGCATCATCCGGTACGTGCCGTCGGGCTCGGGGGCCCGCGGCTGGAGCGCCGGGACCCGGCGCGCCATCTCGTAGTTGAACGACACGTCGGTGACGAGGTCCCGGATGAGCGGGAAGGTGCGCAGGGGGGCCACCACCACGGGCTCGTCGGCGGGCAGGCTGTCCATGCGCGTCATGCACATCAGCCGGGGGAGCCCGTTGACCTCGGCCGAGCACGAGCCGCACTTGCCCGCCTTGCAGTTCCACCGGCAGGCCAGGTCGGGAGCGGGCCCGGCCTGGATGCGGTGGATGACGTCGAGGACCACCTCGCCCTCGACGGCGGGCATGACGTAGTCGGAGAACGATCCCCCGCCGTCGTCGCCTCGCCAGACGCGCATGGTGACCTCGCCCATCAGTGCGCGTCCTCCTCGAACAGCCCGGCCAAGTCCTCGGGCATCTCCATGAGCGGCTCGGGCACGAGCGTGAAGCGGCCGGCCTCGTCGACGCGCTGGACCAGGTTGACCCGGCCGAACATCGAGTCCGCCATCGGGTAGTCGTCGCGGGTGTGCCCGCCCCGGCTCTCGCGTCGTTCGAGGGCGCCCGCGGCGACGAGGCGCGACACGGTCAGCATGGACGGCAGGTCGGTGGCCAGGTTCCAGCCCGGGTTGTAGGCGCGGCCGCCGGACACGGCCACCTTGTCGACGCGCGCCTGCAGCCGCTCGAGGTCGCCGAGCGCCTCCACCAGCTCCGACTCGGTGCGGATGATCCCCACCTTGTCCTGCATCATCTGCTGGAGGTCGCGGTGGACGTCGTAGGGGCTCTCACCGCCGTCGCGCCGGAAGGGGGCCTCCGCGTCCGCCACGATCCGCTCGACCTCGGACCGCCGGGGCGCCACCTCCCCGCTCCGAGACCGCGCGAACTCGGCCGCGGCCAGTCCGGCGCGCCGGCCGAAGACGACGAGGTCCGACAGCGAGTTGCCCCCCAGTCGGTTGGCGCCGTGCATGCCCCCCGCCACCTCGCCGGCGGCGAAGAGACCAGGCACCGTGGTCGATTCGGTGTCGGCGTCGACGCGCACGCCGCCCATGATGTAGTGGCACGTCGGGCCGACCTCCATGGGCTGCGCGGTGATGTCCACCCCGGCGAGCTCCATGAACTGGTGGTACATCGACGGCAGCCGCCGCCGGATGTACTCCGGGGTCCGGCGGGTGGCGATGTCGAGGTACACACCGCCGTGGGGACTGCCCCGGCCCCCCTTGACCTCGGAGTTGATCGAACGGGCGACTTCGTCGCGCGGCAGGAGCTCGGGGGGACGGCGGTTGTTGATGTGATCCTCGTACCAACGGTCGGCTTCCTCGACGTTGTCCGCCGTCTCGGCCTTGAACATCTCCGGGATGTAGTCGAACATGAACCGCTTGCCGTCGGAGTTGCGCAGCACCCCCCCGTCGCCGCGCACGGACTCGGTGACGAGGATGCCGCGCACCGACAGCGGCCACACCATGCCGGTCGGGTGGAACTGCACGAACTCCATGTCGATCATGTCCGCGCCCGCCCACGCGGCCATGGCGTGGCCGTCGCCCGTGGACTCCCACGAGTTCGACGTGTACAGCCAGGCCTTGC
The DNA here is from genome assembly GCA_035294855.1 of Acidimicrobiales bacterium. Taxonomy (GTDB): domain Bacteria; phylum Actinomycetota; class Acidimicrobiia; order Acidimicrobiales; family UBA8190; genus DATGKD01. The sequence goes on from DATGKD010000239.1 coordinate 2,641, forward strand.
CGACGCTGCCGGTGGCGAGCACGAACGCCTTGGCCCGGAACATCACCATGGCGCCGCTGGCGCGCCAGTAACCGACGGCCGCGCTCAGCCGCCCCTCGTCGTCGCGCACGAGCCGCAGGATCTTGCACTCCATGAAGACGTCGATGCCGAGCGCCACGGCGCGCTGCTGCAAGGTGCGGATGAGCTCGAGGCCGGTGCGGTCGCCGACGTGCGCCAGGCGGGCATAGCGGTGGCCGCCGAAGTCACGCTGCAGGATGCGGCCGTCCGCGGTCCGGTCGAACAGCGCACCCCATCGCTCGAGCTCGTAGATGCGGTCGGGGGCTTCCTGGGCGTGCAACTGGGCCATGCGCCAGTTGTTGAGCATCTTGCCGCCGCGCATCGTGTCGCGGAAGTGCACCTGCCAGTTGTCCTGGGGCCAGACGTTGCCCATGGCGGCCGCGGCGCCGCCCTCGGCCATGACGGTGTGGGCCTTGCCGAGGAGCGACTTGCACACGAGCGCGGTGCGCAGGCCCTGCTCCTTCGCCTCGATGGCGGCGCGCAGGCCGGCGCCCCCGGCCCCGATGACGACGACGTCGAAGTCGTGGGTCTCGAGATCGGTCCCGGCGGTGCTCGACGAAGGAGCGGGGGAGACAGCCGGATCGGACGGTGGGGTGGAGGACATGGGCGGGCTCAGAAGATCTTGGGGTCGGAGAACACGCCCGCGGACACGAGCCGCACGTACAGGTCGGCGAAGGCCACGATGGCCAAGCTGGCCCAGGCGATCTGCATGTGGCGCGCGTTGAGCACCGACACCGCCTTCCACACCCGGTACCGGATGGGGTGCTCCGAGAAGCGGTCGATGTTGCCGCCGCACAGATGGCGACACGCGTGGCACGACGCCGAGTACAGCCACAGGAACACCGCGTTGACGACCAGCACGAGCGTCCCGATGCTCACCCCGATGCCGCCTTCACCCGGAAGCCGGAACGCCATCACGGCGTCGATGGTCAAGATGACGTTGAAGACGAGCGCCAGGACGAAGAAGTACCGGTGCAGGTTCTGCAGGACGAGCGGAAAGCGCGTCTCGCCGGTGTAACGCGGGTGGGCGTCGGCGACGCCGCACGCCGGCGGCGACTGCCAGAACCCGCGGTAGTAAGCCTTGCGGTAGTAGTAGCAGGTCACCCGGAAGCCGCCCGGGATCACGAGGGCGAGCAGGCCGGGGGAGAGCTGCCACCACGTGAGGTACAGGCTCCCGCGCGCCCCGGGGACGCAGCTGGCCACGACGCACGGCGAGAACAGCGGCGAGATCAGGTCGCGGTGCATCGCCGCGCCGACGTAGTAATAGGCGTTCTGGAAGACCGCCCACGTGGCGTAGACCACGATGACCGTCAGGAACACGACCGTGGCGGCCGGGTTGCGCCACCAGACGTCGCGGCGCAACGTACGGACGTCGGGCCCGCCCCGAACCCCGCCGATCTCGACCGGGACGGGCCTCGGGCCCTCGACTGTGGTGCTCACGCCGCCGTCGTCCTCCTCTCACCCCGTGTGCCGTCGGCGCGCGCGGCCGCCACCCACCGGCGTCGCACCGGCTCCCGCGGGTCGCGGCCTCCGGGGCCCGGATGGCGGCGTGCGGGAGCTGACGGTCCATCATCTTCCCCCTCGACCCGTCGCCGCGCAACATCTCGCAGGCTGCATCCCCCAGGTCATGGGCCCGCGGGGCCGCGTGCGAGGCCCGGGGCGACCCCGCGTAGGCTCGCCCCATGAGCACGTTCTTTCCTCCCGAGCCCCCCGCCGACCTGCCGAGCACCCTCGGCGAGCTGCGCGCCTCGGGGTGGCGTTCGGTGCCGGTCCACGAGGAGCTGCGCCGGAACGCCGCGGCCCGGATCGCGGCGGGCCTCCCCATCGTGGAGGGCGTCCTCGGGTTCGACGACACCGTCCTGCCCCAGCTCGAGAACGCGTTGCTCGCCGGCCACGACGTCATCATGTTGGGAGAGCGCGGCCAGGCGAAGACGCGCATCGTCCGTTCGCTGACGTCGCTGCTCGACGAATGGCTGCCGGTCGTGGCCGGGTCCGACATCCGCGACGACCCCTACCAGCCGGTCTCACGACTGGGGCGCGACCTCGTGGCCGACAAGGGCGACGCCACCCCGATCGCGTGGGTGCACCGCGAGCATCGTTTCGCCGAGAAGCTCGCCACCCCGGACACCTCGATCGCCGACCTCATCGGCGAGGTCGACCCCATCCGGGTGGCCGAGGGTCGCTACCTCTCCGACGAGCTCACGCTCCACTACGGCCTCGTGCCGCGGGCCAACCGTGGCATCTTCGCCGTGAACGAACTGCCCGACCTGGCCGAGCGCATCCAGGTGGGCCTGCTGAACGTGCTCGAGGAGCGCGACGTCCAGATCCGCGGCTTCACCGTGCGCCTGCCGCTCGACCTGGTGCTCGTGGCCACGGCCAACCCCGAGGACTACACCAACCGCGGCCGCATCATCACGCCGTTGAAGGACCGCTTCGGTGCGCAGATCCGCACGCACTACCCGTTCGACACCGAGACCGAACTCGAAATCGTGCGCCAGGAGGCGCGTCAGCCGGTGACCACCGACAACGGGCCGCGCGTCGAGGTCCCCGACGTCATGGCCGAGATCGTCGCCGAGGTGTCGCAGCTCGCGCGTCAGAGCCCGCACGTCAACCAACGCTCGGGCGTGTCGGTGCGCCTCAGCATCTCCAACTACGAGACACTCGCCGCCAACGCGCTGCGTCGCGCGCTGCGCCTGGGCGAGAACGAAGCCGTGCCGCGCATCAGCGACCTCGCCGCCATCGTGACCTCCACCCAGGGCAAGATCGAGATCGAGGCGCTCGAGGAAGGCCGCGAGGAGCGGATCCTCCAGGGCCTGGTGTCGGCCGCGGTGCTGGCGGTGTTCCGCCGTCGGGCGCCGACCGACCAGCTCGCCGCGGTGGTGGGCGCGTTCGACGAGGCGCGCGTCGTGCACGCCGGGGACGATCTGCCCGCGGCCGCGTACGGCGACGTGCTCGCCGATGTCCCCGCGCTCGAGAAGCCGGTCCTCGCCGTGGCGGGGAGCGAGACGCCGGGTGCGGTGGCGAGCGCCACCGAGTTCGTCCTCGAGGGCCTCCACCTCACCAAGCGCCTCAACAAGGAGGCGGCCGGGGGCAAGGCCACCTACCGGGGACGGGGATGAGGGGATGGACGCGTTGTGGTCGTGGACGTGGGTGACAAGGACGCCGGTGAGTGGATGAGCGGGGCGTGGCGATGAGTCCGGTGGGCTCCCGGTGAGCCCCCCGCCGCGAAGGTGGGAGTACCGGCGCTGGGACGGAACCCAGCGCGGCTTCGAGGACGAGGTCGACGAGCTGTTCAGCCAGATGGCCGACGACCTCCTGTACCACGGCGACCCCGACGCCGCCCTGCGCCGGCTGCTGACCTCGGGTTTCCGGACGCCCGACGGCGAGCGCGTCCAGGGACTGCGGGAATTGATGGAGCGTCTCCGCCAAGAGCGCCAGAACGAGCTCGAGCGGGGCGACCTCGGGGGCGCCTTCCACGAGATCGCCCAGGAGCTGGAGGACGTCGTCGCCGAAGAGCGCTCCGGGCTCGAGTCGCTGCAGAGCCAGGCCGCCGAGTCGGGCGACGAGCGCCGCCGTGAGGTCACCGACGAGGTGGTGAACGAACGGTCGCTCCAGTTGGAGTTGCTGCCCCAGGACCTGGCGGGGCGCGTGCGGGGCCTGCAGAACTACGACTTCGTCTCGTCCGAGGCCCGCGAGCACTTCGAGCAGCTCATGGAGCGCCTGCGCGAGGAGATCGCCAAGAGCTGGTTCGACCAGATGTCCGACTCGCTCACCAACCCCGACCCCGAGCAGTTGGAACGCGCTCGCCAGATGTTCGACGCGCTCAACCGCATGATCGAGCAGCGCGAGCGCGGCGAGGAGCTCGACCCCTCGTTCGAGGATTTCATGCAGCGCTTCGGCGACTTCTTCCCCGGCAACCCGCAGAGCCTCGACGAGCTCCTCGAGCAGTTCGCCGCGCAGATGGCCGCGGTCCAGGCGGTGCTCGACTCGATGACCCCCGAGCAGCGCGCCCAGCTCCAGGCGCTGGCGGAATCGCTGTTCGAGGACCTCGACCTGCGCTGGCAGGTCGAGCGACTCGCCGACAACCTGCGGCGCGCCGTGCCCGGCGCCGGCTGGGGCAAGCGCTACCGCTTCAGCGGAACCGACCCCATGGGGCTCGCCGACGCGGCGGCCGCGGCGCGGCGACTCGGCGAAATGGACCAGCTCGAGCAGTTCCTGCGCTCGGCGTCCTCGCCCGGCGCGCTCGCCGAGGTCGACCTCGACCAGGTGGCCAAGTACCTGGGCGACGACGGCGCCCGCTCGCTCGACCGCCTGGCGCGCCTCGCCAAGGAGCTCGAAGCCGCCGGCCTGATCGAACAGCGCGAGGGCCGCTACGAGCTGACCGCGCTCGGCATCCGGCGCATCGGCCAGCGCGCGCTGTCCGACCTCTTCTCGAAGCTGGCCAAGGACCGCCTCGGTGGCCACCGCAACACGTTCATCGGCACCGGGCACGAGCCCGAGGGGCAGACCAAGCCCTACGAGTTCGGCGACCCGTTCACCTTGGACATCCACCGCACCGTGCACAACGCGGTCACGCGCCAGGGCGCCGGCACGCCGGTGCGCCTCGTGCCGGAGGACTTCGAGATCGCCCGCACCGAGCACCTCACGCGCTCCTCGACCGTGCTCATGGTCGACCTGTCGCTGTCGATGCCGATGCGCGACAACTTCCTCGCCGCCAAGAAGGTGGCCATGGCGCTGCACACGCTCATCTCCACCCGGTTCCCCCGTGACTTCCTCGGCCTGGTCGGGTTCTCGGAGGTGGCACGCGAGATCAAAGCCGAAGAGCTGCCCGAGGTCTCATGGGACTTCGTCTACGGCACCAACATGCAGCACGGGCTCATGCTCGCCCGCCGCATGCTGGCGCACCGGCCCGGCACGAGGCAGATCATCATGATCACCGACGGCGAGCCCACGGCGCATCTCGTCCCCGAGCGGGGCGGCGACAGCTACGAGGTGTCGTTCAGCTATCCGCCCACCGCCGAGACCCTGCGGGTCACCCTGGCCGAGGTGGTCCGCTGCACGAGGGCCAACATCACGATCAACACCTTCATGCTCGACGCCAACCGCTCGCTCCAGGGCTTCGTCGAGCAGATGACCAAGCTCAACCGGGGCCGCGCCTTCTTCACCACGCCCGAGACCCTCGGGGACTACGTCCTCGTGGACTTCCTCGAGCACCGCCGGACTTCTCGCTCTTCCCGCCGCGGCGCCTGACCCGTCGGCGTACAGGCGCGCCGGGCCGGCGAGGACGGAGCCCGGCTCACCAGCTGCGGCCACGCTCTGTGCCACGAATTCGCGTATTTCGCGCCCGTTGGTCACCTTGCGTGACGATCCTGCCGAGATTCCCACTTGCACGCCCGGGGGCCATCGTCCATGATGACAAAGCTGTAACTACACCGATGCCACTCGTGGGTGTGGCGAGGGGAGGCGTACCGGTGGACGCCGTTTCATTGCTCTACGGCCGCCAAGAGCGCGACTGGCAGACCAAGGCCAACTGCATGGGGGTCGACCCCGACCTCTTCTTCCCGGAGCGTGGCGCGTCCACGAGGGAAGCGAAAGAGGTGTGCCGGGGTTGCGTGGTGCGCGAGGACTGCCTTGAGTTCGCCCTGGCCAACGGGGAGAAGTTCGGGATCTGGGGCGGGCTCTCTGAGCGCGAGCGCCGGCGTCTGCGCCGGGCGCGCGCCATGGCCCGCCGCACCGCCGCGGCGACCGCTTCCGCTTCCTGACCCGGCCGTCGCACCGTCCTCAGGGGCCGTGGCGGGAGCCCGCCACGGCCACCCGGGACTCCACGGTGCGGTCCGGGTCGAGGTCGAGCTCCGACCGGCGCGCTGCCGGTACCGCCTCGACCACGTGCATCGGCGCCAGCCCGACGAGCTCGGCCCTCGCCACCGCGACGCCGCGGGCCGCTGCCAAGTGCGCCACGGCGTCGTACGCCTCGGCGGGCCCGAATCGGAACGGGTCGACGAGGTTGCACGACACCTGGGCGGTGCCTCCGCACACGAAGGACAACGCCCGCACCTCTTCACCACGGATCGCCGCGGCGATCGACGTGGCGACCGTCTGGTCCGCGGTGGTGAGCCACAGGTTGTAGGCGACCATCACCGGTCGGGCACCCACGGCGCACGCCCCGGCGCGGGGATGCGGTCGGTCGGGGCCGGCATCGGGCCGCAGGTCGACGAAGGCCCGTCGGCGCACGTCGGGCAGCGACCGCTCGGGCCCGTACAAGAAGCACGGCACCCCGAGCTCGGCGCCGGCCCACTCGGCGAAGCGGTCACGGGCGGCGACGGCGGGCCCGAGGTCGAGCCCCGGGCGTGCCCCGCCATCGGGCCCGAGGGGCACGAACGGCACCACGTCGAGCACCCCCAGACGAGGATGCACCCCGTCGTGACCTTCCAGGTCGACGGACTCGAGCGTCCGGCGCGCCACGGCCCGTGCCGCGCGTTCGACGTCAGGACCGGCCAGGGTCAGGACCGAACGGTGGTGGTCGCGGTCGCTGTGGACGTCGAGGAGCGCCGTCCCGGCCGTGGCGGCGATGGCGGCGACGACGGCGCTGTCGCGCCCCTCGCTGATGTTGACGACGCACTCGAGCACGTGAGCGGAAGTGGGACCGCGGCGTCGGCCGCGTCGCCACCTTGGAATCAGGCTGCCAACTCAGTCTGCCCGATGGAGCTCAGTCTGGCCGATGGAGGTCAGTCTGGCTTGTGGGCGGCGCAGTCCGGCCGATCAGTCCCGGCTGATCAGTTCAGTCGGTCAGTTCGCCAGTCGGGACAGGCTGGTCAGCCGCCGCGACCTGAGGATGCGCCGGCGCTCCCGCTCGGAGGTCCCGCCCCAGACGCCGTGGTCCACCCGGTTGACGAGGGCGTACTCCAGGCAAGGTGTCTTCACCGGACAGTCGGAGCAGATGCGCTGTGCGGCCTGCACCCCGATCCCGTCGCTCGGGAAGAAGATCGCAGGATCCATGGTCCTGCACCTTCCACGGGCCATCCACTCGCATTCCATGGTGCCTCCGTTACTGCGGTCACCCTACCAGTGAGGTTTTCGGCGACGACTGGGCTCGTCACGTCGATCCGTGCCCTTGGGCTCGTGATCTACCTCGTGAACCTGTGACCTTGCTGTGACTTTCCGACGGGCTGCGACCCGGCTCGTGACGCCCCGCCGGTGACGCCGCTGGGGGTGTTACATGACGTTGCGTCCCCGACTACGGTCGGCGGGCCGCGATCCGTCGATCCGGGAACGGATCGACGCGATCCGATGGGTCCACCCCGAGGAGGGCAGCGTGCCGGACGAGTTGGAGGAACAGGAGGACCAGCCGCCGCGCGGGCACGTCCGGGTGGTGTACCTGGGGCCGGTGGCCCCCCACTGGGAAGTCCAGTCGAACTGGGGCGAACAGGACGTGATCGGGCCGTTCCGCGACCGCACGCTCGCCCGCCTGACGCTCCTG
>DATGKD010000240.1:0-13181 GCA_035294855.1 Acidimicrobiales bacterium
CGGCGAGGTGGCGCAGCATGTGGATCGTGTAGCAGCCGGCGTCCATGGTGGCGCCGCCGGCCAGGTCCAGCTGCCAGCGGATGTCGCGTCGTGAGGGCAGCGGGAAGCACAGCCATGTCTCGATGGTGCGGACCTCGCCCACCGCCCCGTTGTGCAACAGCTCGAGCACGCGTGCGAACAGCGGGTGATAGCGGTAGTGGAACGCCTCCATCACCACCACACCGGCGCGCCCCGAGGCGTCGGCCACCGTGGCGGCTTCGGCGGCGTTGGCGGTGAAGGGCTTCTCGCACAGCACGGGCTTGCCGGCCGCCAGCGCGGCGAGCGTCCACCGGCCGTGCAGGCCGTTCGGGAGCGGGTTGTACACCGCGTCGACGTCGGGGTCCTCGACGAGCTGCTGGTAGGTGGGGAGCACCCGGGCGATGCCGTGCTTGGCGGCGAATCGAGCGGCCTTCTCGGGGTCGCGGGCCGCGACCGCGACCACCTCGACCTCCTCGGAATTGCGGGCCGGCCGGATCATCGCCGCGGGCGCGATCCGGGCAGCCCCCAGGATCCCCACCCGCAACTTCGGCATCGGCGCAGGCTAGCGCCGGTGGCGTCAAGTAGCCGCGGGGCCGTGCCTAGAGTCGGCGGACCATGACCCACGGCAAGCATGTGGCCACACGTCGCCGTGGGCCCTCGGCCCTCCTCACGCGGACGTGGTTGCTCCGTCCGCCGCGTGAGCGGTCTGCGCGCCAGCGCCCCGTTCGCCGGGCCCGCCGGGCCCGCCGCCGCATCGGACACGCCACGGCGGTCGGCGCCGGAGTGGTGCTCGCGGGCGCGCTCGCGCTCGTGGGCACGACGAGAATCGCCGACGAGGCCGGCGCCCAGCCCTCCGGATGCCCGTCCGCGCCGGCGACGGTCGGCGACAACTTGATGGTGTCGTGCAAGTGGGTGGCCTTCCTGTCCGGCAACGTCTTCCAGTCGTCGCCCAACCTCGCCAACCTCGACGGTTCGGGCCCGAGCGTCGTGGTGGGAAGCCGTGACTCCGGACAGGTCTTCGCGGTGCACCTCGCCGACGGTTCGGCCGTGCCGGGGTGGCCGGTGCAGGCCGGGTTCGCGGTGGACTCCTCCCCCACGGTGATTCCCGATCCGTCCAACGACGGCCTCGACGACGTGGTGGTGGACGCCGGCGACGTGACCACCGGCCCACCGCCGTCGTTCAACATCGACCAGGGCGGCGTGGCCGACTTCGCGCCGAACGGCGCGGTGCGCTGGCGCCGTGACCTCCCCGACGCCTTCGACGGCTTCGGCCAGGACCCCGCGGTCTATGCGTCGCCCGCGGTGGCGGACACGACGGGCTCGGGCCGTCCTTCCGTCGTCGCCGCGGGGGTGAGCCTGTCGCAGTACGGGGTGGACGCGCGCTCGGGTGCCACCGACGTCGGGTGGCCGCGCAAGACCGCGGACAGCACGTTCTCGACGGCGGCCATCGCCGACCTGAACGGCGGCACGGTCCCGGTCATCGTGGCGGGCAGCGACTCGAGCGCGGGGCCGGGTGCGCTCTACGACTGGAACGGGGGCGTCGTCCGAGCCGAGGACGGGACGGGGCACGTCCTGTGGGTCCACCGCAGTGACGAGGTCGTCACGTCGTCGCCGGCGGTCGGGAACCTGACCGGCAACGGGGACAAGGTCGTCTTCGGTCACGGCCGCTACTGGGCGGACCGCGAGCCGACGCACGACGCCAGCACGGTGACCGCCCTCAACGCCGACGGGACGGTGGACTGGCAGACGGGGCTCTCGGGCTACACGCCGGCGTCGCCCGCGCTCGGCGACCTGACCGGCAGCGGCCAGCTCGACGTGGCCGAGCCCACGTGGATGGCGTCCGGACAGTCCGACGGCGGTGGCCAGGTGTACGGCCTCGACCCGCACGGCAACGAGCTGTGGCCGCCCGTCGCACAGACCTTCGTGTCCGGCGTGGCGGGCAACCCGGCCGACATCTACGGCGGGGTGGCGATCGCCACGCTCTCCCCGGGCCAGAACGACATCGTGTTCGGGTCGACCTACGGGTGGAACATCATCGACGGCAAGACGGGGAACCTGCTCCTGCCTCAGCCCACCACCACGGGCGACAACGTGGACGGCGAGTTCGTCAACTTCGACGGCACCGTGGCGAACCTGAACATCCAGGGGACACCCCTCGTCACACCGGACCCGGTGAGTGGACTCGACGTTGTCGTGGCGGGCACCTACGCCCCGAGCGACCCGAGCGGTGACCGCGGCTTCGTGGCGGTGTACCAGGTGCAGAACGCGCCGGCCGGCGGTACGGGCGCGGGCACGTGGCCGATGTTCCATCACGACGCCGCGCACACCGGCGCCGCCAACGCGCCACCGCTGTCGTGCCCGGGATGCGTGCCGGCCGCGCCCACCCCGGGGTACTGGCTGGCGGGCGCGGACGGCGGCGTCTTCGCCTACGGGCGTGCGCCGTTCCTCGGCTCCATGGGCGGGACGCATCTCACCGCGCCGGTGGTGGGCATGGCGCCCACCGCCGACGGCCGCGGCTACTGGCTGGCGGCGTCCGACGGCGGGGTGTTCGCGTTCGGCGACGCGCCGTTCTACGGATCGATGGGGGGCACCAAGCTGGACAAGCCGGTGGTGGGCATGGCGCCCACCGCCGACGGCCGCGGCTACTTCCTCGTGGCGTCCGACGGCGGGGTGTTCGCCTTCGGCGACGCGCCATTCCACGGTTCGATGGGCGGTGTCCGGCTCAATGCGCCCGTCGTCGGCATCGCGCCCTCCGCCGACGGCCTGGGCTACTGGCTGGCGGCATCCGACGGCGGGGTGTTCGCCTTCGGCGACGCGCCCTTCCACGGTTCGATGGGCGGTGTCCCCCTGGCGCGTCCGGTGGTGGAGATCGACACCACCCCCGGCGCCGGGGGCTACTGGCTCGTGGCGTCCGACGGCGGGGTGTTCGCCTTCGGCGGTCCGTTCTACGGCTCGATGGGCGGTGTCCCCCTGGCCGGCTCCGTGGTCGGCATGTCGGCGCCCGACCCCCGCGTCGGGGGCGGGTACTGGCTCGTCGGGGCGGACGGCGGCATCTTCGCGTTCGGGCGGGCGCCCTTCGACGGGTCGGCCGGCGGGCTCCCGCTGGCGGCACCGGTCGTCGCCATGGCGGCAGATCCCTGACGATCGGGACCGCTGATCACCGGCGCCCCGGCTCACATCGCCGCCGGGAGGTACACCTCGGCGTGCCACTCCCCGGTGAGTCGCACCGAGCTGAGCACACTGGCCGCCTCGAGCAACCAGTCGAGCATGGCGCGGTGCGACGTCTCGGGGGCGGGCGCGACGATCAGGCCGCGGCGGGGATGGTCCTGCACGATCCGCCAACCTTCGGGCAACCCCACGCCCGCCGACGAAAGGCGCGTGAGCACCCGCGCGCCGGCTGCGTGCTGCACGCCGATCGAATCGAGTCGCAGCCCGTCGCGCCCCTGCTTCCCGGGAACCCAGGTCGCCACGGGCACGTCGTGCGAGACGCCCGCGACGAGGAGCGAGAATCCCGACGGCTGCGGCGGCTCGTCTTCGGGGCGCACCTCTGGATGCAGGTTGATCCATCCGTCGTGGACTTCCGCCAGACGGTCCATGTGCGCGACGACGTCCTTCGGGTCCTCGGCGGTGAACTCGAACAGCTCGGTACGCCGGCGCGTCACACGCCCGCTCCGGGGCCTCCGGTCCCCGGATCGAACGCGGGCCCGTCGACGGTGTCGACGCTCGTGAATTCCTCCACGGGCCGGCGCGTGAGCCGCGTGGGCGGGTTGTCGCAGCGGCCGAGAGCCACCACCGCCGCCACCGCCATGTGGTCGGGGATGGCGAACACCTCGCGCAGCTCCGCCTCGCGCCGGATGGCCATGGTGGTGACGACGCCCGCCAGCCCGAAGGTCCTCGCCGCCAGCAGGATGCTCCACACGAACGGATACACCGACGCCCCGCCGGCAAACGTGTAGCGGTCGAACCCGCGGTCGACGCATGCCAGCCGGCGCAGGTCGGCCAGCACGAGCAGGAGGACGGGCACCTCGTCGAGGTGCTCGGCGAAGCCCCCTGGCCCTCGGGCCGCGTCGGCCGCCACCCGCGGCGCGTCGCCCAGGGCGGCGATCTCCGCTTCGGCGTCGGTGACCGGGGCCCACGGCACGAGGCCGGCGGCCGTCATGGCCAGGTACTCGTACCAGCCGGGCAGGTACAGGTCGCGCAGCGCCCGCCGTTTCTCCCCGTCGCGCACCACCACCACGTGCCACCCCTGGCGGTTGCCGCCGTTGGGCGCAAAGCGCGCCACGTCGAGCACCCGGTAGACGACGCCGTCGGGCACCGCGTCGGGTTCGAACACGCGTACCGCTCCGGTGGTGCGCAAGGCGTCGACGAGGTCCATGGGCGCCGACGGTACCTTCACTCGGGTTCGGGCCAGAGATCCTCGGGCTCACGGCCCCGGGTCTCGGGGAGCAGGAGCAGCAACGCGGCGGCGAGCGTCATCGGCAGGAACGTAAAGACGGCGCCCAACGAATACCGGTTGCCCACCTGGGCGACAGCGCCGAACGCCACGAGACCGATCACCGCACCCGCCACGCTGGCCGCGATGTTCCACCCCGCCACCGACGAGCGCACTGACGTCGGGAAGAGCTCGTTGGCGAGCGCGCCGGCCGCGGGGGCGAACGTCGACGCGGCCAGCACGCCGAGCTCGTAGCCGAGGAGGAGGGCGAAGCGTGATCCGCTGTAGGCGAAGGTGGCCGTGACGATCATGGCCACCATGGCGACGCCCACGGTGAGGCGTCGCCCGACGTGGTCCGCCAGCCAGCGACCGAGCACGAGGCCGCCCAGGCCGAAGATCGCCGCGATGACCACCATCACCGACGTCGTGGTGCCCGACAGCTTCAGGATGTTGTGGGCGTACACGAACACGAAGCTGTTCGCCGGCCCGCTCACCACCGCCACCGCGAACGCGATCGCCGTCACCGTGAGCAGGCGTCGGCGGAAGGCCGGCCCCACCGCGCCGAGGACGGGTGTCGGGTGCTCGACGGCGGCCGCCGCCACGGCGAAACGGTCCGACTCGACGAGCCACCGGCGAACGAAGAACACGCCGACGAGCGGCACGACGGCCAGGGCGAACAGGCCCCGGAAGCCGAGCGTGTTCTTGCCCACGCCTTCGAGGACGGCGATGAGCCCACTGCCCACGCCGTAGCCGGCGGCGATCATGGCGACGGCCTTGGCCCGGTCGGCTTTGCCGGTCTCCTCGGCGGCGCTCACCTGCGCGATGCCGTTGGTGGCGCTGAGCGGCGCCCGACCCAGGGCGAAGATGGCGATGAACCACCAGTACCCGGGACTGAGGGCGGCGAGCACGGTGAAGCCGAGGCCGACCGAGCACGTCACCAGCAACATGAACCGGCGCCCGAACCGGTCGGCGACACCCGCCAGCGGCAGGCCTCCGAGCGACGCCAGCCGCAGGATGGCGAGGCCCACCCCGAGCTCGGTCGCCGACAGACCGGCCTGGTCCGCGAGCGAGTTCCCGTTCACCACGTGGCCGAAGTGCTTGGCCACGTCGCCGAGCGCGGCGACCGCGCCGAATTGGCCGAAGCCGGAGGCGAAGGCCATGAGGGCGAGGCCGATCACGGCCGGGTCGCGCCAGGAGCGAAGGACGAGCGCGCGCCGCACCTTCCTTCCGTCGCCGGGAGGGGCGGTCTCGGCCACGGAGTGGGCAGCGTGGGGGCGGGGATCGGTCATCGGTACGGGGGCGTCGGCCGCCCCCCTTCCGTCCGCATCAGACGGCACGCGGGTCCGGGAGGGCGCCGGGGAGCCGCGGCGCGCTCGGCGCTGGTCGTTCTCTCCGACCGGCCGACCGTCCTCGCTCCTCGGCAGCGGCGCGCCGGCCCCGCCGGAACGGGGCGTCGAGCAGGGTGAAGAGCACCACCGCCACGCCCGCCGCGCTGACCACGTACCAGGGCCACGGCCCGAGCGCTCGCAGGAGCGTCCAGTTGGCAGGAGGTGTCCGCAGGAACATGTAGTTCGCGTTCGTCAGCGCGTCCACCACGCCCACGAACGAGGTGTACCCCGCGGTGAGGAGGAGGGCGCGCCGCACCGCGCCCTGCCGCGGCTCGAGGCGCATCCCGACGACGAGGAACAGGGCCGCCGTCACGATGCCGAGGTGCCCCACGACGTACTGGAAGAACACCAGGTGCGGGAAGCCCGTGTCGAGGTCGGGGGTGATGACCGCCTGCAGCGAGCCGGCGAGCCCCCAGAAGTAGGTCAGCTCGACGAGGACGCGCACACGCGTCCAACACGCCGCCGCCGCCACCAGCACCGCCATGTTGCACAACGCGAGCGGGAGCGACGTCGAAAACGAGAAGGTGCCCTTCACGACGAGGGCGACGACGTAGCTGACGGCGTCGGCGGCGAGCGCGGCCCCGATCAGGCGGGCTGACCACACCTGCCACGGCCCCGGGTGGCGGCGGGCGCGCAGGCACAGCGCGGCGCACGCCGCAGCCGCCACTCCCACCGACGACCAATACGCGGCAGGGCTCACGGTGCCGCTGAGAACTGCGCCGCTGAGAACTGCGCCGCTGAGAACGGTGCCGCTGAGAACTGGGGTCATGACGCCCCGGCCGATGCACGCGCCCGGGCGTCGAGCGCCGCCAAGGCGTCGCTCAGCGTCGGGTCGGGCGGCACGGGGCCGTCCAGGGCGAGCGCGGCCGCGGGGACGTGGGCGAGGTCGGCCTCGAACCGGGCGCGCCCCGCCAAAATGCTCTCGCGGGCGCCCACGCGACGCCCGCCGCGCATGACGGGCTCGAGCAGCGCGCCCGACCCCGGGGGCGCCGGTTCGCTCCGCAGGGCGAGGACGTCTCGTCCGCCGGCGGTGCGGAACACCTGCTTGGCCCCGGGGAGGCTGGCCTTGCCCGGTGAGAGCTTCACTGCCGGTCGCCCCGCGTACTCCACCAGCTTGTAGGCGGTGTCGAGGAACGGCGCGTCGGCCGACACGCCGATGCGGGTCCCGATCCCGACGGAGTCGACCGGGGCACCTTCGCGCACGAGGCGCGCCACGTCGTGTTCGTCGAGCCCGCCGGACACCAAGATGCGCACGCGCGAGAGCCCCGCGGCGTCGAGCGCGCGGCGCGCCTGGCGCGCCAGCGCGACGAGGTCGCCGCTGTCGATGCGCACCGCCGCGGGCCGCGGCGGGCCGGGCTCGTCGTCGATCTCGTTGATGACCTCGATCGCCCGGGCCACGCCGGTCATGGTGTCGTAGGTGTCGACGAGGAAGGTGACGGGTCCCGGCAGGTCGCGGGCGTAGGCGCGGAACGCGTCGATCTCGCGGGGAAACGCCTCGACGTAGGAATGCGCCATCGTGCCCACGGGCTGGAGCCCGTGGCGCCGGGCGGCTTCGACGTTGCTCGTTCCCGCGAACCCCACCAGTCCCGTCACCTTGGCGGCGGCAATGGCGGCCTCGGTCCCGTGGGTGCGCCGGAACCCGAACTCGACGAGCTCGACCCGCCCGGCGCCGGCCACGCGGCAGCGCGCCGCCTTCGATGCCAGGGCCGTCTGGAAGGTCACCTGGTTGAGCACGAGGGTCTCGACGAGTTGGGCCTCGGGGAGGGGCGCGGTCACCTCGAGCAGCGGCTCCCGTGCGTACACGACGCGCCCCTCGGGTACGGCCCACACGTCCCCGCTGAACCGGAACTCCGCGAAGGCCGCCAGTGCCGCCTCGTCGAAGCCGAGCCCGGCCAGGTAGGCGAGCTCGCCGGCGTCGAAGCGCAGCGCCCCGAGACGGTCGAGAGCGTCCTCGATCCCGGCGGCGACCAGGAACCCGCGCTCGGTGGGCAGCTCGCGCACGTACAGGCTGAAGGTGGCGGCGGCGCACATCTTCCGGCGCAGATAGCTGGCCGCCATGGTGAGCTCGTACAGGTCCGTGAGGAGCCCGCCGGTCATCTCCACCGCCGCCTTCCCGCTCGAGCTCCCGCCACGTCGGCCCCGTTCTACTCCCGCCCGCCACGTCGGCCCCCGACCCGGCCGGGGAACGGGGCGGGCTCGGCCGTGGCCACCCCGGCAGAACCACGTTCGGGGAGCGCCCAAGCCCTACGATCTCGGTCGTGTACGGGGAGTCCGCAGTGGATGTCCTCGTCGTCGACGACGACGAGGACGTGCGGACGTCGGTCGCCGAGATCCTGCGACGGGCCGACCACACCGTCGCCGAGGCGGAGAACGGCGCGGTGGCGCTCTCGTGCCTGGAGGACATGGACGTCGCGGTCCTGGTCGTCGACGTGCGGATGCCCCGGCTCGACGGCCTGTCCCTGCTGCAGGCCCTCGAGCACCCGCCTCCGACGGTGCTGATCTCGGCCTACTTCGTCGACGACGACGTGCGCCAGAGCCTGGGCCCGAAGGTCGCGGCCTATCTGCGCAAGCCGTTCCGGCCCGAGCACCTGCTGGCGGCGGTCCACGTGGCGCTCGAGAGCCGCGACGCGATCTGAGCGCGAGCACCTCGGCCGGAGCGAAGGCGCGTGCGCGCCAGCGCCTCGTAGGCTTCCGCCCGCCGCGCACCCGGGACCGCGACGCGGGCGCGCCGTCGAACCTCGTCATGCTCTTCAGGCCGACCCGTCCCACCGTCGGTGCGCACGTCCGGTCGAGCCGGCGGCGCACGGCCGCCGCCTGGCTGGCACACGGTCTTCTGGCGGCCGTTGCCTACGTCCCGCTCGTGCGCACGGCTCCAGGCGTGGTGGGCGCGGACACGAAGGCGTATCTCTACCTCGACCCGACTCGCCTTCTCTCCCAGGCCGCGTCGATGTGGAACCCGGACGTGTTCATGGGGACGGTCACCCACGAGAACATCGGCTATCTCCTGCCGATGGGCCCCTGGTTCGCCTTTTGGCATGTGGTCGGCCTGCCCACGTGGCTGGCCCAGCGTCTGTGGACGGGCAGCCTGTTGTTCCTGGCCGGCGCGGGCGTCCTGTTCATGCTCCGCACGATCGGGATGACGACGTCGTCGGCCACGGGGCTGGGGGCGATCGTCGGCGCCCTGGCCTACATGCTGTCGCCCTACGTCATGCAGTACGAGGCGCGCGAGTCGGTCCTCCTGTTGCCGTGGGTCGGGCTGCCGTGGATGGTGGGGCTCGTGGCCCGCGCCCTGCGCCAGGGGGGCTGGCGGTATCCGGCGCTGTTCGCCTTGGTCGTGGCCCTCGTGGGGAGCACGAACGCGCCGTCGTTGCTGCTCGTCGGCGTCGGGCCGCTGCTGTGGGTCCTGTGGGAGCTCGCCACCCGGCGCGTCGGCGTGATGCGTGCCGTCACCACCGTCGTGAAGATCGGCGTGCTCGGTGCCGGGGTGTCGCTGTGGTGGCTGTCCGGGCTCGTGATCGAGGCCGCCTACCTCAACAACATCCTGCGCTACACCGAGTCGATCCCCACCGTCACCCGCACCACCGTCGCGTCGGAGACGCTGCGGGGGCTCGGCTACTGGTTCTTCTACGGCGTCGACAAGCTCGGGCTCTACCTGCCGATGTCGGCCGCGTACATGACGAGCCTGTGGCTGATCGTCGTCAGCTTCGCCGTCCCGGCAGCGGGATTCTTGGCGGCGTTCGTGGTCCGCTGGCGCAACCGCGCCTACTTCGTCGCGCTCGTCCTCGTCGGCATGGTGCTGGCCGTCGCCGCCCATCCCCTGTCGAACCCCACGCCGGTCGGCCGGCTCATCCGGTCGGGCGCGGTCGGCTCGAACATCGGCCTGGGGCTGCGGAGCACCAACCGCGCCACGCCGCTCGTCATCCTCGGGACCGCCGTCCTCCTGGGCGCGGCGGTGGCCGCCCTGGCGCGCCGCTGGCGGGCGGCCGGTGCGGTGACCGCGGTGGCGGCCGCGGGCCTGGTGGCAGCCGACGTGCCCGCGCTGTGGACCGGGCAGTTCGTGGCGTCCAACCTGAGCCGCCCCGAGCAGGTCCCCTCGTATTGGTCGCAGGCCGCGGGGTACCTCGACCGACAGCCGGGCGCGGCGTCGACGCGGGTGCTGACCGAGCCCGGCATCGACTTCGCCGCGTACCGGTGGGGAACGACCCTCGACTCCGTCCTGCCCGGCCTCATGACGCGTCCCGAGGTCGAGCGTGAGGTGGTGCCCTACGGCTCGGCCGGAGCGGCCAACCTCCTCACCGCTCTCGACGAGGAGGTCCAGTCGGGTGCCCTCGACCCCTCCGCGCTCGCGCCCATGGCCCGTCTCATGAGCGCGGGCGACGTCGTGGTCCAGTCCGACCTCCAGTACGAGCGGTACAACACGCCGCGGCCCCGGGCGTTCTGGCAGGTGCTCACCCCGCCGCCGGCGGGGCTCGGCGCGCCGAAGGGGTTCGGTCCCCCGTCGGCCACGGCCGGCCCCGCCACGAAGTACCCCCTCATCGACGAGACCGAGCTCGGCCTGCCGCACAACGCTGCGTACCCGCCGCCGGTCGCGGTCTTCCCGGTGGCCGGCGCCCGGCCGATCCTCCGCACCGAGGGCGCGTCGACCCCGATGTTGGTGGACGGTGACGGCAGCGGGCTCGTGGCGGCCGCCGGATCCGGGCTCCTCGACGGTCAGGCGACCGTCCTCTACGCGCCGTCGTACGCGGGCGACCCTTCGGGACTGCAACGCGAGCTGGCCGCGGGCGCCGACTTGGTCGTCACCGACTCCAACCGCCGGCGCGCCGAGCAGGTGGGAACGGTGCGCGAGAACTTCGGCTCCACCGAGACCGCCGGCGAGCAGCCGCTCGTGGCCGACACGCGCGATGTCCGCACGTCGATCTTCCCGGGCCAGGCGGGCGACGACGCTCGTACCGTCGCCGAGCAGCTGGGCGTGGCGAGCGTCCGGGCGAGCGGCTACGGCAACCCCCTCACCTACGCGCCCGAGGACCGGGCCGACCGGGCCATGGACGGCGACCTCCGCACCGCGTGGGCTGCGGGCGCGTTCGACAACCCGGTGGGCCAGTACCTGCGCGTCACGTTGACGCATCAGATCACCGCCGACCACGTCAACCTGGTCCAGCCCCTGTACGGCCCGCGCAACCGCTGGATCACCCGGGTCACGCTGCGCTTCGACGGGCGCGATCCGGTCACCGTCGCCCTGGGGTCCCTGTCGCGCACCTCATCGGGCCAAACGGTGTCGTTCGGTGCGCGCTCGTTCACGACGCTGCAGATCACCGTCGACGCCACCAACATCGGCCGGCGAGCGTCCTACAACGGCATGTCCGGCGTCGGCTTCGCCGAGGTGCGGATCCCGCACCAGCAGGTCGACGAGGTGCTGCGCATGCCCGCGGACCTCGTGACCGCGGCGGGGGCGAAGTCGGCGGGGCATCGCCTCACGTTCGTCATGACGCGCGACCGCACCGCGCCCGTCCCCCCGCGCACCGACCCCGAGACCGACATCGCCCGGTTCTTCACCGTCCCGACGCCACGCGCCTTCTCCGTCAGTGGCACGGCCGCGCTGTCGTCGCTCGTGCCCGACGACGTCGTCGACCGTCTCCTGGGCACCACCACCCCGGGTGTGGTGGCGTACTCCTCGGGCCGGCTGCCGGGCTCGCTCGCCTCCCGCGCGTCCGCGACGCTCGACGGCAACCTCGCCACCGCGTGGAGCCCGGGGCTCGGTCCCCAAGACGGCAACTGGCTCGAGTACGACCTGACCCGCCCGTTGTCGTTCGACCACATGGCCCTCACCCTCGTCACCGACGGCCGCCATTCCGTGGCGCGCACGGTCACCGTCACGGCCGGAGGCGAGAGCCGTACCGTCGACATCCCGGCACTCCCCGACCTGGCCCCGCAATGGGCCACCCAGACCGTCGATCTGTCGTTCGCTCCCCTCAAGGGGAACGCCGTGCGGGTCACCTTCGACTCGGTGCGGCCGGTGAGCGACGTCGACTACTACTCCGACACGCGCGTCGAGTTGCCCATCGGCGTGGCGGAGGTGTCCATCCCCGGCATGCCCCACGCGGCGGCACCCCCTGTCCAGATCCCCTCGACGTGCCGCAGCGACCTGCTCACCATCGACGGCCGTCCGGTGCCGGTGAGCCTGTCGGGCTCGTACACGACCGCGCAGTCGCTCGGCGCCCTTTCGGTCCGTCAATGCGGCCCGGCCGCGAACGGGGTTTCGCTCGGTGCGGGCCCCCACGAGCTGCAGACCGAGCCCGGCTACACCCCGAACGTCGACGTGGACGTCAACAGCCTGGTGCTCGACTCGGCTCCGTCGGGTGGCGCCGATCCGACGACGCCGTCGGGGCGTGTGGCGGCCGCCCGGTCCGGGACCGCGCCCATCTTGCGTGTGGTGAGCACGAGCGCCACCTCCGCGAAGGTGGTTGTCCGACACCCCACCGGTCCGTTCTGGATGGTGTTGGGCGAGAGCACCAACAGCGGGTGGCACGCCACCACGCAGGGCGGCGCCGACCTGGGCCCGCCGCACCTCGTCGACGGCTATGCGAACGGTTGGCTCGTGACGCCGGCCGCCATCGCGAAGGGCGCGGCCGCCCACGACGTGGTGATCAACCTCGAATGGACCCCGCAGCGCGACGTCTGGGCCGCGCTGATCGTCTCTGCCACCGTGCTCGTCACGTGCTTGGTCCTGGCGCTGTGGCCACGCCGGCTCCGGCGCCGCGCCGGGGAGAGCGACAACGAGCTGCCCGCGCTGGCCTCGCCGCTGTCGTCGGGCGGCCACCGTCCCGGCTGGCGCGCGCTGGTCGTCGCCCCCCTCGTGGCCGGTGGGGTGGCGGGCGCCGTCTTCCTGCCGGTCGCCGGGATACCGGTGGCGGTCCTGACCCTCGCCGCGCTCCTGTGGCGGCACGGGCGGCTGTTCGTCACCGCCGGCTGCATCGGGCTGGCGGTGGCGGTGGACTGGATCGTCACCCGGTCGCAGGCCCACAACCACTTCGTCGCCGAATTCGGCTGGCCGGCGCATTTCGAGACGGCGGGGCGCGTGGCGTGGCTGGCCGTCGTGCTGCTCGTCGCCGACGCCATCGTGCAAGTCGTACGAGACCCGGCCCCGTGGCGCGCCGCGGGCTCCGAGGCGACCGCGGGCGACCCCGACACGGCGGCGGCGTCACCGCCGGTGCGGCGCGGCCGCCATTTCCGCCGGCGCTGACGAGGAACGTCGACCATGGAGGCGACGAGGCCGCGCGGCACCGCGAGACGATGGTTCGCCCGGCCGGCCCGCGGGGGCGAGCACGAAGTGGCGCGTCCCCGCC
>DATGKD010000241.1:0-21690 GCA_035294855.1 Acidimicrobiales bacterium
GGCTCGGTTCAAGGCCTGCCGGACCTGGGCCGATACCTGGTCCATGACGGACCAGCCGTCGTCGGCCGCGCTGGACGACAGGGCGGTGTCGACGATGCTCGAGCGCGAAGCGCGCATCGTCGGCATCAAGGGCTTCTCGACGCCCACGCTCGAGGCGGTCGACCGACGGCGGTCGCAGCTGTGGACCGTCGCCTTCGCCGGACTCGTGTGCCTGGCATCCGCGGTGGCTTTGCTCTCCACCAACACCGGCCGGCACCTGGGCTTCGCGAGCGGCACCGCGTTCCGCAGCGGGACCATCCTGCTCGTGATCGGCCTCGCGGTGTACGTCATCGAAAAGGAACGTCACCTGCGCCGTCTGGCCAAGCTGCTCGTGGACGAACGCGTGCTCGGCGCTGCGCTGTCGAACCGCCTGAAGGAGCTGGCCATGCTGTACGAGGCCGGCAAGGCGATGAACTCGGTGCTCGTGGTGGACGACGTCCTGCGTCTCATCCTGTCGAGCGCGTTCGAGTTGCTGCACTCGGCGAGCGGGTCGATCATGCTGCTCGACGAGGCCGGCGAGCTCGTCGCGGTGTGCCACGCCGGCGACGACCAGGTGTCGCCGCTCGAGCTGGGTGGAAGCATCGCCCACCGTGTGGTGCGCGACCGCGAGCCGCTCCTCGTGCAGGGGACCGTGTCGGAGAAGGGTCGGCCAGAGAGCGAGAGCGCCGTGTGCGTGCCGCTCGTCCACCGCGGTCAGATCCTCGGCGTGATCAACCTGATCGGCGCCCACGGCGTGGTCTACAGCGAGTACGACCTGCGTGCCGTGTCGCTGTTCGCCGAGCACGCCGCCATCGCCGTGGCCAACGCCCGCCTCTACGAAGCCGAGCGGGCGCTGTCGGCCAAGCTGTCGCACCAGGTCGTGCACGACCCCCTCACGGGCGCGGCCAACCGCGTCCTCATCAGCGATCGGCTCGAGCACGCCTTGGCGCGCGTCCGTCGAGGTGAGTGCGCGGTGGCGGTGCTCTTCATCGACATCGACAACTTCAAGCTCGTCAACGACGAGCTCGGGCACCGCGCCGGTGACTTCGTGCTCTCCTCCGTGGCGCAACGACTGTCGGAGTGCGTACGACCGGCCGACACGGTGGGCCGTTTCGGTGGCGACGAGTTCGTGGTGGTGTGCGAGGGGCTCTCCCACGAGGGACAAGCCGGCGAGATCGCCCAGCGCGTCCTCGAGTCCTTGAGCCGGCCGTTCCAGACACCGTTCGGGGACCGGACCATGTCCGCGAGCATCGGCGTGTCGGTGACCGATCCGAGCACCGAAGCATCGGCCGAGCACTGCATCCGGGCCGCGGACCGCGCGATGTACCGGGCCAAGATGGAGGGCAAGGCGCGCGTGGTGAGCTCACAGCACCCACCGGTCGCCGCCCACTGAGTCACCCTGGCTCGCCCGCCCGGCGCGCGGCGGCACGCCTCGCGAGCTCCGAAGGCGATCCGCCCTCCGGGCGTCAGCTCGGGCTGTCGAGCGCCTTGGCCACCCGCGCCCCGAGGTCGTCGTCCACGCGCCGCCAGTACTCGAGCGCCCGGACGAGCACGTCGCCGTGCACGCCGTTGCGCAGGTGGCCGACGATGTTGCCCACCAGGCGCTCGCGCGCCGGCTCGTCGAGGACCGCGCGGTAGAGGTTGCCCGGCTGCACGAAGTCGTCGTCCTCGCGGTGGCGCGTGGCCGCGGCGCGCACGATCTCCCCGGTGACGTCCCACGACGGGTCGCGCTCGCCCGCGTCGGCACGCGGGCCTCCGAACGAGTTGGGCGCGTACACGGGGTCCGGTGCGCTGCGGTACGCCATGGCGCCATCGGTGTTGTAGCTGTGCACCGGGGCTTTGGGCGCGTTGACCGGCAGCTGCAGGTAGTTGGACCCGATGCGGTGGCGATGGGCATCGGGGTACGAGAACAGCCGGCCGAGGAGCATCTTGTCGGGGCTGGGGCCGATGCCGGGCACCATGTTGGCGGGCTCGAAGGCGGCCTGCTCGACCTCGGCGAAGTAGTTCTCCGGGTTGCGGTCGAGGACGAGGCGCCCCACCTTGTGCAGGGGGTAGTCGCCGTGCGGCCACACCTTCGTCAGGTCGAACGGGTTGAAGCGATAGTCGGCGGCGTCCTCGAATCCCATCACCTGCACGTACAGCGTCCAGCTGGGGGCATCGCCGGTGGCGATCGCGTTGTACAGGTCGCGCAGGTGGTGGTCGGGGTCCTCGGCGACGATGGCCTTGGCGTCGGCGTCACCCAGGAAGGCGATGCCCTGGTCGGTCTTGAAGTGGTACTTGACCCACGCGCGCTCGCCCGCGGCGTTCACCCACATGTACGTATGCGAGCTGAACCCGTCCATCTGGCGCCACGTGCGGGGGATGCCGCGATCGCCCATCAGCCACGTCACCTGGTGCGCGGACTCCGGCGACAGCGTCCAGAAGTCCCACTGCATGTTGTTGTCGCGGGTGTGCGTGTCGGCCCGTCGCTTCTGGGAATGGATGAAGTCCGAGAACTTCTGCGGGTCGCGGATGAAGAACACCGGCGTGTTGTTGCCGACCATGTCGTAGTTGCCGTCGGCCGTATAGAACTTGAGCGCGAAACCCCTCGGGTCGCGGACCGTGTCGGCCGAGCCCAGCTCGCCCGCGACGGTCGAAAAGCGCGCGAACACCTCGGTGCGTGCACCCGGAGCGAGGAACTTCGCCTTCGTCAGCGGCGACACGTCGTCGGTGACCTCGAAGAAGCCGTGCGCGCCTCCGCCTTTGGCATGGACCACCCGCTCGGGCACACGCTCGCGATTGAAGTGCGCCATCTTCTGGATGAGGTAGTGGTCTTGGAGGAGGATCGGGCCGTCGGGACCGACGGTGAGTGAATGCTCGTCGCTCGCCGCGGGGATGCCGGCGTCGGTGGTGGTGACAGGGATGTCGGGGGCGGCTGTGTTCGTGGCGTCTGGGTTCGTGGCGTCTGGGTTCGTGGTGTCGAGGTTCATGGCTTCACTCCTTGGTTCTTCTCTCGTTCGTCTGCTTTGTCGTCTGCTTTGTCGTCTGCTTTGTCGTCTGCTTTGTCGTCTGACGGCGACCGGTTCGCCGTACGCGGCACGCCGGGCACAGTCCCCAGAAGGTGACCTCCGCCTCGTCGAGCTCGAAGCCGTGGTCGTCCGAAGGGCTGAGGCACGGCCGGCGCCCGACGGCGCAGTCGACGTCCGCGGTCGCTCCGCACCGCCGGCACACGACGTGATGGTGGTTGTCCCCCACCCGCATCTCGTACCGAGCCGGGCTCCCCGCCGGCTCCACGCGACGCGCCAGCTCCGCGTCGGTGAGGGCCGCGAGCACGTTGTAGACGGCCTGCGGCGACACCGACCCGAGCCGCTCGCGCACCGTGGCGATCACGGTGTCGGCGTCGGCGTGCGGACGGCGAACGAGGGCGTCCATGACGGCCAGACGGATGGCGGTCACGCGCAGTCCCGCCGCGCGCAGCGCATCGGCCGACGCCGCCTCTCGGGCTCGAGGGGTTTCCGCCACGGCGACCATCCGCCTTATCGTAGAGGCTATCCAAGATTGGAGTCAATCCATTCTTATCCCCGGGTTTAGCTCGGGGGCAGGTCCGGGCAGGTCGCCCGGTACAGTCGTCGTGCCCGACCGGCGACCGGGAGAGAGGCGGACCATGGCAAGCGAAGGGCTCCACGAGGCAGCCGAGCTGCTCGACGAGGCCACGGTCGACCGGCACCGGGCGATCGTCTCGCTGAAAGAGGAGCTCGAGGCGGTCGACTGGTACGACCAGCGCGTGAACGCCACCAACGATTCGAGCCTGGCCGACATCCTCGCCCACAACCGCGACGAGGAGAAGGAGCACGCGTCCATGACCCTCGAGTGGCTGCGCCGGCACGACCCCGTCCTCGACGAGCATTTGCGGACCTACCTGTTCACCTCGGCGCCCGTCACCGAGGTGGAGGCCGAGGCGGCCGCCGGATCAGACGGCGCGAATCCCGCCAGTTCCAACTCGCTCGGCATCGGATCCCTCCGGGGGGACGAGTGATGAACCACCTCTACCGGGAGCTCGCACCCATCTCCGAGGCCGCCTGGGAGCAGATCGAGTCCGAGGCGAAGCGCCGGCTCACCACCCACCTGGCGGCGCGCAAGCTCGTTGATTTCTCCGGGCCGCACGGCTGGGGCCACTCCGCCACCGACGTCGGCCGTAGCGCGCCCGTGGCCGGCCCGACCGAAGGCGTGACCGCCCTGCAACGGCGCGTCCTCCCGGTGGTCGAGCTCCGTACCGACTTCGGCATCTCCCGGGTGGAGATCGACGACGCCGACCGGGGCGCGGACGACATGGATCTGGAGGAGCTCGACGAAGCCACGCGGCAGATCGCCCTGGCCGAGAACGTCACGGTGTTCCACGGGTACGCGGCAGTCGGCATCCAGGGCATCACGGAGTGCACGTCCCACCCGCCGATCGCCGTCGAGGCCGACATGGAGCACTACCCGACCGTCGTGGCCCGCGCCACGGACGTGCTGCGCCGGTCCGGGATCGAAGGTCCCTACGGCCTCGCCATCGGGCCGGAGATCTACACGGGCATCGTGGAGACCGCCGAGCACGGTGGCCACCTGTTGTTCGACCACCTGCGTCAGATCCTCGGGGGGCCGCTCGTGTGGGCACCCGGCGTGCAGGGGGGCGTCGTGCTCAGCTTGCGCGGCGGTGACTTCGTCCTCGAAAGCGGTCAGGACCTGTCGATCGGCTACCGCGACCACGACGCGGACGTCGTGCGGTTGTACGTGGAGGAGAGCTTCAGCTTCCGCGTGCTCGAGCCGGACGCGGCCGTCGCGCTGCGGTTCACCGGCTGAAGCCGGAGCGAGCGCACCGCTCACGCGTCACGGTCAACCGCGGATCTGACCGTGTCGGCGCTCTGGTACGTCGGAGGCTCCCTCGTCGTCCTCGTCACCGCGGCGAGCATCCTCTTCACGCTCGTGCTGCCCCGGTCCACCGGGGGCGTCGTCGAACGGATCACCCTGACCGTGAACCGGACGGTGCGCCTGTTGTTCATCGGGATCGCCCAGTTCGCCAAGAGCTACGAGGGCAAGGACGCCGTGTTCGCCCCCACCGCCCCGGTGGCGCTCGTGGCGCAGCTCGTCGTCTGGGCCGGGCTCCTCACGCTGGGGTTCGCGCTCGTGCTCGAGCCCACCACCCACGCGTTCGGCGCGGCCGTCCGGCAGTCGGCCGCCTCGCTGTTCACCGTGGGCCAGGTGCGCGCCGGCGGCGCCCCCAACGAGCCGGCCGACATCGCCGCGGGCGCCATGTGGGCGGTCATCGTGGCGCTGCAGATCGCCTACCTGCCCACCCTGTACGGCGCCTTCAACCGGCGCGAGTCGCTCGTCGCCAGGCTCGAGAGCCGCGCCGGGGTACCCGCCTGGGGACCCGAGGTCCTGGTGCGCCATCAGCTCGTGGGGATCACCGACGCCTTGCCCCAGTTCTACGCCGACTGGGAGACGTGGGCGGCCGAAGTGGCCGAGAGCCACAGCACCTACCCCGTCCTGTTGCTGTTCCGCTCGCCCGACCCGTGGTTTTCGTGGGTGGTGGGCCTGCTGGCGGTGCTGGACGGTGCGGCCCTTCACCTCGCCGTGGCGCCGGACAGCGCATCGTCCCAGGCGCGCCTGTGCCTGCGCATGGGGTTCACGGCGTTCAACCGCATCGCCCGCACCCTCGGCTGGCCCGTCGACCCCGACCCGAACCCCGAGGGGCCGATCGAGCTCACCTTCGAGGAGTTCCAACAGGCGTACGACATGCTCGTCGACGTGGGCTTCCCCATGGAGCGCAGCGCGGAGGAGGCGTGGCCGCACTTCGTGGGGTGGCGCATCAACTACGAGCGCGTGGCCTACCGCCTGGCGGACCGCGTGGTCGCCCCACCCGCGCCGTGGTCGGGGCCGCGCAGCCACCTGCGGTCGGGGCCGGTGGCGCCGCGCCGCCCGCCACAGCGCAGCCCGAAGAAGGACGGCAAGGGCTTTCTCTCCGACCGCCGGCCCGAAGTGGTGGTGGGCCCCACGCGCAGCCGGCGCTCTCGATCCCGCCAGGGCGGTCCCTGACAGCAACGTCAGCAACGACCCTTCCGGCGTAAGCTCGGCCGAACCGACCTTGTCCGCCGGGCGCGGGGACAGGACGGGCCCAGCGCGGGGGTGGCCGGTGAGCACAGCACGCCAGACCGAGGATCGTGATTTCGACACCGACCTGATCGTGTTCGGCGGCGTCGGGCAGGGCTTCCTCGAGTACCCGCAACCGCACTACGCCAAGATGCGCGCCCGCCGCCCGCTGCTGCGCGTGCCCGGGGCGGTGCAGACGACGACGCGCGCGGCACTCGACAGTGCGCTGCGCGACCCCGAGTCGTACTCCTCGGGCATGGACGGAGCGCCCCTCGGCAACGACCGCCCGCTCATCCCGCTGCAGATCGACCCGCCCGACCAGCTCAAGTGGCGCAAGCTCCTCGATCCCCTGTTCACGCCGAAGAAGATGGCCGCCCTCG
Source organism: Acidimicrobiales bacterium (assembly GCA_035294855.1). GTDB lineage: Bacteria > Actinomycetota > Acidimicrobiia > Acidimicrobiales > UBA8190 > DATGKD01. The sequence goes on from DATGKD010000241.1 coordinate 6,510, forward strand.
TGCCTCAGATCACCGAGCAGGTGAACGCGCTCATCGACCGGTTCGTCGACCGGGGCAGCTGCGACTTCACGAACGAGTTCGCCATTCCGCTGCCGTCGACGATCTTCCTGCGGCTGTTCGGCCTGCCGTTGGAGGAGCTGCCCACCCTGCTCGAGTTCAACGAGCGCACGCAGCGGCCGCCCGGTGCCCGGTCCGCAGAGGAACAGCTCGCCGCCCGCCGGGCCAACGCGCAGGACGTCTACCGCTACTTCGCCGGCGTGATCAGCGGACGACGGGCCGAGCCGGCGCGCGACGACCTCATGTCGGTGCTCTTGACCGCCGAGGTGGACGGTCGTCCACTCACCGACGAGGAGATCACCGACATCAGCTTCCTCATGATCCTCGCCGGGCTGGACACGATCACCGACACGCTCACGTGCAGCTTCAAGTTCCTCGCCGAGCATCCCGACCATCGCCGGCGCATCGTGGAGGACCCGTCGGTGATCCCGTCCGCCGTGGAGGAGCTCCTGCGCTGGGAGACGCCGGTCATGACGATCATCCGGGTGGCGCGCCGCGACGGCGCGATCGAGGGGTGCCCGGTCCGCGCCGGCGACGCCGTGCTCGCCTGCCTGGGCTCGGCCAACACCGACGAGGCCGAGTTCCGGCAAGCGCAACTGGTCGACTTCGACCGCAACCCCAACCGTCACGTGGCCTTCGGGGGCGGGATCCACCGGTGCCTGGGCTCGCATCTGGCCCGCCAGGAGCTGCGGGTGGCGCTGCGCGAGTGGCACCGCCGCATCCCCGAGTACCGCCTGCCCGAAGGCTTCGTGCCGCGCTACTCCGACGGCCTGCGCTCGGTGCGCAACCTGACGCTGTTGTTGGGTGCAAGCGCCTGAACGAGCGGTCTGGTCCCCGCCGCGCCGGAGACTTTTCGGCCCGGCAGGAAGATCCCGCCGCCTAGGGTGTTGACCAGGAAGCGGTCCCTCGGGACCGCTTCAGTGGTTCGCCCCCGATCCCCCATCCCCCGGAGCCCGCGGCCGGAGGCTGCGCCCGCACGGAGACGACGTATGACCGAAACGACCACGGGAACCGCGCCCTCGGTCCCCGAGCCGGGGCCGTCGGCATCCGGCTCGTCCTCGAGCGGCGCGACCGCCCCGGCCGACGGCGGCCCCCACCACCTGGGCCTCGCGCTGTTCGTGATCTCGGCGGCGCAGCTGATGGTGGTCCTCGACGCCTCGATCGTGAACGTGGCGCTGCCGTCGATCCAGCGGGCGCTGCACTTCTCGGCGGCCAACCTCGTGTGGGTGGTGAACGGCTACACGCTCACCTTCGGCGGGCTCCTCCTGCTCGGAGGCCGCACCGGCGACCTGTTCGGCCGGCGGCGGATGTTCATCATCGGCATCTCGATCTTCACGCTGGCGTCGCTGCTCGGTGGGCTCGCCACCAACGAAGGGACGCTGATCGCGGCCCGCATGCTGCAAGGCGCCGGCGGTGCCATCGCCGCGCCCACCGCGCTGTCGCTCATCGCGAGCACGTTCCCCGAGGGCTCGGCGCGCAACCGGGCCATGGGCGTCTACGCGGCGATGTCCGGCGCCGGCGGTGCCATCGGCGTGCTGCTCGGCGGGGTCCTCACCGACACGCTCAGCTGGCGATACGTGTTGTTCGTCAACGTGCCCATCGGCCTGGCGGTCATCTTCGCGGCACCCCGTGCGTTCGCCGAGACCGAGACACGCGCCGGACGCCTCGACCTGCCCGGGGCGGTGCTCGCCACCGGCGGCATGAGCCTCCTCGTGTTCGGACTCATCCACGCGGCGAGCACGTCATGGGGCGACCGGTGGACGATGGTGACGCTCGTGGCCGGCGTCGTCCTCCTCGCCGCGTTCCTCGTGACCGAGGCGCGCTCGAGGCAGGCGCTCATGCCGCTGCACCTGTTCAAGGACCGCAACCGCGCCACCGCGTACGCCATCATGCTGGCGATCGCCACCGCCATGTTCTCCCAGTTCTATTTCCTGACGTTGTTCTTCCAGGAGATCCTGGGCTACAGCCCGCTGCGCGCGGGCGTGAGCTACCTGCCGTTCGCCCTGGCGATCATCATCACGGCGACGGTGGTGTCGCGCCTCGTGGGCAGGGTGGGCGTCAAGGCCCCGATGATGGCGGGCACGACGCTCGGCACCATCGGCCTCGTGTGGTACTCGCTCAATTCGGCCAGCGCCAGTTACTGGGGCAACCTCTTCCCGCCCATGGTGCTCCTGGCCTCGGGCATGGCCATGAACTTCGTCCCGCTGACGCTCACCACCGTGCGCGGCGTACGCCCGCAGGAACAGGGGATCGCGTCGGCGTTGCTGAACTCCGGCCAGATGGTCGGCGGATCGCTCGGGCTGGCCGTGCTCGGCACGGTCGCCATCGACGTCACCCGCGGCCGGCTCGACCTCCTGGGGCGCGCCGCCTCGCACTTCGTGGGGGCCGCTCCCCCACCCCGTGCGGTGCCCCTCGCCCCCGCGTTGCACCATGCGATCTACGACGCCTTCATGTCGGGGTACGCGACGGCATTCCGGATCGGCGCCGGGCTGATGTTCGCCGGCTTGTGCCTGGCCACCTTCCTCATCCGCACCCCCCCGGGGCTGGCGCCCGGCCCTGCCGTCGCGCCTGCTCCCGAGGGCGCTCCCGTGGAGGCGCGCACCGCCACCGCCTGACCCGCCCCGCCGGTGCCTGACCTGGGCGCCACCGGGGTGCGATCGCCCTCGTCAAGGAAGCGCCGCCGGACGCCGATTCTCTGTACGTGCTTGGTGAGGCGGCCGCCACCGGCCTCGACAGCGACGTCCCGCCGCCTCTGCGCGCCCGTTTGCGCCTCGCGGTCAGAGACCCCGGGATCTGGGTGAACCCGCCGGTCGCGGCGGCCTTCTGCCTCATGCGGTGGCAACACCTGATCGCGCTGCTGCCGTACTGGGTGTACGTCGTCTTCGTGGCCGGCGGGGGCACGGCCAGCGTCCTCATCCGCGCGGTGCTCGGCGACGGCCGCCGTCAGTGGCACATCGTCGCGTACGTGGGCGTCACGATGACGGTGATCGCCGTGGTGGCGTACAGCACGGGGTGGGGCCCGATCCTGTCGATCGGCTTCCTCTTCGGGACGGGCGCCGCGCTCGACCTCTACGGCTCGCGGGCGACCAAGTGGGCCCTGCTCTTCACGACGGTGTGCATGGGCGTGGCGGAGCTCGGGATCGCCGTCGGGGCGGTGCCCACCTTGATCCACCGGCCCCTCATTCACGGCCTCGCCGGCCTCAGCCTGCTCGGCGCGCTGGCCACCATTTCGCTCCTGGGCCGGGTCACGGTGGCCCGCGAGAAGGTGGCCAACGACCTCCGCCAGTCCGAGCGCCGCTTCAAGGCGCTCGTCAGCAACGCCGCCGACATCATCATCGTCACCGACTTCGAAGGGCGCCTGCAGTACGCGAGCCCGGCTTTCGAACGACAGCTCGGGCTACCCGCCGAACCCTTCTACGGCCAGGTGATGGGAGGGTTCATCCACGAAGACGATCTGCAGCGCCTGAGCGAGGAGTTCCCGCCGCTCGTCGCCGACCCCTCACGCGTCCTGCGCTCGGAGATGCGCATCGCGGACGCCGAGGGCGTCTGGCGGCAATTCGAAACGGTCATCACCAACCGCGTCGACGACCCGGACGTGCGCGGCATCGTCGCCAACCTGCACGACGTGACCGAGCAGCGGCGCATGCAGGAGCACCTCGCCCACGCCGCCATCCACGACCCCCTCACCGGGCTCCCCAACCGGGTGCTGTTCATGGACCGCCTGAGCATGGCCCTGCGCCGGGCGGAGCGGGGCAGGCGCGTGGTGGCCGTGGCGTTCCTCGACCTCGACCGGTTCAAGCTCATCAACGACGGCCTCGGACACGCGGTCGGCGACGAGCTGCTGCAGAGCGTCGCGGCGCGCCTGCTCGAGACACTGCGGTCGGTGGACACCGTCGCCCGGTTCGGGGGGGACGAGTTCACCATCCTGTGGGACGACGTGCGCGACCAGGACGAGGTCACGACCATCGTGCGCCGGCTGCTCGCCGACCTTCAGCGGCCCTTCCCCCTCGACCACGGGCCCGTGTTCGTGACCGCCAGCATCGGCGTGGCCCTGTCGGTCGAGTCGGGCGCCACGCCTTCCTCGATGCTGCGCGACGCGGACACCGCCATGTACCTCGCCAAGGAGTCGGGCCGCAACCAGATGGAGGTGTTCGAGTCGAACAGCCACGCCGTGGCGCTGAAGAGCTTCCATCTCCTGAACGAGCTGCACGGCGCGCTCACCGAGAACGAGTTCCGGCTCTGCTACCAGCCGATCATCGAGCTCGACAGCGGCGCCGTGGTGGCGACCGAGGCACTCATCCGGTGGGAGCATCCCACCCGGGGGCTCCTCGGCCCCGACCAGTTCGTCCCCATGGCCGAAGAGACCGGGCTCATCGTCCCCGTGGGGGGCTGGGCCCTGCGCACCGCGTGCCAGCAGGCGGCGGCGTGGAACCGGCGGGCGGCGGAGCTCGGTCGCCAGCACCTCGACGTCCACGTCAACGTGTCGCCCCGCCAGCTCGGCAGCTCCGGCTGCATCGAATCGGTGGCGCGCGCCGTCGACGAAGCCGGCATCACGCCGGGCATGCTGTGCCTGGAGATCACCGAAGGCACGCTGATGCGCAACGAGCGCGCCGCGGCCGAGACGTTGCAGGCGCTGCACCGCCTGGGCGTGAAGATCAGCGTGGACGACTTCGGGACCGGGTACTCGTCGCTCAGCTACCTGAAGCACTTCCCTATCGACTCGCTCAAGGTGGACCGCACGTTCGTCGACGGGCTCGGCGAGGACCCCGAGGACTCCGCCATCGTGAGCGCGGTGGTGGCGCTGGCGCACTCGCTCGGGCTCACCGCGGTGGCCGAGGGAGTCGAGACCGACATCGCCTTGGAGGAGCTGCGCCTGCTCGGCTGCGACCTGGGCCAGGGGTACCTCTTCGGCGCCCCGGTCCCGCCCGACGAGCTCGACGACATGCTGTTCGAGCCGAGCCACGGCCTCGCTCCGGTCGCCACCTGACCGGCGCTCTCGACGGACGGCCCGCAAGCTGCGGGGCCCGGGGGCCAGCTGCCAGACTCGTCGCGGGAGGTGGCCCATGCCCTACAACGAAGGGCGGATCGCCCACGACGCCGACGCGCATCTCATGGAGACGCCCACGTGGCTGCGCGACCACGCCGACCCGGAGGTGCGCGACCGCATCAAACCGCTGCGCTACCCGGGCGGGAACGAGCTCCGCCAGACCGGCGACGTGGACGAGCAGCAACGCGACCTCGACGCCGCCTTCGACCGGCTGCGCGACCGGCACGCCTCCGAGGAGTACCGGGCCACCGAGGAAGCCGACATCATGAACCGGAAGAACTTCGCCGCCACCGGCGCGTTCGTCGCGGAGGACCGGACGCGGGCGCTCGACCTCCTCGGGTTCTCGAGCCAGCTGGTGTTCAACACGTTCCACAACCGGCGCCTGCGCGACTGGGAGCACGCCGGTGACCTCGACCTGGCGTACGGGGCGGCGCGCGCCCACAACCGGGGCATGGTGGAGTTCTGCTCGGCCGACGCCCGCCTCCTGCCCACGTGCTACGTCCCCCTCGCCGACTTCGAGCGGGCGGCGGCCATGGCCGACGAGGCGATCGCCATGGGCGCCGCCGCCCTGCTCGTGGCCTCGGGCTGCCCGCCCACGCACTCCCCGAGCCACATCGGGCTCGACCCCGTCTGGGCACGGGCTCAGGAGGCGGGCATCCCCGTCGTCTTCCACGTGGGGGGCACGGGCGACCTCATCGACGCCAGCTACTTCGCCAACGGCCTGCCGGTCCCGCCCGACTTCCACGGCGGCGAGGAGAACTTCCGGTCGGTCGACTACATGGGGATCCCGGTGCCGCCGGCGCAGACCCTCGCCACCATGATCTTCGACGGCGTCTTGGAGCGGTTCGACCGGCTGCGCTTCGGGGTGATCGAACAGGGCGCCATCTGGGTGCCCTCGTGGACCCGGCAGATGGAGGCCGCCTTCGAGGCGTTCGCCCGCCACGAGGAGCGGCTCCGGGCGCTGTCGATGCGCCCCACCGAGTACGTGCGACGACAGGTGCGCTGCACGCCCTATCCCACCGAAGACGTCGGGTGGATCATCGCCCAGAGCGGGCCCGAGGTGTGCCTGTTCTCCTCGGACTACCCCCACGTGGAGGGGGGCCGCCGGCCCATCGAGCGCTTCGAGGCGTCGCTGGTCGACACCGACGACGACGCCCGTCGCCGCTTCTACTGCGACAACTTCCTCGACCTCATGGGGGTGGCCGCCGCCGCGCTGGCTCGCTGATCTCGGCGTCCTCGGTGAGCTCGGACACGGGGGCACGAGCCCGTTGTCAGATTGTTGACACCCAGTTGGCGACCCGCTGAGGGTGGCGCGAGAGGGTGGGGGTCAGCATTCCCACCGACCCCCCGGCATGGGAGACGAGATGATCGACACCGTGAAGGCCCCCGCGGCGCGACCCGCTGCCCCCGGACGGCGACCCCGCGACGTCGTCGAGGACGCCTTCGGGCTCCTCCGGCACGAGCTCGCCGGCTTCGCCGACCGGCTCATGCGACAGCGGCACTTCGCCGGCGACAACTGGCACGCCATGGCGACGCGCTTCTGGCTGGGCGACAAGAGCCGCGAGGAGCCGGGCAACCTGCTCAGGGTCATGAGCGAGAACTGGGCGTGCTTCTCCGACATCCTGGGTCCCGAGATCCGGGCCACACTGCACGAGCTGCGCGCCGTGAAGAAGGACCTGGCGAGCAGACGCCCGTTCACGGTGACGCAGGCCACCAGCGCAGTGGAGGAGATCGCTCGCCTGCTCGACGCCGCCGGGACCGACGGTCACAGCGCGGTGGCAGGCATCCTGGCGGACCTGGTGGGCACCGACGCAGGCCGGGACCCGCTGCAGGTCACCGAGCGCCCCGACGCGGGCACGGTCCGGCCGGTCGTGCGCATCCGGGAGGACATCTGCAACGAATCGTTGCGCGCCGGGTGGATCGACCGGGTGGTGAGCCACTTCGGGACGCGTTACGAGGTCGCCGGCACCGTCCACCTCGAGACGAGCGCGCGCCACGCACGGCTGCGACCGGCGTCCTGAGCGCCGGACTGTGGGCGCCTCCCCGCGTGTGGGGCGCCCGCGCCGCCCGGGCGTCAGGCCGCGTCGAAGAGCACCGGCAGGCGGGCCGGGGTGCGGAACACGAGGCCGCTGATGTGCACGTCGTCGGCCTCGGGGTCGAGCCGCAGGTTCGGCAGCCGGTCGGCGAGCGCGTTCAGCAGGCACGACGTCTCCAGGCGCGCCAGGTGCATGCCCAGGCACATGTGGGGGCCGTAGGCGAAGGCGAGGTGCTGCTTCGGCTCCCGCCGGATGTCGAAGCGCTCGGGCTCGTCCCAGCGCGCGTCGTCGTGGTTGGCGGCACCGATGCAGGCGGTCACCGACGCGCCCGCCGGCAGTGGCACCCCCTCGAGCACGGTGTCCTTCACGCACGTGCGCGCCGTCATGGTGAGCGGCGGCTCCCAGCGCAGCCCTTCTTCGATCGCCGCCGGGATGAGGCTGCGGTCGCGCACGATCGCCTCCCACTGGCCCCGGTCGGAGAGCAACCCGACGAGCAGATTGCTCGACGACCGGTAGGTGGTCTCGGCGCCGGCGGGCAGAAGGAGCCGGAGGAAGGCGGCGATCTCCTCGTCGGTGAGCCGCTGGCCGTCGAGCTCGGCGTTGGCGAGGATGCTGATGACGTCGTCGGTCGGTTGCCCCCGGCGCTCGGCGGCGACCGCGGAGAAGTACGTCCCCAGCTCCTGTGACGCCGACAACCCCAACTCGATGTCGGTGAGGATGAGCAGGAGCTGCACGGCCAGCCGGTGGAACATGCCGAGGTCCTCGGCGGGCAGGCCGAGCAGCGCGGCGATCACGCGCACCGGGAACGAAAAGGTGAGCTCGCTCACGAGGTCGGCCGAACCGCGCTCGACGAAGGCGTCGATCGACGCGTCGATCACCGGGCGCACGACTTCGGCCTCCCAGCGGGCCATGGCGGCGCGGCTGAACGGCTGCTGGACGAGGCCGCGGTAGGCGCGGTGCTCGGGCTCGTCCATGTTGAGGATGGTGTGGCCCATGACGAGCTCCATGCCTTCGTTGTCGGCGGTCTTGGAGGAGAACGTCGCCGCCTCCCGGTAGACGCGCTCGACCGCCGCGTGGCTGAAGGCCGTGAAGAACTCCTGGCCCGGGCTTTCGCCCCAGCCCTCGGAGGTCGGGAGGTCCGACGCGAACCCCGTCAACCCGGCGAGCCCGCCGCGATGCACCGGGGCCTCACGTCGTAACTCGGCGAAGCGCGGGTACGGGTCGCGCACGACCCCGGCGCCGTGGGTGCGACCGAACGCCTCGAAGGGGTCGAACTCCTCGGTGCCCGACTGATCGTTGACGACGGCCATGCCTCACCTCTCGATCGACGACCCGCCCGACACGCACAAACGGCGAGCTCCAGCGTACCGGCCTCGCTGCGCACCACCTCGGTCCGCGGCCCACCCCGGGTTTCGTCCCGGGTCGCCCGGTCCGGTGGCCGATTACGGTCACCATGGTGGGCCTCGGATTGCTCGCCACGTGGGGATCGACGCCCGAGGAACGGTCCGAACGGTACGGGTGCGACGACGTCGTCGCCGAGCCCCACGTCGTCGCCTGGCGCGCCGTCGACGTCGCGGCTCCGAAGGCACTCGTCTTCCGATGGGTGTGCCAGCTGCGGGTCGCCCCTTACAGCTACGACCTGATCGACAACCTCGGGCGGCGAAGCCCACGCCGCCTCACGCCCGGCCTCGACGCCCTCGAGTTGGGCCAGCGGTTCATGACGGTGTTCACGCTCGTGGGCGTGGACCCCGGTACCGCGATCACGCTCGAGACGCGCCACCAGCTCCTCGGCCACGTGGCCTGCACGTACCGCGTGACACCTGGGGAGGGTGGCACCAGCCGGCTCGTGGTGAAGCTCGTCGCCGCCGCGGCGTCTCGGCTCGGTGCCGTGGGCCGGGTGACCTTCCGCGTGCTTCTCCCTGGAGGAGACCTCGTCATGATGCGACGCCAGCTCCTCACGCTCAAGACGCTGGCCGAGCGCGACGCACGGACGCCGGCAGGCAACATCGTCCGGGCATGAGCGCTACGGGGACGAAGACGTCGACGACCGCTGTTTGGCCCGCACGGGCCGAGGTGACATGGCCGCGCCCGGGTCGGACGCCTGGACCACTCCGCCTTTCAGCCTGCCCAGCACGTTCGTCCACGCCGCCTCCATGAACTCCGCCTGCGTGGGCGTGTCCACGATCTGGTGCACCTCGACGCGCGCCCCTGTCGGGCTCGGCCGGATGCGGAGATAGCCGGTCATCTCGCCGCCGGGGACGGGGACGTTGTCGTCCTGGAAGTCCCAGCGCATCACGATGAACTCGGGCGGGTGCACGACTTCGTAGCGACCGCGCACGTGCGTGCCCCACTCCATGGTGCAGGCGAAGTGGCCGTCGCGGAGCGTCACCGGGACTCCCAGCCACCGCGAGTAGACGGCGGGGTCCGTGAACGCGGCGAACGTCGTCTCCTGATCGGTCGGCACCTCGACGCTCGCCACCACCACGGGCTTCGTCACCGCGTCGGCGAGCGCTCGCTCGGGCACGTCATCGGCGTTGCTCCACTTGCCGGCGTCGCCGAGCGCGGCGTGCAGCCCTCGCAGGACGTCCTGGCGGGCGCGATAGCGACGCGAGGTCCCCGCCGCGGTGGTGGTGACGAGGCCGGCCTGGCGGAGGACGCCCAGGTGCTGGGAGATGGTCGGCTTGGTCACCGAGAACGCCCCGGCGATCTCGCCCGCGGAGACCTCGCGGTCCCAGATGAGGGCGAGGATCTCGCGCCGGATGGGCGAGTTGAGAGCAGCGATCACCTTCTGGATGTCACGCACGACGCCGACCCTCCACCCGCGCCTTGCGAATTATTCGGCTTCTACCTAATTTAGCGGTGACCAAAACAGCGGAGGGACGGGGATGGGCAACTACGTGCTGGCGTACCGGGGTGGCGCCATGGGCGAGACCGAGGCCGAGCAGCAAGAAGCCATGACGCAGTGGATGAACTGGTTCGGGTCCCTCGGGGAATCCGTGGTCGACGGCGGCAACCCGTTCGGGCCCTCGTCCACCATCGACGCCGATGGGAGCGTTGCCGACGGCGGCCGCGCCGGGCTGACGGGCTACTCGATCCTGTCCGCCGGCTCCCTGGAGGAGGCGGTGGCCAAGGCGAAGGGCTGTCCCGTGCTGAGCAGCGGGGGCGCCATCGACGTATACGAGGCCATGCCGATCGGCTGAGGGCACCGCGCGCCGGCGTCGGCCTCCCGCCCGGGACCGGCGGGACGCCGGACCTGCCCGTCGGCTTCGTCGCAGAAGGGGGACCCATGGAGAAACGGGACATCTGGCCAACCGTCCACGCCGAGCGCAAGGCGCTGGCCGCCGACCTCGCGTCGATCGACACCCAGAGCTGGTCGACCACGTCGTTGGCCACTGAGTGGACGGTCCGCGACGTCCTCGCCCACATGACGGCCACCGCCAAGATCACCCCGGGCTCGTTCTTCCCCAAGCTGCTCGCCTCGGGCTTCAGCTTGGGGCGGATGCAGACGAAGGACATCGCCGCCGCCCGGGGGGCCACGCCCATGGACACCCTGACCGCCTTCGAGGCGGTCCAGACGTCGGTGAAGCACCCCCCGGGACCGGCCGACACCATGCTCGGCGAGACGCTCATCCACGCCGAAGACATCCGCCGGCCCCTCGGGATCCGGCACGACTACCCGGTCGAGGCCGCTGTCCGGGTCGCCGACTTCTACAAGAACTCGAATTTGATCATCGGAGCCAAGAGGCGCATCACCGGCCTGTCGCTGCGCGCCACCGACACCGACTGGTCGCACGGACAAGGCCCCGAGGTGTCGGGCCCGATCATGGCGCTCGTCATGGCCATGACGGGGCGCAAAGCCGTGCTCGGCGAACTCTCCGGCGACGGCGTGCCGGCGCTGCGCGACCGCGCTTGACGACCCGAAGGACGGCTCGTCAGCCGGTCGCGGACGGCGGGACGGGGCTCGCGCGCACCGGTGCGGCGGCGAGGACCGCGAGATAGGTCTTCGTCACGACCCCGCCCAGGCGCCGTTCGACCACGTCGCCGACGGCTTGGAGGAGTCGCGCCCGCCGGCCGGGGTCGAGCGCCAGATACGCCGACTGCGAGCCGAGCATGGCGAGGAACATCGCTGTGTCGTACGTCGCGGTCCACTCGTAGGTGCCGACGTACGGCGGCCCGAACACGGCGGCGACGTCCGGGGGCGGATGAAAACTCCGTTCGACCCGCGCCCAGACGTGCGCGATGTCACCGCCCCGGCGCGCCTCGCTCGCGACATCGGGCGCGGTGCGGAACGTCCACTCGCCCAACTCGGGAGCCATCGCCTCCTGGAGCGCGGTGACCTCCGCATGGATCGATGCGTGCGTCCCGCCGTCCACGTGGACATTGGTGACGAGCGCCAGCCAGCCCGAGGGAACGAGGAGCGACGCCGCCCGGCCGAACGCCAACTCGGGCTCGATCCAGTGGAACGCCGTCGCCGAGAACACCAGATCGAAGTGGTTCGTGGGCAAGCGCATGTCCTCGAAAGCACCCACCACGACGCGCACGTTCGGGCAGTCGAGCAGGTTCTTGCGGGCGACCGCCGCCAATTCGGCGCCGAGCTCGATACCGGTCACTTCTCCGGCGACGCGGGCCAGGTCGCGGGTGGCCTGGCCGGTGCCACACCCCACCTCGAGGACCGAGCAGCCAGGGTCGAGACCGCGCGAGCGCAGGTCTTCGAACAGGGCGTCGGGATAGCCGGGGCGGGCCCGGTCGTACCCGAGGGCGTCGGTGTCGAACAACGTTCGCAACGATCGACGCGTGTCGTGAGGATCCGGTGCTCCTCCGTCAGGAGAGCGACCCGCGGGCCCGACGATCACGGCTCGACGCTCGAGGCGCTAATGACCGCGGCGCCGGCGGTCGCCGGAGGAACGAACCCCCGGGAGTCACGGCGCGGGCGGGGCGAACGCGGACGCCAGGCTCGTCCCGTCGCTCGGAAAGACGAGGCGTGCCGTAGTCGTCCCACCCGTCGACAGCGTATTGAGCCCGGACGCCGGAGGCTGCATGTCGAGCGGGGTCCCCAGGACGTACAGCCGGATGCGATGCCCGGCGGCGAAGTGGTTCCCGACGGGAAGCACTTCGAGGTGGTACTGCCGCAACGTCCCCGGCGTGGCCGGATCCGGCGAGCTGAGGACGTTGTAGGGATCGACCACATCGCCGGCGGCGTCCACGAGTGAGCGGGCCGGGTCGATGTTCGGATAGCTGGTGCGCAGCCACCCGGTGGCGACGGGATACGCGGTCCCGTCAGGCCACACGTCGGCCACCACGGCGACGAGGTCGGTGAACGGCGCAGTCGTCGAGGCGAAGAGGTCGAGGCCGACCGGTCCCACGGCGTCGACGGGGCGGCCCAGGACCGGGGACGAGTACGTAAGCGAGGTCGGGCCCGACAGGTCCATGTCGGTGAGCGACGGCAGGTACGTGGCCGCCTGGTCGAGGCCGTCGGCGGCGACGGTGGCCGCCGTGTGCACGTCGGTCTCGCTGGCCATCGAGGGGACGAACGGATAGGGCTGGAGCGTCGTCGTCGCATCGGGCGACAACGCGAGGGTGCCGTCGTTGATCGAGTGCACCGATCCGCTCTTGGCGGCAGAGAGGTAGAGGTCGGTCCAGCTCGTCCCGGGGAGCGGCCAGTCGTTGCCCGACAACGAGGTGACATTGCCCGCGAGGAATTGCTGCCGGTTCCCGTTGGACAGCTCGACGCTCACCGGCGGATCGGCGTCGGGACGGCCCAGCAGATAGTGATCGAACCAGCTGCTGAAATGCGGGAAGGGCCCTGGCGTCCCCGCGGCCGACCCGTCGTGGGCGCCCATCACGATGAGGTGGCTGCCGTCGGCCTTGGTGTCGGCGAAGCCGTGCATGGCCCCTCGCTCCTCGACGTCGTAGAAGCCGTCGTCCGCGAGGACCGGGATGTGGTTGACGTCGCCCTGGAAGCTCCGCTCGTTCCAGAACGCGTCTTCGGTCTGGTGGGCGCCCACCGGGACCGGCGCCGTCACGAGGCCGCCCGCAGAGGCACCCACGGTCGCCGGCTCCAACGTGGCGCGATCGAACAGGTTCTCGACCCACGGTCCCGCGATGAGACCCTCGACCGCCGATCCCACCACCGGGCTCGGCACGCCGCCGATGTAGAGCAGGTCGCGGTACAGGTCCACCGTGCCCGACATGAGGGCGGCCGCCCGGACGCAGGGCAACGGCAGGTGCATCGAGTTGTAGACGACGATGGCGCTCGCCGAGAAGCCGTACAGGCCGATGTCGCCGTCGCTCCACGACTGCGTGCAGGCCCAACCGAGGAACTGAGACAGGTCCTCCTGATCGCGGAGGCCGGTCGAGTCGAGTGACCCGCCGCTCAGGCCGGTCCCGCGCCACTGCAGCTCGAGGACGTTGTACGCGTCGCCGGCCCAGTCGAGCGAGCTCACCGCAGGTGCGTAGGGGCTGTCCTCGACGACGAGGGGACGGGCGACGAGCGAGCCGAACCAGCCGATGGTGGCGTGCAGCGTGACACCGTCGTCGGCGGTGAACGACAGGGTCGCGCTGGACAGAGACTCGGACGCGCTCGAGGCGCGCACCGGCGACGAGCGGTCCGCCGCGGGGAGGAGGCCGGCGATCAGCGCCACCCCCAGCAGGCTCCACGGCGTCATCCTGCGCCGGCGGGGGTGGACCACTGCCGCAGATCTCTTCACCCGATGTCCTGTTCGCCGTCACAGGGGGGTGCCGACCGTCGCGTCGAGCCGGCACCCGCCCGGGCATGCCCGCGGCCGGAGGCCCGGGCGTCACGAGCTTCCCCTGGGTAACGACCTCGCCTCACTCGCCTTCCGGTCGATACCGCCAAGGACCGGCCGGCGCGGGGCTCAGGGGCCCGCGGTCGGCGTCTCGGTGACCTGGCGTCGCTCGAGATCCTGCGAGCGCTGCGAGCGGGTCGCCACGACGTTGCCGTGGTGCACGGCGAGCAGTTGGCGGCGATCGATGGTCTCCATCGGCGATTCCAGCATCCGGAACCGAAAACCCAGGCCCTCGAGGATGTCGAGCAACTCGTCGGGGTCGTCGCCCACCATGCGCAGCTGGCCCGGTGACCATTCGAACATCAGCGTCATGCCCGGATTCCGAGCGAACGTCCGGAGCAGGCCCTTCATCACCTGGACCTCAGCGCCTTCAACATCGACTTTCACGAGGTCGACCCTGTCGAGGTCGGCCACCAGCTCGTCGACGGCGATGCCGTCGACTTCCATGACGTCCTCGGTGTCACCCAGATCGTCGAGTGCTGCGCGACTCATCGCCCCGACGCTCGAGTTCGCGGCGAAATCCGATCGGACATGGAACTCGAGCTTGGTGTCCCCCGCCCATGCCGCCTTCTCCCAGATCGTCATGTTCCCCAACCCGTTGACGACCTTGTTGCGACGCAGGAGGGCGACCATGCGAGGGTGCGCTTCGATGGCCACCACCCGGCCGCTCGGACCCGTCAAGCGCCCGCCCAGCACGCTGTAGTAACCGATGTTCGCTCCGATGTCGACGAAGGTCTGTCCTTCTTTCAGCGCCGATTGGAACCACGCGGTGACCGAAGGCTCCCAGACTCCGAACAGCAGAAGAGCAGGGGCGAGGACGGACTCCCGGGTGTCCACCAACAGGATGCCGCCCCACTGCGTTCGGAAGATCGCCGTGTGATCGCCGAGGTAAGCGGGCCAGGTAGGCGAGGACTCGATCCTCGTCAGCTGGACGGCGAGGTCGTCGAGCTGTGATCCCATGCTCGAGAGCCGCCGCTCCATGTCTTCCAGACCGAGCCGGGAGCGGAACCGGGACACGGCCCTGGACAGGTACGGGTGGGCCATGTGCCATCACGTTAACCGTCGGCCTTGTTTCGAGGTGGTGCGCACGATCCCTGCGACCCGACGACGTCATCAACCGTGTTCACATGGGCGCGTTCGCACTCGTCGAGCCAGCACATCAGTTCGGGGGGATCACACCCACACGCGGCGAGCTCTCGCGCCCGGCCTGTCCTGTGCACGCAGCCACGTGCCGG
>DATGKD010000242.1:0-2805 GCA_035294855.1 Acidimicrobiales bacterium
GCGGGCGTGACGAGGAAGCCGATGATCGCCCCGAGGGCCGCCAGCAAGAGAAGGAGGCGCCAACCGCGAAGCACCGCCCCCCTGAAGTCTTTCGCGTCCATCGTCCCCTGGCCCGGCCGGCCTTCAACGTGGCCCGCCCCAGCCGGTCTAGATTACCCCTTGTCGGGGTGATAGCACGCTGGGCGTCCGGGTTCCATAGCCGAAACCACCTGGGTGGGCCCGGTCAATCGTCAATCCTGACGATGCCGAATTCCCGGGCCGTCTCGTAGCCTGGGAGGAGGCGAAACCAGTGCGGTCGCGCGCGGCTGCCAGTGGACCACAACCAGGGGGGCAGCACGCGATGGCCTGGGTGGTGCGGGGGGATCAGATCGGGGCTGTCCGGGGTCACGCGGGCGGGAGGCTTGCGTCGAGGTTCAGGGGTGACCGGGTCGCCTCCTGGGCGTCGCACATCAAGGCGCGCCTGCTCTTCATGGTGCTCGACGCCGTGGCGGTCGTCGTGGCGTACGGCGTCGCCGAGGTCAGCTACTTCCGCGACCATCCCCCGGCGCTGTACTGGCGGCACTTCGCGGTCTTCGCGCTCTTCGCCATCGGTGTGCACCTGGGCACCAACTGGGTAGCCGGCCTCTACGGCCGCATCTGGCGCTACGCCGGGGTGCAGGAAGCCCGCCAGGTCCTCCTGGCGTGCGCCATCGCGTTCTCGGTGCTGTTCTTCGGGCGACCCCTGTGGCACTTCCTCTGGCTCGAGCGGGTCCCCCTGCAGGTGGTGATCGTGGGCGCCGTGTTCGTCACCATGGCTACCGGGGCGCTGCGTTTCCATTCGCGTCTGTTCGCCTGGCAGCGCGGCACAAGGCGGATGGGGCTGCGGGTGGCCGTCATCGGCAGCCGGGACGCGGGTGCCGCCGCCATCAAGGAGATGTTGCACAGCCCGGGCGCGGGCCTCGTCCCCGTGGCGGTGTTCGACGACGACTCGCGCGGCCACGGGTTGTCCCTTCTGGGCGTGCCCGTCGTCGGCAACGTCGAGGACATCCCCGCGGCCGCCGGGCGCTACACCATCCAGCAGGTGCTGCTGGCCGCGTCGAACCCGCCGACCGAATTCGTCGACCGCGCCGTGCAGGCGTCCAAGCGCGCCGGGGTGCCCCTCAAGATCCTGCCCTCGGTACGCGACGCCGTGGGGGGGACCGAGCACACCGCATCGGTCCGCCAGGCGCGCGAGCCGCGCATCGAAGACCTCCTCGGGCGCGCCAGCGTGACGACCGACCTGGCCGCGGTGCGCCGGTCGCTCGCCGGCCTGCGCGTGCTCATCACCGGTGCCGGTGGCTCGATCGGCTCCGAGATCGCCCACCAGGTGGCGGAGTTCGGACCCGCCCAGCTGCTGCTCCTGGACCATGACGAGACGCACCTTCACGACACCGCGGTGACGCTGCCGACCGAGACCGAGCAGGTGCTCGTGGACGTGGCGGACCGTGATGCGGTGTTCGAAGCGTTCTTCCGCTACCAGCCCGACGTCGTGTTCCACGCCGCGGCCCACAAGCACGTGCCGGTGCTCGAGCTCCACCCGGTCGAAGCCGTCAACGTGAACGTCTTCGGGACCCAGAACGTCATCGACGCATCCACGACGTCCGGCGTCGGGCGCTTCGTCCTCATCTCGAGCGACAAAGCGGTGCGCCCCATCAGCGTCATGGGTGCGACCAAGCGACTCGCCGAGCAGATCGTCCTGGCGCACGCCCCCGCCGGGGCCGCCTATGCGGTCGTCCGCTTCGGGAACGTCATCGGCAGCCGGGGCAGCGTGATCCCGACCTTCGCCCGTCAGATCTCCTCCGGTGGGCCCCTCACGGTGACCGACGCCCGCATGACGAGGTTCTTCATGAGCGTCCAGGAGGCGGTCCAGCTCGTCCTCCAGGCATCGGTGTTGTCGCACGGCGGGGAGATCTTCATGCTCGAGATGGGCGAGCCCGTCCGCATCCTCGACCTCGCGCAGCGCATGATCCGCCTGGCCGGGTTCCAAGCGGGCACCGAAATCCCCATCACCATGATCGGAGCCCGGCCCGGCGAGAAGCTGCACGAAGAGCTGAGCGGTCCGGACGAGCACGTGTTCACGACGTCGCACCCCTTCATCCGGCGCCTCGTCCCGGGCGAGGCGTGCGCCGACGACGTCGCGGAAGGGCTCGAGCTCCTGCACGACACGGCGATGCGACGCGACAGCGACCTCGTCCGCAAGCTGCTCTTCGCGCTGACCACCCCCCTCGACTTTCCCGACGCAGCCGGCGGGTCGGCCGTCGTCGACCCGGATCCCGTCTCGGCGTGACGCCGCCGGGTGGCGGCGATGACGAGTTCTCCGGGGGACATGGCATGAGCGGCGTCGGCGCCGGTTCCGAGCGCGTGGTCGTCGTCGGGCAGGGTTACGTCGGCCTGGCGCTCGCCATGCGAGCCGTGGAGGCCGGGTTCACGGTCGTGGGTCTCGAGGAGGACGCCGGCCGAGTGAAGCGCCTGGCGGCTGCCGACTCCTACGTCGAGGACGTCGCCGACGAGACGCTGCGAGCCGCGCTCGCCACCGGCCGCTATGAGCCGACCACCGACGAGGCGCGCTGCGCGGGCTTCGACGTGGCGGTGATCGACGTGCCCACGCCGCTCACCGACGGGAACCCCAACCTGTCGCACGTCGAGCAGGCGGCCCGCATGCTGGCGGGTCATCTGCGGCGGGGGGCCACGGTCGTCCTCGAGTCGACCACGTACCCGGGCACGACCGAGGAACTGGTCGCCCCCATCTTGGAAGAGGGCTCGGGACTGGCGGCCGGCGAGGACTTC
>DATGKD010000243.1:0-3424 GCA_035294855.1 Acidimicrobiales bacterium
TCGGTGATGCCGATGCAGAACAACTCACCGGCGGCGGCCTGGGGCAGCCAGCGGGCGCGCAGCGCGTCGTTGCCGAGATGCTCGATGGCCCGCGGCGGCCCGTTGAAGACCAGCTGGCACAGGATGGCGCTCGACACGTCGACCCGGGCGAGCTCCTCGAGCACGATGGCGGCCTCGACGTCGCCCATGCCCATGCCGCCGTAGGCCTCGCCCACGGTGACGGTGAACAGCTCCGCCCGGCGCAGGGCGGCCAGCGACTGCTGGGCGAATTCCTCGGTTTCGTCCCACCCCGCGGCGTGCGGTGCGATGTCGCGTTCGGCGACGTCGCGCGCCAGCTTGCGCAAGGCGGCGCGGTCCTCGTCCTCGACGAGCTCGATCGAGGTCACGGGCGTGTGCCGGCCCGGGGCGCCGGCGCGCGCCGGTGGCGAACGGGCACCGGACCTGACACCATCGTCAGCAAATTACTACAGTGAACGTCCACCCTCTTTGGCCGGGCACCGGCCGACTGGGCGTGTGGAGTGGGCGCGCGGAGGTGGCCCGATGAGCCAGAGCAGAGAGTTCAAGGACATCCGCCACGGGGGTCGCACCGCCGAGGCGAAGCCGGTCGAGGAGTTCATGACCGAGCTCGAGACGCTGCAGACCGAGATCTGCACCACGAAGAACCTGGTGTGGGAGGCGGTGGCCGACGGTTCGCTCTCCGAGGAGTACCTGCGGCGCTTCGCCAAGGAGTACTACTTCCTGGGCCGCTGGTACACGAGCGAGTTCGGGTCGCTCGTGTCGAACGCCCCCGACACCGACGCCGTGTCGCTCGGGGCGAGCGAGCACTTCGCCCACTGGCTGCAGAACCTGGCCGATGAGACCGGCTACACGGGCGACTCCAACCACGTCGACATGAAGATCACCTGGGCCCACCAGCTGGGGATCACCGACGACGAGCTCGAAGCGTACGTGGCGATGCCGGAGACCATCGGCACCGTCTTCACGACGCTGTACTACATGCGGCGCTCCTACGAGGAGGGACTCGCCGCGTTCGGCTGGGCCGGGGAGCGGTTCGCGGCGTCCACCGGCTACGCCAAGAAGATGTTCGAGGGCATGCGCGACCACTACGGCATCGAGGTCGAGAACTTCCGGGTGCACGCGTACGCCGAGGAGGACCACGGCGAGCAGGCCGACTACCTGCTGCGCCAGGTGGTCGTCACCCCCGACCAGCAGCGGCGCGTGCGGCGGGCCATCGTCCACACGTTCTCGGTGCGCAACCAGCGCACGGTGGCGCTCAACCGCTGGCTCGACGAGCCCGGAGCGCTCCGCCGGGGACGGGGCTGACATGACGGGGCTGATGGGGCAGGCCTGACATGAAAGGCCTGAAATGAAAGGACGGACATGACCGCACGCGAGCCCGTCATCGTCGACGCCCGACGCACGTTCTTCGGCAAGCGGGGCGGCGCACTCGCCACCTGGCACCCCGTCGACCTGCTCGCCTACACCCTGAAGCACGTCGTGGAGGAGACCGGGGTCGACCCGGGGCGCGTCGACGACGTCGTCGGCGGCTGCGTCACACAGGCGGGTGAGCAATCCACCAACGTGACGCGCAACGCCTGGGTGGCGGCCGGGCTGCCGCAGTCGGTCCCCGCCACCACGGTCGACCGTCAGTGCGGCTCCTCCCAACAGGCCGTGCACTTCGCCGCCGCGGGCGTGGCGGCGGGCCACTACGACCTCGTCGTGGCGTGCGGGGTGGAGTGCATGAGTCGAGCGCCCATGGCGTCCAACGCGCGCGGCGGCACGGGACCGTTCCCGCCGTCGTTCCTGGATGTCATCGACGGGCGGCTGTGGGCGCAGTTCCGCGTGGCGCAGGTGCTCGCGGAGGAGTGGAAGATCAGCCGACAGGACATGGACGAGTACGCGCTGGAGAGTCACCGGCGCGCGGCGGAGGCCACCGACTCGGGCCATTTCGCCCGGGAAGCCATCGCCGTGCCCATCAAGGACGACGAGGGCACCCTCACCGACGAGATGCTCACCAGCGACGAGGGCATCCGACGAGAGACCACCCTGGAGAAGCTCGCCTCCCTGGGGCCCGCGCAGACCTGGGAGCCGGACACCGCGCCCGACATCACCGCAGGAAACTCGTCGCAGATGAACGACGGGGCGGCCGCCATGCTCATCGCCGACCGCTCGGTGGCCGAACGTCTCGGGCTGCCGATCCGGGCGCGCTTCCGGGGGTTCGCGGTGGCCGCCGAGGACGCCGCCATCGTGCTTTCCGCGCCGGTTCCCGCCACGCGCAAGCTGCTCGAGCGCACCGGCTTCAAGGTCGACGACTTCGACGCCATCGAGTGCAACGAGGCGTTCGCGTCGATCGCGCTCATGTGGACGCGCGCCTTCTCACCGGACCCCGACAAGTTCAACCCGCGAGGCGGTGCTATTGCCATCGGCCATCCCCTCGGCGCGAGCGGGGTGCGGATCATGACGACGCTGCTCAACCACCTCGAGGCGACGGGTGGACGGCTCGGCTTCCAGACGATGTGCGAGGGCGGCGGCCAGGCGAACGCCACCGTCATCGAGCGCCTGAGCTAGCTCGGCCCGGGCAGCAGAGGGCGGGACGTGGACTTCACCTTCTCCACCGAGCAGGACGACTTCCGCGCCGCGGTGCGCACGACGCTGCAATCCGAGGCGCCGTCCACCTACGTGCGCGCCATGGTCGACGACCCCGTGGGCGTCACGCCCGAGCTGTGGCAGACCATGGCGTCGCTCGGCTGGCTGGGAGTCCTCGTGCCCGAGGATCACGGCGGCCTCGGCCTCGGGCTCGTCGACGTGGTCGTGCTGCAGGAAGAGTTGGGACACCTGCCGTTCCCGGGCCCTTTCGTGTCGTCCGCGGTGGGAGCCACGCTCGCCGCGGTGCGCCTCGGCGCCGACGACGTCCTCGCCGACCTGGCGTCCGGGCGCCGGCGCGCGACGGTGGCGGTGGAGGAGGCGGGGCACGGCGATCCCCTCGCGCACATCGGCGCCCGGGCCAAGCGCGACGGCGATGCGTGGGTGCTCGAAGGGACGAAGCCGGTCGTCCTGGACGGCGCCCACGCCGATGTGGCGTTCGTCGTCGCCGACGACGGCGACGGCCTCGCCACGTTCGAACTCGACCGGCCGGCAGGCGACGCGGTGCCCGGCCTGGACGTCACGAGGAAGATGGCCCGCCTCGTGCTCGACGGCCGCCAGGCGCGGCGCGTGGGACCGCCCGGTGACCAGAGTTCGGCCTGGAGGCGCATCCTCGACGACCTGAACGTGGCGCTGTGTGCCGAGCTGGTGGGCACGGCCGAACGCGCCCTCGAGCTCGCCGTCGACTACGCCAAGGCGCGCGTGCAGTTCGACCGCCCCATCGCCACGTTCCAGGTGATCAAGCACAAGGCGGCGGACATGCTCCACCACTTGGAGCTCG
>DATGKD010000244.1:0-13770 GCA_035294855.1 Acidimicrobiales bacterium
TCGGTGATGCAGGGGGACACATGTCGATCTTCGATGCTCACTCCGAAGAAGCGAGTGCGCGGAGCGAAGGACTGTGGCAGGAACCGGGCCAGGCGCAAGCGGCCGGACCCGCCTCGGCTCCACGACGTCCGGCGACCGTGACCCCGCTGCCTTCGGCGGCGTGGCACCCCTCGGTGGCCCCGGACTGGCACCCGTCGGCCGCCCGGCATCCGAGCAGGGTCGAGGTGCGCACCAGCGGAGATCCGGCCTGGGCCGAGCGCCTCGACGACGCCCTGTCCTCGGGCATCTCGAGCGACACGCAGCGCCTGGCCCAGCTCGACGCCGAGCACGTCCGGCAGCGTGCAGCGTTCGATTCGTGGCGTGCGCGGTGCGCGGCGGAGCTCCTTCCCGTCCTCGAGCGCAGCGCCGAGATGCTCCGGGCGTGGGGCCTCGACGCAGGAGTCACCGAGGTGCTCACCGATCAGCCGTGTCGTCTCCCGCGGCGACTCGACGTCGCTCTGCGCATCGCTCGCTTCGGCGACCGCGGCCCCGGCAAACTGACGCTGTCGGCGACCGAGTCGAGCGACGTGGTCAGGGTCACCCTCAAGTTGGGACCGGCGTGCATCGGCGGCGAGCCCGACGAGCGCGTCGGCATGACGACCACGCGGGACCTGTCCGGCGAGCTCGTGGGCGGGTTGGTCGCCACCTTGGTCGAGCAGCTCTTCGGCTGAGCTACCGGCGGTCGACACCCGGTCGGCACGCCGGCAGCGACCGGGGCGTGCGGTGATCGGGGCCCTTCAGCGATCAGGTGCGGGCGCGTTCCGGCGCGTGATCGACCTCGCCGCCGCCACGCCGGTGTCCGGCATCGTCGGCAGCTCTGCGTGCAACGCCGACCCCACGACCCCGTAGCCGCCGCAGGCTTCGCGCACTGACTGCTGGAGCTCGGTCTCGATGTCGTCGTCGACAGGCTCGACGTCTGCGTCTGCGCCCGGTGGCGGCTGCATGCCGTGGCTCATGGCGCCCCCTTCGTCCATCGCGGCCCAGTGAGCCGGCCAGAGAGCCCGACGCCGGTCGGTCGGTGCCCGGACCGACTCCCAGTGCTCCTGGTCTACTCCACGCAACGCCGGCGCCGCGCACAACGAGCGCCCAACGACGCCGGCGATGGAAGACGCGTCCTGGCGCGGCAGCTGAACGGATCAGGCGTGGACGCGCCGTGAGCGCGGCATCTTCGCCATCCACCGGCGCAGCTGCTCGGCGGGCATGGGTCGGGCGAGCAGGAAGCCCTGGGCGAGATCACAGCCCGCCTCGCGCAGGCTGTCGAGCACGGCGTCGGTCTCGACCCCTTCGCCCACGACGCGCAGCTGGAGGTTGTGGCCGAGGTCGATGATCGACCGAACGATGGCCGCGTGCGCGGGGTTGCCGAGCATGTCGAGGACGAAGCTTTTGTCGATCTTGAGCTCGTGAACCGGCAACGACGACAGGTAGCCGAGCGAGGTCTGGCCGATCCCGAAGTCGTCGAGGCTCACCCTGACGCCCACCGCGTCGAGCTCGGCGAGCACGGCGGCGGCTCGGGGCGGGTCGGTGAGCAGCGCCGTCTCGGTGATCTCGACCATGAGCCGCTCCGGTGCCACGCCCACGGACTCCAACACCTTGATGACCTGCGGCGCGAAGCGGGCGCGTCCCAGGGTCCGGGCGGACACGTTGACCGACACCGCCACGTCGGCGAATTCGTCGCCGAGGTCACGGAGATCGGTGAGCGCCCTCGTGAGGACCGACTCGGTCAGGCGGTCGATGAGGTCGGTCTGCTCCGCCAGCGGGATGAAGCGGTCGGGGTACAGGAAACCCAGGGTGGGGTGCTCCCACCGGACGAGGGCCTCCATCGCCTCCACCCGCCCGTCCTCGAGCGCGGCCTTGGGCTGGTAGTGGACCACCAGCTGGCCCTCGTCGATGGCGTGGCGGAGGTCGGCGATCAACCCGAGGTTGGCCGCGTCGTAGTGGTCGTCGTTCGGGTCGTACCGCACCACCCCGGTGTGCTGGGACTTGGCCAGGTACATGGCGACGTCCGCGTGCTGCAGCAGCTCGTCGACGTCGGTGCCGTCGTCGGGGGTGACGACGAACCCCACGCTCGACTCGACGGAGATCGGCAGCCCGTTCACCTCGACGTCCTGTTCGATGACCTCACGCAGTCGGCGCAGCACGTCCTCGGCGTCCACGACGTCGCACAGGATGATCCCGAATTCGTCGCCGCCGAGGCGGGCCACGGCGTCCTGGGGACGGACGTGATCGGCGAGCCGCGTCGCCAGCTGGGCGAGGAGCTGATCGCCGTTGTGGTGGCCCAGGGTGTCGTTCACTTCCTTGAACCGGTCGAGGTCGATGATGGCGATGGCGGCGCGGGTGCCGCTGCGGCGGGCGTGCGCCACCGCGGCCTGGGCGCGCTGGTGGAACAGGGCGCGGTTGGGGAGGTCGGTGAGTGCGTCGTGCTCGGCGAGGAACTTGTTGGCGCGCACCTGCCGGCGCAGGTGCCGGCTCACCGAGAAGACGATCAGGAACAGCGCCACGAACAGCAGCGCGAGACCGACGGTGAGGTCGCGGTACAGGGTGTGCAGACCGGCGCTCACATCGGCGTCGATGGGCGCGTACGGCAGATACATCTCGAGCACCCCGACCTGGTGACCGCTCGCCTGCAGCGGTTGGTAGACCTCGACGGCGGGCGGGCCAATCGGACCGAGGTCGTTGTCGTCGGAGTTCAGCCGGATGAGCCGGGCCGACACGACCCCGCGCGCGGCCAGGAGCGCCGGGCGCTCGGGCTTGTCGGTGAATCCGGAGCCGTCGTCGGAGAAGACGACGTGGGCGTTTTCGTCTCGGAGCCGAAGCCGGAGGATGTCCTTGGAGCGCACCGCCTCGGACACGAGCCGGTAGAGCGCGGAGGTCTCGGGCGACGACAACCCCCGGCTGAGGGGCCGGCCGTCCAGGATGGGCTCGACGGCCGTCTTGGCGATCAGCACGGCCTCGGAGCGGCCCTCTTGGACCCCCCGCTGCTGGGCTTCGCTCCGGTAGTTGGCCGCGAGGACGAGCCCGAGCAGCGTCACCGGAACGGCGATGATCGCGGCGTACGTCGCGAACAGCCGTGGGGTGGAACGGGTCCGAAGGGCGCGAGAGGTCACGACCTGCAATTTCGGCCGGACGGGGCTGGAACTTGACGCCGACCGCCCGGGGGGCTCCTGGCGGTTCCTCGGGGAGCCCGTCAGTCCTGGAGCAGCTCCGCCACCGGGTCCCCCACCTGGTAGGTCTCGGCTTCGACGGCGATCCTGCGCAGCCGACCGGCCGCCGGGGCCTCGATCTCGTTCGTGGCCTTGTCCGTCTCGATCTCGTACAGGGGCTGGCCGGCCCGGACGGCCGCACCGTCCTCGACGAGCCAGCACGCCAGCACGGCCTCGGTCATCTCCATGCCGATCTTGGGCAGGCGCAGGAGCACCGTCAGGCCCGGCCCTCGACCACTCGCTCGACGGCGGCGCGCAGGCCATCTGGACCGGGGAGGGCCCGCCTTTCCAATCCCGGCGCGTACGGGAGCGGGACCGGCCGGGCCCCGACTCGGAGCACCGGGGACGCGAGCGTCCCGAAGAGGGCCTCGGAGATCGTCGCGGCCAGCTCGGCCCCGAAGCCGCCTCGCACCACCGCTTCGTGGTACACCACGGCGCGGCGGGTGCGCGCCACCGACGCCACGACGGCGTCCTCGTCGAGGGGCACGAGGGAGCGAAGGTCGAGCACCTCGACCTCGACGCCGTGAGGGGCGAGCTCCTCGGCCACGGCGATCGCGTCGTGGACCTGGCGCCCGTAGGTGACGACCGTGACGTCGGATCCGGATCGCTTGACGTCGGCGGACCCCAACCTGACGGGCGCGTCGTCGAGGGGCCCGCGCCGGGCGAGCAGGGGCACCTGCTCCACGAACACACACGGATCGTCGTCGGTGATGCACGACGCCAGCAAGGCGCGGGCGTCGGACGGCGTGCTGGGCACGACGACCTTGAGCCCGGGCACGTGCGTCAGCCACGCCTCGAGCATCTGGGAGTGCTGGGCGCCCACGTGCAGCCCCCCGCCGACGGCGGTGCGCACGACGAGGGGGACGGGCGTGAGGCCACCGGACATGTAGCGGAGCTTGGCGGCGTGGTTGCCCAGCTGGTCGAGGCACAGGCCCAGGAAGTCCATGAACATGATCTCCGCCACGGGGCGAAGACCCCCGAGCGCGGCCCCGATGGCGGCCCCCACGATCGCCTGTTCGGAGATCGGCGTGTCGCGCACCCGGTCGCGCCCGTGCTTGTCGGCGAGGCCCTTGGTCACGCCGAACACGCCCGTGTCGGCGATGTCCTCGCCGAGCAGGACCACGCGTGGATCGGCGGCGAGCGCCTCGTCGAGCGCCAGGGTGATCGCGGACCGCACGCTCACTTCCGCCGGCGCGTCGTCCGCCCGCCGCGCCAGGGGCGCCGCGGCCGGCGGAGCCACGACGTCGGTGAGCAGCTCGTCCTCGCCCGGCTCGGCCAGCGCGACCACCTCGGCCAGCGTGGCCTTGGCCTCGGCCGCGCAGTCGGACTCGGTGGCTGAAGCGGCCTCGGCGTCCATGACACCGGTGTCGACGAGCCGACGGCGGAAACGTCCGACCGGCTCCTCCCGCCAGGCGACCTCCAGCTCGGCGGGGTCGATATAGGTCATGCGGTCACCGAAGACGTGCCCGTAAAGCCGGTACGTGACGGCTTCGACGAGGGTGGGGCCATCCCCCGACCGGGCGCGCTGGACCGCGTCGGCGACGGCGGCGAACACGGCGACGGGGTCGTTGCCGTCGACGGTGACGCCCGGCATGGCGTAGGCCGCGGCGCGCTCGGCGACGGACTGGGTGCGCTGGTGGTCGGCGAAGGCGGTGTGCTCGCCATAGCGGTTGTTCTGGCACAGGAAGACCACCGGCAATTGCCAGACCGAGGCCAGGTTGGCGGCCTCGTGGAAGGCACCGATGTTGGTGGCGCCGTCGCCGAAGCTCGCCACCGCCACCTGCCCGGTCCCGGCGCGCTGGGCGGCCCATGCGAGGCCGGTGGCGATGGGAAGGCCCGAGCCCACCACCCCCGTCGTCACCATGAGGCCGACGTCGGGCCATGCGACATGCATCGGCCCCCCCTTGCCCTTGCCGGTGCCCTCGTGGCGACCGAGCATCTCGGCCAGCAACGGTCGCAGCGGCACGCCTTTGGCGATCTGGTCGTGCATGCCGCGGTAGGTCGTGACGAGGTAGTCGTCCGCCCGCAGGGCGGCGGCGGCGCCCGCCGCCACGGCCTCCTGCCCACGCGGGGAGTAGTAGGCGAGGACGGCCTCGCCCGCCGAGATGGCGGCGCGCAACGCGTCGTCGGTGGCGGCGACCATGGCCATGACGCGGAAGATGCGCCGCAGCGCGGCGTCGTCGGGGGGGGCGGGAGCCGTCGTCACAGCTCGAGGCCGTCGGTCAGCGTGCGCCCCGCAGCAGCCGGCCCGGACGGGCCCCGGTGTCCCGGCCGGCCTCGAACGTCGTCTCGCCCGCCTTGATGGTGGCGAGGTAGCCGGAGGCCTCCTGCACCAGGCGGGTGCCGCCGGCGGGCAGGTCGGCGGCCACCCGCGGCGCACCCAGCTGCAGGTGGTCGTAGTCGATGACGTTGAGGTCGGCGACCCCGCCCTCTTCGAGGGTGCCGCGGTCGGTCAGGCCGTAGAGCGCGGCGGTGTCCGCGGTCTGCTTCTTCACGACCCACTCGAGCGGGAGCTTCGGGCCGCGGGTCCGGTCCCGGGTCCAGTGCGTCAGCAGGAACGTCGGCTGGGACGCGTCACAGATCACGCCGCAGTGCGCGCCCCCGTCGGCCAGCCCCGCGGCCGACCGGGGGTGCAGGAGCATCTCGCGGATCGGCTCCAGCGACAGCGACGAGTAGTTGAGGATCGGGACGTACAGCAGTCCGTGGCCGTCGTCCTCCAGCATCGCGTCGTAGGCGACCTCGAGGGGACGGCGCCCGAGCCCCGCCGCGCGCGCCGCCAACGAGCGCTCCGCTCCGGGCTCGTAGTCCGGGGGCGTTCCCAGCACGAACGTGACGCCGTAGGCGCGCTCGAGCATGTCGGCGGTGGCCTCGTCGGGCCGCCACGACAGGATCGAGTCACGGACCGTCGGGTCCCGCAGCGTTGCGCACAGCACCGCAGGGGGGAGACGGCGCGCCTTGATCGCCTGGTACGCGGGGATGACGTCCAAGAGGCAGTACGTCGTGTGGTGACCGGACAACAGGCCGGTGGCGCGCGCCGCCACCTGCGGCCACAGGTCGGCCCCTTCGGCCACCGCGTCGAGCGACGCGTCCATGACCTCGCGCCACAGATCGGGAGCGGCGTCCACCTGGAGGAGCGCGAACGTCACCGGGCGCTTGATGGCCGCCGACAACCGGCGCATCCAGTCGACTTCCTTGGCCGGGGCCACCACGTCTTCGCCCGCTGACCCCGCGGGGGCGAGCTCGAAGACCCCGCGGTCCAGCTCGCCCAGCGCGGCGCCGATCCCGAAGAGCTCGTCCTCGGCGGCGTAGGTACCGGGCACCGGCTCACCGTCGATAGCGCGGTGCGCGAGCGTGCGCGACGTCGAGAAGCCCAACGCGCCGGACGCCACCGCCTCCCGGACGATGTCCCGCATGGCGGCCACGTCGTCCGGTCGCGCCGGTTCGTTGCGCGCCCCGCGCTCCCCCATGACATAGGCGCGCACGGCCCCGTGGGCGATCTGGGTCCCGACGTCCATCGTCCAGCGCCGCCGTTGCAGGGCGTCGAGGTACTGAGGAAACGTCTCCCACTCCCACTCGATGCCCTCGGACAGGGCGGTGCCGGGAATGTCCTCGACGCCTTCCATCAGACCGATGAGCCACTCGCGCCGTTCGGGGCGGGCCGGCGCGAAGCCCACGCCACAGTTGCCGGTCACAATGGTGGTCACCCCGTGCCACGAGCTGGGACCGAGGACGTCGTCCCACGTCGCCTGGCCGTCGTAGTGGGTGTGCACGTCGACCCAACCGGGAGTGACGAGAGCGCCGTCGGCGTCGATGACCCGCCGTGCGGCTACGCCGTGGAGAGCGCCCACCGCGCTGATGCGCCCGTCGTCGACCGCGACGTCCGCGGTCCGCGCCGCGGCGCCGGTGCCGTCGACGACGGTGCCTCCACGTATGACCAGGTCGTGCACGGGCACCTCCTCGAGCGGTGCTC
This sequence comes from Acidimicrobiales bacterium, assembly GCA_035294855.1. GTDB lineage: Bacteria > Actinomycetota > Acidimicrobiia > Acidimicrobiales > UBA8190 > DATGKD01. The sequence goes on from DATGKD010000244.1 coordinate 7,210, forward strand.
ATCGTCGCATCGGCGTGCGGCCACCACCAACCGGCTCCCACGCCCGGGTTAGCTGGGCGTGGGGGCGCTCTCGCTGTCCTGGCCGGCGAGGTGGTCCCGCAGGGCGAACTTCTGCACCTTGCCCGACGCCGTGAGGGGGAAGGGGGCCAAGGCGAACACGAAGCGCCGGGGCACCTTGTGGGCGGCGAGTCGCTCCCGCAGGAACGACTCCAGCCCCGCGGCGTCCGCTTCGGCGCCCTCCGCCAACCGGACCACGGCGACGGGGGTCTCCCCCCAACGGGGGTCGGGCACCCCGAGCACGGCCGCCTGGGCGACGGCGGGGTGGCCGGCGAGGAGCAGCTCGATCTCGACGGGGTAGATGTTCTCCCCGCCGCTCACGATCATGTCCTTCAGGCGACCGGTCATCGTCAGAAAGCCGCGCTCGTCCATGGTGACGAGGTCACCGGTGCGCAGCCAACCGCCGGGGCGCAACGTCGCCGCCGTCTCCTCGGGCAGGTCGTGGTAGCCGGCCATGACGTTCGGGCCGCGTACTTCGAGCTCGCCCACCTCGCCCACCGCCACGACGTCGCCGTTCTCCGGGTCGGTGACGCGCGCCTCGACGTGCCCGAGCGGCAACCCGAGGGTGGCCGCCTTGTCGTGCGGCTCGTCGTCGAGGTGGGTCTGCGAGATGAAGCCCGACGCCTCGGTCTGTCCGAACACGATGGCGAACTGCACCCCCAGGGTCTCCTCGATCCGCACCACGAGCTCGTCGGGCACCACGGCACCTCCCCCGCTGATGGCGCGCAGCGACGACAGGTCGCGGCGCGCGAAGTCGGGGTGGTCCACCATGGCGAGCAACATCGTCGGCACGCCGCAGGTGAGCGTGGCGCGTTCGGTCTCGACGAGGTCGAGCACGAGCCCTGGCTCGAACGCGGGGACGAGCACGGTGGTGGCGAGGGACTGGCACAGCTGGAACGCCACCACCTGCCCGCCCACGTGGAACAGCGGCATGGTGTGCACGTAGACGTCGCCGGCGCGCATGCCGAACCGCTCGGCACCCGAACGCGCCGCGTTCGTCATGCCTCGGTGGGTGAGCAGCGCGCCTTTCGGAGACCCGGTCGTGCCCGACGTGTACACGAGCTGCGCCACGTCGTCGGGGCCCGGCGGCGACACCCCGGTGGACGAGCCCGAGCTGTCGGTGCAGAACCCCGCCCAGCCGGCGAAGTCGACGACGGCGCGCAGCGCGGGGAGCTCGGGGCGCAGCGCGTCGAGGAGGGCGCCCTGGTCGCTGCCCCGGTGCTCGGCGGTGAAGAACACGGCGACCGACCCGGACTGCCCGAGGACGTGCGCCAGCTCTGCCGACCGCAGGGCGGGGTTCACCGGCACGAGGACGAGGCGCGCCATGGCGGCTGCGTACGTGAGGACGAGCGACTCGGGGAGGCTCGGCGCCCATGCGGCGATCCGCTCGCCCGGTTCGAACCGTGCCGCGAGTGCGGACGCGGCCAGCTCGGCGTCGCCGAGGAGCGCGGCGTACGTCCACCGGCGGCGGTCGCCCGTCTGGGGCACGCCTTCGACGAGCGCCACGGTGTCCGGTGCCCGCGCGGCGGCGTCCCGGAGGATGGACGCCACCGTGGTGTCGCGGACCGGGTAGGACTCGTCCGGCGGCCAATGGGCGCGCGCCCGCGCCGCCGGACGACGCGCCGCCGGTCTCATCCCCCGAGGTACTCGCCCAACGTGGCGTGGAAGTGGCGGATCCTGCTCTCCTGGTACCGCGCGAACGTCACCGGCTCGGTGCCGGCTTCGAGGCCGCGCTGGATGCGGCCCAGGGTCGCCGTGTCCTGGTCGAGGATGCGCCCGAGGTACCCGAGCTCCGGAGCGTCGGCCCACCGTTCGTCGGGACCGAGGTGCCGGGTGGGTGCGGGCGCCGGGCGGGGGTGACCAACCGGGTTGGGCTCGAGCAGCATGACGTCCATGACCGCCCGGCGATGGTCGTCGCCGCGGGGCCGGAAGCGGTACACGAGCGGCGTCGTGTAGCCCGCCCAGGGGACGAAGTTCGGGAACACGAAGTACTCGATGGCGTCGAGCGCCTCGCAGTCGGTCAGGTCCTCGTAGTCGCGGCCCGTGCGCTCGGCGAGCTGCCGGCGGGTGCGCGCCGCGAGCACGTCGCGGGCGGTGGCGCCGTCGGGGACGACGGCGTCGGGATCGTCCTTGGTGAGGAACATGGCGTCCACGATGTCCTGTTCCCCCACCGGCCCGTGCACGTGTTCGCTGGCGATGCCCACCGGCGTGATCATCCGGTTGACGTGGCGCACCCCCGGGTACACGTCGTACTCGGTCTGGGTGTCGCCGCTCGTGGTGAGCAGCTGCGGGTGGACGGCGACGGTGTGGTAACTCTCGATGAACGCCTCGAGCGCCACCTTCCAATTGCAGGGCACCTCGCGCACCACATGCGCCACGAGGTGGCGGTCGGCGAGGTCCCAGGTGGCGAAGTGCTCGGGGAGGATCTCGAGGTAACTCTGCAAGTCCTGGGCGTCGTGGTCGAGGTTCACGAAGACGAACCCTCCCCACGTGCCCACCCTCGCCTCGGGCAGGCAGAACGAACTGCCGTCGATGTGGTCGAAGTCCCACGGGCACGGCATGCCCGCAAAGGTGCCGTCCAGGTTCCAGGTGAACCCGTGGAACGGGCAGCGCAGCTCGTCGATCCGACCCGGTTGGGACCGCAGTTGGGTGCCGCGGTGCAGACAGGAATTGAGAAAGGCCTTCACGACGTCGGGCCCGGTGCGCACGACGATGATCGACACCCCGGCGACGTCGTGGACGACGGAGTCGCCGACCTCAGGGATCTGCTCTTCGCGGCACGCCATCTGCCACGTGCGCCGCCAGACCCGCTCGAGCTCGACCTCGTGTACGGCGCGGCTCGTGTACCGCTCGCGAGGCACCGACACGAGCCCCGGGTCGGCGAACGCGGTGGCCCGCAGCGCGGGCGGCACGGGCCGGGTCTCGCGGTCGAGCAGTGCCTGCACCACCTGCGCCCCGCGCCCGGTGTGCCCCCCGGGCCCCGAAGCGGGTGACGTGTCGGTCGTCATCGCACGCCCGCGGCCGCTTCGCCGGCGCGGTACCCGAGGACGAGCGCGGGCCCGAGCGTGGCGCCCCCCGCCGGCGTGGCCGTGCCGAACGGCTGGGCGGCGACGTTGCCCGCCGCGAACAGCCCGGCGACGGGCTCGCCGGTCACCGCCAGGACCCTGCCGTCGCTGTCGGTCCGGGGTCCGCCCTTGGTGCCCATGCACCCCAGCTCGACCGGCAGCGCGAAGAACGGCGGCGTGGCGAGCGGGGCCAACGTGGGATGCGGTGCGGTGCGGTCGCCCACCCATCGGTCGTAGGGCCGCGAGCCCCGGCCGAACTCGGGGTCCTCGTGGGCCGCGGCGGCGGCGTTGAACCGCGCCACGGTGTCCTCGAGCGCGGCCGCCGGCATGCCCGTCGCGTCGGCGAGCTTGCCGATGTCGGCGCCACTCGCAAGCCACGCCGGGTCGGGATCGTCGGGGCCGACCGGCCCCCACGGGTAGCGATGCCGGTACGCGGCGTCGAAGACCATCCAACACGGCGCGGCGGGGAACGGCCGAGCGCCACCGGCGAAGCGCTGCATGGCACGACCGACGTCGCCGTAGTTCTGGGCCTCGTCGACGAACCGTCGGCCCTCGCGGTCGACGAGCACGGCGCCCGGCTGTGCCGCCTCCGAACGCAGGGGGCGATAGTAGGGACGGCCCTCGAATTCCTCGCCCGGGACGTGGATGGCGGGCATCCACCATCCCTCGGCCATGTTGCCGAGCGCCGCCCCGACACTCATCGCCATGTCCAGGCCGTCGCCCGCGCAGCCGCGCACGCCCATGGCGGCGATCGGACAGGCGGGCAGGAAGGTGGCCACGTGCGCGGCATCGTGCTGGAAACCCCCCGTGGCGAGCACGACTCGGCCCTCGACCGCGGCACCGTCGACCTCGACGCCGGCGACACCACTCGGCCCCGTGATCAGCCGGAGTGCCCGCGCCCCGGTGCGCACCTCCACGCCTGCACCGAGGGCGCCGGCGAGCAGGGCTGCCACGAGCGCGCGGCCGCGTACGTATCCACCGAGCACCACGTCGTCGTCGGGTTCATCGCCGGTGCCCGGCGGAGGCGAGGGCTGGTCGGGTGCAGGCTGCACCTGTGCTTCCACAGCACGCGCCACCGTGACCGGGCGCGGCCACAACGACCGCCCGGCGCGGCCACCGGGAAGCTCGGCCCGGTAGTCGGGCCAGTGCCCGAGGACCTCCCAATCCACAGGGGTGCGCGCCGCGAGCTCGCGGACGACCCGGGCGGCGTCACTGACGAAGGTGGCCATGAGCCGCTCGTCGCGGTCACCGAAGCCGGCGGCGCACAGATACCGCAGTGCATCGAGCGGTTCGTCGCCCGCGCCGACGTCATCCCCGGCGAGTCCGTGCGCAGGCACCCACACCACGCCGCCCGACATCGCGGTCGTCCCACCGACCGACGGCGCGGATTCGAGCACGACGACGTCAGCACCTGACGCCGCCGCTCCCAACGCTGCCGCCAGTCCCGCGGCACCCGATCCCACCACGACCACAGGGCGTGCCTCGCGCACCGCTCAAACGTATCGTGAGCACCCCCTGGTAGCGTGCGGCGGTGGCTCGCATCTCGTTTCCCGAGCGCGGCTTCGGCGAGCACGTCGACTGGGCGCTCCTCCGCCCCCAGATGGCCGCCGGCATGGGGGCGCTGTCCGACGCCGTCTACACCAACTCCAAGCTGCCGCTGCGCGAGCGCGAAGCAGCCCGCTGGACGATCGCGCTCATCAACGACTGTGCCGTCTGCCAGGACACGCGGGCGCGCGACGCAGAGGCGGGTCATGTCGACGAGGGCTTCTACGCAGAGGTGGCCGCGTGGCGGACGAGCGAGGCGCTCAGCGAACGCGAGCGCCTGGCCGCCGAGTTCGCGCAGCGCTTCGCCCTCGACCACCTCGCCATGGACGACGAGCTGTGGACGCGGCTGCGCGCCGCGTACCGCGACGACGAGCTCGCCGACCTCACCATGTGCTGTGGGATGTTCCTCGGCTTGGGCCGGGTCCTCGCCGTCGTGGGCGTGCGCGCCCCCGACGAGCGCATCCTCGTCTGACGGAGCCCGATCCCGGTCAGCGCGCCAGGGGCACGACCTTCGAGTCGACCAATTCGACCAGAACGCCGTCAGGGTCGAGCAGCGTCGCCATGGCCACCGTGCCCCCCGGCGACGGTTGATCGATGCGGCGCACGTCGGTGAAGCCGAGATCCGCAAGGCGGCTCGTGACCTGCTCGACGTCGACGAAGAACGACATCAGGAAGAAGCCCTGCTGCGGCGGGCCCGACGGTGCCGCCCCACCGACTCCGCCGTCGAACGCGACGAGCTCCACGATGCCCGCGTCGGGCGCGTCGGCGTCCCCGAGGAACACCGACCGCAGCCGGCGCGACGGCGCGTCGAAGAGCGTGGGCCAGTCACCGTCGAAGACGTGGTCCATCAGGACCGCCAGGCCCAGCCCGTCACGGTAGAAGCGGAGGCTCTCGTCGACGTCGCGCACGCAGATGGCGCTGTGGTGGACCCGCGTCACGGGTCTTCCAGGCTCTCGACCGGGTCGATCGGGCTCCACAGCGACACGCCGCCGTCGGCGCACAGGATCTGGCCGGTCACCCATTCCAACTGGAGCAGCGAGACGATCGCCCGCGCCACGCCCTCCGGGGAGCCGACCGCGCCCAATGCCGACCGGCGCGCGACGCGCTCGCGATACCCCGGCAGTCGCTCGGTGGCGGCGAACATCGGCGTATCGGTCGTCCCGGGAGCCACCGCGTTCACGCGGATGCCCCCAGGACCCAGCTCGCGTGCCGCCACGCGCACCAGTTCGGCGACGGCGGCCTTCGATGCGCTGTAGTGGGCCATCATCCGGTCGGCGAGGAAGCCCGACACCGACGTCACCGCGACCACCGATCCCCCCCGTCCCCCACTTCGCATGGCCCGGGCCACCTCGCGCAGGCACAGGAACGTCCCCCGGAGGTTGACGGTGATCACGCGGTCCCACTCCGCCGCGGGCATGTCGACGAGAGCGGAGAAGCCGCCCACTCCCGCGCACAGAACGGCCACGTCGAGCCCGCCGAGCGAGGTCTCGACCTCAGCCACCGCCGCCACCACCTGCGCCTCGTCCGCGACATCGCAGCGCACCCAGGTCGGCCCCGGTCGCCCGGGTTCCTGAAGATCGAGCACGGCGACCCGGGCACCCTCGCCTCGGAGGAGGTCCACGGTGGCGGCGCCGATGCCGCTCGACCCACCGGTCACCAACGCGGCTGCTCCGCCCAGCGGGGAGGGCACGATCAGCTCCCGGTCGTTCCGGTGGTGCGGGACACGTCGGTGACCCCGGGCAGATCGACGTCGACGTTCCCCGACGCGTCGGTGACCCCGGGATCCGACAGGAACGCCAACACGTGGCGTGCACTGTCGGGCTGTTCCAGAGGGATGCAGTGGCCCGCACCGGCGATCTCGACGCGGCGAGCGGCGTCGAGCCCGTCGGACCAG
>DATGKD010000245.1:0-18776 GCA_035294855.1 Acidimicrobiales bacterium
CTCAGTGGTCAGAGCAGGGGACTCATAATCCCTGGGTCGGAGGTTCGATCCCTCCCGGCCCCACACGTATTCAGTTCATCTCGGAACGAGTTCAGCGGGAGGGGAGCTCGTGGAGCCTGTGCTGCGGGCCACTGGGCTCGAAAAGCGCTTTCGCGGCGAGACCGCGGTCGCCGGCATCGACCTCGAGGTGCGCGCCGGCGAGCGCGTCGCGCTCCTCGGGCCGAACGGCGCGGGCAAGACCACGACGTTGTTCATGCTGCTGGGCGTGGTCACGCCGGACGCAGGGTCCGTCGAGCTGGTGGGCCATCGCCTGCCGCGCGCCCGTACCCGTGCGCTCGAGCAGGTCGGGTTCGCCGCGGGGTACCTTCCGCTCGCCGAGCGCATGCGCGTCCGCGAATTCCTCCGCATGTATGGCCAGCTGTGCGGGCTCGTCGACCCGTCGGACGCCATCGAAGAGGCGTTGGAACGATTCCGGATCTCGCACCTGGCCCGCTCCCTCGGTACCGAGCTCTCCTCGGGTCAGCGCACCCTCGTCGGCATCGTCAAGGCGACGCTCCACCGACCCCGGCTGCTCGTGCTCGACGAACCCACCGCGTCGCTCGACCCCGAGGTGGCCTTGCGCGTGCGCCAGGGACTGCTCGAGCTCTCGCGGACCCAGGGCACGGCCTTGTTGGTGACGAGTCACGACATGACCGAAGTGGAGCGGCTGTGCGAGCGCGTGGTCTTCCTCGCCCGGGGCCGGGTGGTGGCGGACGGGTCTCCGGAGGCGGTCATGGCCAGGTTCGGGCACGGGGGCCTCGAGGGGGTCTTCCTCCACCTCGCCGGCGGGGACATCACGGTCCCGGCGAGTGGCGCACAGGAAACGGACCGACCGGCATGAGCGCGTCGCTCTCCGCTGAGGGGGCGAGCCTCGCCGCCCAAGGCCGGCGGCCCGGTGACCTCGCGCGGTCGTGGCTCCGCATCCGGGCCATCGCACGCCGGCACGCCTACGTGCTCCTGCGCAGCCCGCACCGGTTGTTCGACGTGACGATCTGGCCGCTCGTCGACGTGCTGTTGTTCGGCTCGCTGGGCGTGTTCGTGTCGCGCCAGGCCGGTGCGGGGCCGATCGCGTTCGCCTATCTCTTGTCGGGCATCGTGTTGTGGCACGTCGTGTACCAGTCGCAGATCGCGCTGTCGACGGGCCTGCTCGAGGAGACCTGGTCCCGGAACCTGCTCAACCTCATGGTGACGCCGTTGACGGAGGCGGAGTACGTGCTCGGGGTGATGCTCTTCGGGATGGTCAAGCTGGCGATCGGCGTGGGCGTGGTGGCGTTCACCGCACTGGGCTTCTACGCGTTCAACGTCACGAATCTGGGCTGGGAGGTGCTGCCCGTGGCGGCGATCCTGCTCACGGTGGGGTGGGTCATCGCCCTCTTCGTCATCGGCTTCGTGTTGCGGTTCGGCTCCGGAGCAGAGGCTCTGGCCTGGGGCATCCTCTTCATGGTCATGCCGTTGTCGGGTGTCTTCTATCCGGTGAAGGCCCTGCCGGCCGTGCTCCGCCCCATCGCGGAGGCGTTGCCCACGACCCACGCGTTCGCGGCGGGTCGGGCGTTGCTCGTGCACCGAGGTCTCGCATGGGGACAGGTGGGAATCGCGGCGGCATCGACGGTGGCGCTTCTGGCGGTGGCGTTCGTCTTCGTGACCGCCATGCTCGGCCTCTTCCGTCGCCGGGGCTACATCACCCGCTATTCCTGAGGCCTCGACCGACGATCTGCCCGAGGGGCCTTCACCCAGAAGGGCGAACAGCCCGACCAGTTCAGAAGGTCCAGCGGGTGGCGCCGCCGGGTTCTTTCGTCATCACGGCGTACGCATCCTCGGGTGTGAACTCGTAGACGAACCATGGCGGAGGACCGGCGCTCGGGGCGCTGAACTCATGGGTGAACCCGCCATCGGCGACGGTCGGCGCCCACCCACCCTCGGCGAAGACCCGCGCCAGGCGCTCGAGATGCGCCTCGTCGGTCACCCGGAAGGCCCGACCTTCGAACGCGACGTCGTAGCCATGGATGGCGACGCCGAACCCGCACCGAGGGTCACGTTCGACGTTGCGGATCTTGCGGGACCGCGGGCTGCCACAGAAGTAGTAGTGCCCGTCGGCCCAGAACGCACCGACAGCCGTGATGTGGGGTCGACCGTCGGCGTCGATCGTCGACAACCAGAAGGTGTGGTGGCCGGGGCCGCCGCTTCCCGGCGCCTGGGTGAGATGGCCCTCGAGCTCCCGGCGGACGTCGTCCCAATCGAGCGGGGCCAGCTCGTACAGGTCGGCGAGGTTCTTGGTCGTCGGTTCGTTCGCGGTCACAGGAGTACCGACGATACGGCCCGGGGCTCCTCATCGGCAGCAAACCGGCACCCGGCCCCCGCTGTTCGAGATCCGGGGAACCCGGAGGCAGCGACAGGTTGTCGCCCCGCTCGGGGCACGTGAACAACCCTGCGCCCGATGTCGCGCTGGTCCTCCTCGTCAGCGCTCGTCGTATTGCTTCGCGAGCGCCCGGGGCGCACAGGCCAGCCAGGCGTCGAAGAGGGCGTCCTCGAGAGCACGTCTCGAAACCTTCTTCAGCTGGATGAGCACCGCGGCGTACCCGTCGAAGTGGGGGATGGTGAAGAACCCGCGACGCCCGGCGGCCAGCACCGCCTCTTTGTGGTCGAGGTCGAAGACACGGGCCGCGAGGATCGGGCCGTCCGGGGGAATTTGCTCGCCGAAACGCCTGACGTCGGCCTTGCTGAACGGTCGCTCCCACGCGAACGCCTTCCCCGCGACGAACCACGTGCGGTGCCCGTACCGGAGTCCTTCGATGACTTCGGGCAGCTCGTTGGCGAGCCGAGCGGCGTCGTCGAAGCCCTGGCCCGCTGTCGGGCTCACCGGGGAGTCCGCCTCACCGGGTTCCCCTCGAGTGACGCCCGGTCCCAGTGGCCGAGCTCGGCGGCCGCCTCGTAGGTGCTCTGGAAGAACGACAGCAGGAGCTCGTCGGGCTTCTCCGCGGTGCGCACCGCCCGGTAGGGAAGCAGGAACTCCCCGAGTTCGCCGTCGTAGTAGGCGGCGTCGGGGACCACCGGCCAGTCCGCGAAGCCGTCTGGTGCGGGGTAGGCGTAGGAGTAGAAGGACCCCTCGTCGCTCCCGCCCGGCCAGAACCCGCAGCTGCTCTCCTCGTGGCTGTACGCCAGCTCCATGACCCAGGTGGCGCAGTGGGGTGCACCCGGCCCGGCGTAGGTGGGCGCGCTCCGCCCCGAGAACCGGGTCACCGCCAGGTCGGCGGCTCCCCAGAAGAAGTGCACCGGGCTCACCTTGCCGGCGAAACGCGACCGGAAGCGCGTCATGACCCGGTGGACATGGACGAGCGCCAGCCAGAAACGGTGCACTGCTCGGGCGTCGTACGACGCGTGCGCGTCGTCCTGGGCGAACGGGATCGACTCCACCATCTCGACGGGGCGAGCAAGGATCTGGACGCGGACGCCGAGCTCGTCGAGCGCGCCCATGGTGGCTTCGTAGAAACTGGCGACCGACCTCGGCTCGAGCGGCACATGGCGACGGCGGCCATCGGTCGTGCGCAACTCGAGTACGTGGTCGACGAGATCGAACTCGATCTCGAGACCCGTCGTCCCACCGTGCATGAGGGACGTCGTGAGCCCGCGCCCGGAGACGTACAAGGTGACCTGCCACCAGTGGTTGACCATGGGCTCGAGCGCCATGCGGATCTTGCCCACGATCTGGGTCCAGAGGTGGAACGTGACCTCGGTGTCCGCCCACGCCGACAGGTCGAGCTCGGGCCACGCCGTGGTGGTCTGCGTGCCGACGGGTGGGACCGTGGGCGTCACGTGTCGTCACCTCCGTCGAGCCCGGTGGCGATGTTAGAGCGGTAGGGCCCGTTGAACCGCCCGTCATAACCTCGAACGGTGGACGCGCCGCCGCCGGCTGGCTCTGGTTGGGAATGGCGGGTGCCCCCGGGGTGGCCCCCGCCGCCACCGGGTTGGACGCCGCCCCAGGGGTGGAGTCCGCCGCCCGAGTGGCCGCCCCCGCCCCCCGGCTGGCAGTTCTGGGTGTGGTCGCCTGTGCCGACAGCGCACCGAGTGGAACCCGATCGGCTCGAGGCGCGCCTCACCGAGCCGACGCGCCGCGATCTCGTCTGGGAAGCGCGCTGGGTGCTCGCGGTGTTCCTGATCCCCGCGGTAGGGAGTGCGATCGTGCCGCTCGTCCAGAACGCCGAGGGCGTCGCCGACGTCAACCGGTTCCCGTCGTTCGTCCACGGACAACCCCTCACCAACATGATCCTGGGCATCGCGCTGTACCTGGGGCTGGGAGCCGTGGTGCCGTTGACGCTGTTCCTGTTGGCGAGGACGGGCCAGACGCCGTCGGTGCTCGGCTTGGGGGTTCCCCGCTTCGCGGCCGACATCTGGCCCGGCCTGGGGCTCGCGGCGCTGAGCTACGTGAGCGAGATCGCCGTCCTCATCCCGTTCGCGCCGCTCATCGTGCATGCCCGTCGTGCCGTCAACCCGACGGCGATCGGCCACGTCCCGCACTACTACGTGGTCTACGGCATCGTCATCTCGGCCGTGACGGCGGTGACCGAGGAGGTGATGATCAACGGCTATCTCCTCGTCCGCCTCGAGCAACTCGGTTGGCGTCGGAACCGGGCGCTCGTCCTCAGCATGGTGCTGCGCTCGAGCTACCACGTGTACTACGGGGTGGGCGTCCTGCTCCTGCTGCCGTTCGGCTATTTCGTGACGCGTTCGTTCCAGAAGCACCGCCGGCTGAACCGCCCGATCATGGCGCACTTCCTCTACGACGCCGTGCTCATCACCATCGCGGTGCTCGCGTCCTGAGAGGTCACCGTTTCGCTACGATCATGACGTGCGTTGAGCGACGTCCTCGGTCCGTGTCCCTTTTCACCGGAGGTTCTGTTGCCCGCGCCCGATTCATCTGTTCCTGCCACCCTGACCGCGACCGCGATCAACCGCGTCCGCGGGGAGCGCACGATCCTGCGCGACGTCTCCGTCACCGTCGCCCCGGGCACCTGCCTGGGCGTCGTCGGGGCGAACGGCGTCGGGAAGTCGACCCTGCTGCGCATCCTGGCGGGCCTCGAACTCGCCGACGCCGGGGTGGTGGGCATATCGCCGCCGGACGCCACCGTGGGGTACCTGGCGCAAGAGCCCGACCGCAACGAAGCAGAGAGCGTGCGCCAGAAGCTGCACCGCGTCACCGGCGTGGCCGACGCCGAGGAACAGCTCCAATCGGCGGCCGACGCGCTGGGGCGCGGCGATCCGGGTGCTTCGGACCACTACGCGACCGCGCTGCAGCGCTGGCAGGCGCTCGGCGCTCCCGACGTCGATGCCCGCGTGGAGGCCGTTCTGGACGATCTGGGCCTCGCCCGGGAATTGGCGGAGCTGCCCACGGCGGTCCTCTCGGGTGGCCAGGCGGCGCGCGTCGAGCTCGCCGCGGTGCTGGTGGCGCGGTTCGACATCGTCCTCCTGGACGAGCCCACCAACGACCTCGATTTCGACGGGCTGGCCCGACTCGAGCGATTCGTGGCCGAACGACGCGGTGGGCTCGCGGTGGTGTCGCACGACCGCTCGTTTCTGGCGAACACCGTCACGGCGGTCCTCGAGATCGACGAACACGACCACGGGGCCCGCCAGTACAACGGCGGTTGGGCCGCCTACCTCGAGGAGCGAGCCACGGCGCGTCGCCATGCGCAAGAGGCCTATGCCGACTATCAGGCGCGGCGACGACAACTGCTCGACCGGTCCCGCCGAGAACGCCAGTGGGCCACCACTGGCGTGGCACGTGAACGCCGGCGCGCCGACAACGACAAGGCGCAGCGCGACTTCCGTCTGAACCGCACCGAGCAATTGGCCTCGCGGGCCCGGCGCACCGAGCGTGCTCTCGAGCGCCTGGACGTCGTCGACAAGCCGTGGGAGGGCTGGGACCTCCAGTTCACCATCGCGAGCGCGCCGCGCGCCGGGAGGGTCGTGGCGCGCCTGGACCAGGCCGTCGTGCGGCGCGGCACGTTCTCTCTCGGCCCGCTGGACCTCGAAATCGGGTGGGGCGAGCGGCTGCGCATCGCCGGTCGCAACGGCTCGGGGAAGACGACGCTCGTCGGCGCCCTGCTCGGGCACTTCGAGCTCGCCTCGGGGCAGCGGTACGTGGGCCCGGGTGTCGTGGCGGGGCAGCTGGGACAGGACCGTCAGGCGCTCTCGGGCTCGGCGTCGCTCCTCGACGCCTTCATCGCCCGCACCGGGCTGGACGTCACGTCGGCGCGTTCGTTGCTCGCCAAGTTCGGCCTCGGCGCGCACGTCGTGACGTCACCGGGACGATCTTTGTCACCCGGGGAGCGCACCCGATCGGAGCTGGCGGTGTTTCAGGCCTCGGGGGTGAACCTCCTCGTGCTCGACGAGCCCACCAACCACCTCGACCTCCCCGCGGTCGAGCAGCTCGAGGAGGCCCTGTCCGGCTATCCGGGGACCCTCGTGCTCGTCACCCACGACCGGAGCATGCTCGAGACGGTCGACGTCACCCGCACCTTCGACCTCGGCATCTGAAGGACCGGGGCAGAAGGGCAGCACAAGCGCATCAGAACTGCGGCGCGGGCAGCCCCTGGGCGGGCGTCGGTGTCCCCGTCAGCGTCGTTGGCGGATGGACCTTCAAGATCATGGGCGACCGGGGTGGCTGGCTGAAGTCGAAGTCCGAAAGCAGGTTGCCGAGCATCTTCTCGTTCTCACGCACGTCCGGCCTCGGGTCGGGACGACCGTCGCTGGCCGGGTCGATGCGCTGGCCGCCGAGGAAGTCGTCCTCGATGAACTTGTCGTAGGCGTCGAAGCTGAGGGTCTGGTGGTCGATGTACCCCTGCTTGGCGTACGGGCTGATCACCATGCCGGGCACCCGCAACCCATAGCCGTTCTGGTCGACCGTGGGCGGCACCACGTGGTCGTAGAAGCCACCCCAGTCGTCCCACGCCAGGAAGATCGCCGTTGAGCTCCAGTCGGGGCTGCGCATGATGGCGTTGATGACACTCGTCACATAGCTCTGACCGAAGCTCACCGGGGCGGGGGGATGCTCGCTCACCTCGCCCGACGGGCTCAGCCACGACACGGCGGGTAGATGTCCGCTCTTGGCGGCGGCGAAGAAGCGAGAGATGTCCTGGATGTTCTTCAACTGCCCGTCCTGCTTCACGGTGTCGAACAGCGGCAGGGGGTTCCAGATGCCGGGCGTGTTGGAGCTCTGCGCCACCGGTGCGCACGTCAATTGGGCCGGGTTCTCGCAGTCGGGCTCGGTGCCGCTCACCACGTAGTACCCCCAGCTCACGTGGTCCTTGTGCATCAGATAGGTGAGGTCGGTCCAGGCGAAGATCGGCTTGCTGGCACTCCTCCCGCCGTACAGGGCGGGGCGGCGCGGGGGCGCGCCGCCCACCGTCTCGGGACTGTTCTTGCAACTGAAGGGGTTGTCGTGCCGGGTGCAACGCGCTGACCACTCCGACACCATGAACAGGTGTGCGGGCAGGCTCCACGACGCCTGAGGCTCGAACATGTGGTCCTGGAGCACGAAGTCCTTGGCGTACGTCCAGTAGTTGGGGATGTCGGTGGCGGTGTGGTAGCCGAGAGCGTCGGTCACGACAGAGTTGGCACAGCCGGGCTCGTCGACGGTGGCGCATCCCTTCTTGGCGCCCTCGGCCTGTCCGATGAATCCGTCCATCTTGCCCCCGTTGATGTCGGCAGTGGCGTTGACGAGGTCGTGAGGACCGCCACCGTTGATGTCGGTGTGGTTGATGTAGGGCTTCACGCAGTGGCCTGTGGCCGGATCCAGCGCGCAGACCGTCGGCTTGCCGTTCTGCATGGGAATGCCGTCGGCGCCGGGGAACGTCCCGAAATACGTGTCGAACGACCGGTTCTCCTGCATGACGACCACGACGTGCTTGATCTTGTGGATGTCCTTCGGGATCACGTAGTGGCCGGTCGGACCGCCCTTCACGCGCACCGGTCCGCTGGGAGTCGTCGTCGTGCTGCTGGCGCCGCCGCTGCAGGAGCTCGCCACCAGCATCACCGCGACGAGGAGCCCGGCCGAACGGGCGATCGATCGGGCGCTGCATGGGATATGGGTCACGGTGGCGATGGCCTACTTTCTCGTCCCGTCGCGTCACATTGGTGGAGGGGCCCGCGCAGTGGCGTCAGGCTACGTGCGCCGCAACGCTGGTTCCACGTCGGGGTGCCCCTATGGAGCGATTCGGTGTGAGCGAAGGCCGTCGAACCACCATCAAGCACGTCGAAACGGCGCGACCGAGGGCGATTCTCTCCCGTCGTCCCGTTCCTGGCGGTCGTCATCGCACAAGTGACGGCCAACTCGCCGCGCGGGCATCAGGCGGCGTCGGCGGCCTCGCGCAGTGCGGCGACGTCGAGCTTCTTCATCCCCATCATGGCTTTCATCGCCCGCTGGGCACGACCGGGGTCGGGATCGGTGAGGAGCTCCACGAGCGCCTCGGGGACGACCTGCCACGACACGCCGAATTTGTCCTTCAGCCAGCCGCAGGGACCCTCCTCGCCGCCCTCCGTCAGGCGGTCCCAGTAGTAGTCGACTTCTGTTTGGTCGGTGCACGGAATCATGAACGAGATCGCCTCATCGAACGTGAACTCGGGGCCGCCGTTCAGCGCGGTGAACGGGTGGCCGTCGAGGAGGAACTCCACGGTGAGCACGGTGCCGGCCGGTCGGGGGCCGCCCTCCCCGTAACGGGACACGTTCGTGATCTCCGAATCGGGGAAGATCGACACGTAGAACCGAGCGGCCTCTTCGCCGTCGGTGTCGAACCAGAGGCACGGGGTGATGGTGGGCACGGCAGCTCCCTTCACTCGTCTCCGCCGATGCCTCTACGGACGATCGCCCGGCCGGGAAATCATCTGCGAGGACGCATACCCGGCGCCAGGGCGCGTCTCGAGCGTCTCACTATCCACTCGTCGGCGGTGAGGACGGTGCCGGTGGGGTCATGAAGGGGCCCACTTCGAATCCCGAGGTTTCGTAGTCGAACTTCAGGGGCTCGGTCACGAGCAGGGCATTCGTCGTCCTCGGGGGGAACACCTGCAGCCATTGGCCGGCGAAGCAGGCTCCGGCGGTCGTCGTGGGACCGGCGCCGGGGCTGAGGACCTGGGAGCAGACATCCCCGAAGGCGAGCTCGAACCACGAGCCCGCTCCGGGCGCGACCGTGACGGGAGCGGCTCCCGACGGGGACGAGGTCGTCGTCGAGCCCAGCGTGGCGACGTCACGGGCCGCCGCGGGGAGCGCACTCCCGTTCTGCGCGTTGGCCCCCAGCGTGGGGAAACCCGACAACGTGCACGGTGCCGACGAGATGTTGGTGAGCGTCACGATCTCGTACGTCACGCCGGACGTCGCTTGCCAATTGGTCACCGCCCCTTCATGTCGGCGGCCACACACCCGGGCGGTCCCGGCGGGGCGGTCGTGGTGGGCGACGTCGTCGGGGTGTCGATGGCGCTGGGATGCCCGCCCGAGTGGGGCTGGCCTGCGTAGTACCGGTGGATCGCCACGACCATGCGATCGATCCCGAATGCGGCCCCGCCCGCGGCGATGACGGCGAGCGCCACGAGCACGCCGAGGCGGGTCCGGCGCCACAGGGTCCGGCGCCGTACCCGGCGCCGGACCATCTCTTGAACCTTGACGGGGCTCTTCATGAAGGGTTCAACATGCCACGTCGGGCGCTGCGCGCCCGGGCCGTGGCAGTGAGTGGCTCACCGGGTCGCTCAACGGTTGGAGTACTTCGGCGCCCGACCTTCTCGTGCGGCCTGTCTCTGCTCGGCGGCGTCTTCGGTGGCGAGCGTCAGGATCTGGGTGCGCGCCTCGAGGTCGATCGCCGCCTCGAGGCTGGGGATCTCGAGGTTCGACCACAACGTCGCCTTGCCCATCCACGTGCCCATGGGGGTGTTGGCGAGGATCTGGTCGGCGAGGGCCAGCGCCGTGTCGAGGACGGTGCCGTCGGGAACCGTATCGAGGACGAGCCCGATGCGCGCTGCCTCACGCCCGTCGACGCGGCGCCCGGTCAGGACCAGCTCGGCGGCGCGCGTGGCGCCCACGATGCGTTGCAGCAGCCAGCTGAGGCCCATCTCGGCCCCGGAAGCGCCGATCTTCACGAAGGCGTCCACGAACAGCGCCGACTCGCTTGCCACGCGAAGGTCGGCGCCCAAGGCGATTGCGTAGCCTGCGCCGGCGGCGGGCCCGTTCACGGCCGCGATGACCGGTTGTGGGAGCGCGCGCATGCGGGGAACCAGCGCCGCCACGTGCTTCTGCTGGTACATGTTCGACTGGAGGGGGCCGAGGCTGGGTGACACCCACGCTGGGGGGTGGTAGTCGCGCAGGTCGTCGCCCGAGCAGAATCCACGACCGGCTCCGGTGATCACCACCACCCGGCAGGTGGCGTCGCGCCCCAGCTCCTCGAATGCACCGAACAGGTGGTCGAGCATGTCGGAGGTGAGGGCGTTCAGGCGGTGAGGCCGGTTGAGCGTCACCACGGCGACTTCCGGCCGCGTTCGGTCGACGAGGACGTCGTCGTCGTGTTCGTGGGGGTCGTTTGCGTTGCGCTTCTCTGACGTAGCCTCAGCCTAGGCACACCGGCCGACAGACGAGGAAACCGCGGTGGGAGAAGGAAAGAAGGAAGTGACGCCGTTCGACGTGCGCGTCGAAGATCGCGGCGGGGTCAGGGTGCTCACTCTCCATCGTCCCGAGAAGCTCAACGCGTTCACGGCCGACGGCTACCGGCGGCTCGCCGCTCTTCTCGAAGAGGCGGCTGCCGATGACGAGGTGGCCGTCGGCGTGCTCACGGGGGCGGGACGAGCGTTCTCGTCCGGGGTCGACATGAACGAGATGCGCCGTCCGGGCGGCAGCGCTGAGCTCGGCGTGCAGTTCGACCCGTTGCTGCGCACCCTCGCCCGGTTCCCCAAGCCGCTTCTCGCCGCGGTGAACGGCTTGGCGGTCGGCTTCGGTGCCACGATCCTGTTGCACTGCGACATCGTCGTCGTCGACCAGGACGCCGAGATCCGCCTGCCGTTCATCGCATTGGGCACGGCCGCTGAAGCCGGCAGCTCGTGGTTGCTGCCGCGCCGCGTCGGCCACCAGGAGGCCGCACGGCTCGTGCTCTCCGGGTCGCCGCTCGGGGCGGACGAGGCGGTGGCGAGGGGGTTCGCCCACTCGAAGGCGCCTTCCGGGCAGGCGCTCGAGGAGACTCTCGACCTCGCCGGGCAGATTGCCCGCCACCGGGTCCCTGCGCTCGTCGCCAACAAGAGCTTGTTGCGCGCCGGATGGGCAGCGCAGGTCGAGACGGTGTGGCAACACGAGAAGGCGGTCATGGCGTCGCTCGCCGACCAGCTCGGGCAGTTCGGGTGGCCGGAACCGCGTTGAAAGCGCGGCCCCGGCTGCACCGGGTCCGCGCCGTCGCCAGCTGGCTGATCGTCATCGCGGTGGCGGTCGCCGTCGCCATCGTCGTCCGCGCCGTCGCCATCCAGACCTACTCGGTGCCGACCTCGTCGATGGCGCCGACGCTCCAGCCCGGCGACCGCATCCTGGTCGACAAGCTGTCCGGCACCATCCATCGCGGGGACATCGTCGTGTTCGCGAACGTGCCCGCGGACCGGGGCGGACCGCCGACGCTCGTCAAGCGGGTGATCGGGCTGCCGGGCGAGACGATCTCGTCGTCGGGGACCCGTGTGCTGATCGACGGCCGGCCGCTCACCGAACCGTGGCTTCCTCCGTTGACGGGCCAGTGCGCCGAACAGGCCGCCCACATCCACACCACGGTGATCGCCGCGGGCCACTACTTCATGATGGGGGACTGCCGGGGCTTCTCCGACGACAGTCGCTATTGGGGGACGGTCCCCGCCGGCAACATCGTCGGCAAGGTGGACCTCGTGTTCTGGCGCAGCGGCCATCCCTGGTTCCACTGGTTCTGACCGACGGTAACCTGCTCGCTCGTGGCCGGGCCGGTCCGACTGGTGACGACCGACGACGTCGGGGCGATCTCGAGAAGCCTGGCGCGCGCCTTCGAGGACGATCCCGTGTGGGAGTTCCTCGTGCCGGACCCGGCCACGCGGCTGCGCCGCTGCGAGGTGATCTTCTCGACGATGCTGCGCGTGCAGCACGTGCCGCACGCCTCCTGCTACACCGAGCCCGACCTCGTGGCCGCGGCGATCTGGGATCCACCTCGGCAGTGGCGGATGACGCCCTCGCAGCTCTTGCGGGGAACGGTTGGCTTCGCGCGCGGCTTTCGCTCGGGGATGCCGAACGCGCTCCGCACGCTCTCGGCCGTCGAGCGTCAGCATCCCAAGACTCCGCACTACTACCTGGCGATCCTCGGTACCGATCCCGAACATCAGGGGAAGGGCATCGGTTCAGCGTTGTTGCGTCCGGTGCTCGATCGTTGCGACGACAGCGGGCTCGGCGCGTACCTCGAGTCGTCGAAGGAATCGAACATCCCGTTCTATCGTCGGCACGGGTTCGAAGTCACCGGTGAGATCACGCTGCCGAAAGGGCCGAAGATCTGGCCCATGTGGCGCGACCCGGTTCCTCCGGACCACCACTGACGACGCCCGAGGGATCGCCGCCCAACCCTCCGCCTTCAACTCCTGCGGCCCAGTGCCGCCCCGGGGGGTCAGCATCACCGTCTGAGCGGGCGTCCGACGCGACAATCCACGCATGACGCAGACCTACACGCACGAGCCGCACCCGAGGATCGAGGAGCGCCAGCGCAAGGGCCCCGTCAAGACCAGAGACCAGCGGCGCCTCGACCATCCGAACCCCGTCATCCGCTTCAACGCGCGCGCTGGGCTCTTGATCACGGTCATCGTCGGCACCATGTGGGCCGCGTATGCCTTCGGCGTCATCGCGTTCGTCAGCCTGCCGTCGACCATCAAGCAGCATTCGGCGACCGTGCTCGTCCTCTGGCTCTCCTCTGAGTTCCTCCAGCTCGTGCTGCTCCCCATCATCATCGTGGGGCAGAACATCCAGGCCCAGGCGGCCGACAAGCGCTCGGAGGAAACCTACAAGGACGCGGCCGCGGTCCTGCACGAGGCGCTCGAGATCCAGAAGCACCTGAAGGCGCAGGACGTCGAGATCGAAAAGATCGTGCAGGCCATTCAGGCGGCGCCCCCCCGCTGATCTCTGCGGTTCGCGGCGCTCGTCGTCTCAGCAGACCCACCGCCGCGCGCCACCGCGGCAAGAAGCGCGGCAACCTCCGACGAGGTGACAGCATCGCCGGGTGAGCCACGACGACGGCCGCACCTCGCACGCCGGACTGCTCGGCATCTCACTCGGTGCCTTCGTGGTGCTCGGGCTCCCCGACGGCATGCTCGGCGCGGCGTGGCCCTTCCTCCGGGCGAGCTTCGGGCAGCCGCTCGCGGCGCTCGGCATCATCCAATTGGCAGTCACCGTCGGTTACCTCCTGGCGAGCGGATTCTCGGGGACGTTCACCCGCACCCTCGGGCGGGGGACGGTCCTCGTCATCGCGGCGACGGCGGGCTCGGTTGGCGCGCTCGGCATGGCGGCCACGCCGTGGTGGTGGGCAGTGGTCGCCGCCGCGGCGGTGCTCGGTGCCGCCGGCGGGACCGTCGATGCCGCCATCAACGCCTTCCAGGCGGTGGGCGACAGCACCAGGCGCTTGAACCTGGTGCACGCGTGCTACGGGGTGGGCGCCACGGTGGGCCCGATCCTTCTCACCCGACTGGTCGTGGCGGGCGCCGGCTGGAGCACCGCCTACGGCGTGCTGTGCGGATGCGAGGTCGTGATGGTCGTGGCCTTCGTGGCCAGCAGGGCGCGCTGGATGCGACCCGGCGAGCCTGCCCGGGCCCGGGCTTCCGCCGGCGACGGCCCACCGGGTCATGACGAGCCCGGCAACGAGGGGCGCGCGAGACGCCGCCGGTCCACCGGCATCGCCCGCCGTTCCGTTGCGCTCAGCCTGGGGACGTTCTTCGTCTACACGGGCGTGGAGGTCGCGGCCGGCCAGTGGTCGTTCACCGTGTTCACCGCGTCCCGGCGCTTCGACACCGCGGTGGCCGGTGCGCTGGTGGCGGGGTACTGGGGGAGCCTCACCCTGGGTCGCTTTCTGGCTGCCGGGATCGCCACCCGCGCCGGCCCCGGGGTCCTCCTGCGCGCGAGCGTCGTGGGCGCGGTGGGCGGGGCCGGGCTCTTCTGGTGGCGCCCCACCGAGAGCGTGGGCGCCGCCGGGCTCATGGTCCTCGGCCTCAGCCTGGCGGCCGTCTTCCCCACGCTCGTGGGCCAGACGCCCGGGTGGTCCGGCGACACACACGCTCCCACCGTCATCGGTTGGCAGCTGGCGTCGGCAGGGGCGGGCGGCGCGCTGCTGAGCGCCCTGGCGGGCGTGCTCATGCAGTCGGCCGGCCTCGAGGTGCTCGGCCCGTTCCTTTTGGCGACGACGGTGCTCTTGGCCGTGTGCGAGCTGGCCGGTCGCCGTCTGGGGATGGTCGACCTCGGCCTCGTGCGGGCCCGTCCGTAGTCGGGGTGCCGGGACCGACCGGCCCGCCCGGGGCCACGAACAGCCCCGTGCCGCTGCGCTCGAGCGCCACCGTCCGCCAGCAGTACCACGCGGCGATCGACCGGTACGGGCGGAAGGGGTCCCCGAGCTGCTCGAGCTCCTTCGGTGAGGGCATGGGGATGCCCCACGCCAGTCCGTACCCTCGCCGCACGCCGAGGTCGCCGGTGGGCCAGACGTCCAGCCGGCGCAGCTGGAACAAGAGGAACATCTCCGCGGTCCAGCGCCCGATACCCCGGACGGTCGACAGGCGCGTCACGACCTCGTCGTCGCTCTCACGGGCGAGCCCGCGAGGGTCGAGAACCACCGTCCCCTCTTCCACCTTCACCGCCAGGTCCCGCAACGACGCTTCCTTGGCGGCCGACAGCCCCGCGCCGCGCAACACCGCAGGAGGGGTGGCCACGACGGCTGCGGGCGTGACGTCTCCCTTCAACGCGGTCACCACGCGCCCGTGGATGGCGGCGGCGGCCGCCCCGGCCAGCTGCTGGAAGACGATCGATCGCACGAGCGCCGCGAAGTGGCTGTCGGCGCGGGCCCTCAGGCGAGGGAGGCCGTCGAGCTCCACCAGCCGTGCGATCACCGGGTCGCGTGTCGCCAGCTCGCGCGCCGCCGAGGTGAACGTGGCGCGGCGGGGGCGGGTCGGCACGAGGGTCGACAAGACGGTTCACGCTAATGCCGGCGCCATAGGGTTGGGCCCCATGGACATCGAAGAGTTCTACGAGGCCGACGAGCGTCGCCGTCGTTCCGAGGAGATCGAGCTCGGCACGGACTGGCGCGATGCGCAGGGCGTTCGCTACGAGCTGTCGTGGGTGGCGGACACCGGCGAGCTCTACGTCATGCGCGAGCCGACGAGCCGCGTGGTAGAGGACCCCTTCGGGGACCTCCTCGCGGGGTCGGTGAGCACCGGGACGCTGACGGTGGGGGTGGTCGGTTGGATTCCCGATCGTGACCGCCTCGAGCAGGTCCTCGCGGGCTGGGAGGACGTCATGGAACGGGAGAACAGCGTGGCCTGGGTGGCCGAGCGCCTGCGCGACGCGGGGGTCCCGCAGACGCCCCCCGGCAGCTGAGCCGTCGCGTGGGACCGTCTCACGGCGTGGTGCCCCGCGTCCTCGTCGGAGTGCTCGTCATCCTCGCCGTGGGCGCCATCGCGCTATCGCTCTCGACCGCGCCGCCCGTCGCTGTCTCCCAGCTCCGGGCCGCCGCCGGAGCAACCTCGGCCGCGTCCGGCTTCGTGCTCGACGACACGGGCAAGGTCACGTCGGTCCTGCCGGGAGTGCCCGCCTCCGCCCAGCAGCGTCTGGCGTCCACCGACGTGGTCCACATCGTCTACCAGGCACCCGATCGCGTGCAGGACCAGACGACCACGTCGGGGGGCACGGGCACGGCGATCGTCATCGGGTCCAGGCGCTACCAGCTGCGCGGTGGGCGGTGGGTCGAGTTGGCGCCCGTTGCCGGGCTCGGCCGTTCGGCCGCCGGGGTCGTGCTCTATCCACTCGAGGCGGCGAGGAGCGCCACGGTCGTGACGCGCCGGGGCGGGGTCTACACGTTCCTCCCCGACGACCTCGACCGGTTCACGACGACGTTGTTGAGGACGCACGTCGCGCAGCTCACGTCGGTGAGTGTGACCGCCGTGGTGGACGGCGACCATGTGCGCCGCGAGACCGTGAGCGCGCTGCTCGGGGGCTCACGGCTGTCCCTCGACCTGCTCTTCTCCTCGATCGGGACGGCTCCGGCGGTCCTTCCTCCACCCCCCTCGCTGGTCGTGCCCTACCGGCCCGTCGCCCCCGCCGGGTAGCATCGCCAGAAGCGAAACAGGTTCCAATTGATGCTGCGCGCTGAGGAGGGGACGTGAAGGCCTACGACCGACTGTTCATCGGTGGCGAGTGGACGGCCCCTGCCGGGACCGCGACCATCGACGTGATCAGCCCCGCGACCGAGGAGGTCGTCGGGCGCGTCCCCGATGCCACCCAGGCCGACGTGGACAAGGCGGTGGCCGCCGCCCGCCAGGCGTTCGACTCAGGGCCGTGGCCGCACATGACACCCGCGGAGCGCGCCGCGGTGATCACCAAAGTCTCCGATGCCATCAAGGGTGAGATGCAGGAGCTCGCCGAGCTCATCTCGTCCGAGATGGGCTCGCCTGTCGGCTGGGGCACGATGGCCCAGGTCCTCGCGCCGACGATGATCCTCGACTACTACGCCGGGCTCGCCGGGTCGTTCGCGTTCGACGAGGTCCGCCAGGGCCTCATGGGCCAGGTCCTCGTGGCCAAGGAGCCCGTGGGCGTGGTGGCGGCCATCAGCCCGTGGAACGTTCCCATGTTCATCGCGGCCGCCAAGCTGGCCCCGGCGCTCGTGGCGGGGTGCACAGTCGTGTTCAAGCCGGCGCCGGAGACCCCGCTCGACGCCTTCCGCCTCGCCGAGCTGTTCGAGCAGGCGGGCCTGCCCAAGGGCGTGCTGAGCGTGCTGCCCGCCGGCCGCGAAGTGGGGGAGCACCTGGTGCGCCACCCCGGCGTCGACAAGGTGTCCTTCACGGGCTCCACCGTGGCGGGCAAGAAGATCGGCGCCATCTGTGGCGAGCAGCTCAAGCGCTTCAGCCTCGAACTGGGAGGCAAGTCGGCGGCGGTCCTCCTGGACGACGTCAACCTCGCCGAGGCGCTGCCCATGCTCCTGCCCAACGCCATCATGAACAACGGCGAGGCCTGCATCGCCCAGACGCGCATCCTCGCCCCACGCGACCGCTACCAGGAGGTCGTCGAGGCGCTGGTCGACACGGTCTCGGGCATGAAGGTGGGCGACCCCCTCGACCCCACCACCGAGGTCGGGCCGCTCGTCGCCGAGCGCCAGCGTGACCGGGTCGAGGGCTACATCAAGATCGGGCAGGAGGAAGGGGCGAAGGTCGCCCTCGGGGGCGGACGCCCGGCGTCCATGTCGAAGGGCTGGTTCGTCGAGCCGACCGTCTTCGTGGACGTGGACAACAGCATGCGGATCGCCCAGGAGGAGATCTTCGGCCCGGTCCTGGCCGTCATCCCCTACGACGGCGGCGACGACGAGGCCGTGGCCATCGCCAACGACTCGAGCTACGGGCTGTGCGGGTCGGTGTGGACCGCCGATCCCGAGCGCGGCCTCAAGGTCGCCCGCGGCGTGCGCACCGGGACGTACATGCTGAACAGCCCGATCCCGATCGACTTCTCCACGCCGTTCGGGGGCTACAAGGAGTCCGGCATCGGGCGTGAGTTCGGCCCCGACGGTCTCGAGCTGTTCCTCGAGAAGAAGTCGATCAACCTCCCCGCCGGGTACGCGCCTTCGCTCTGAGGGCACCCGCCGGGGGGCACCGAACGCTCGAGGGGCGTTCTCTCAGTCCGCTGCGTCGCGCGGTACGTGCGCCATGTCGGTGAGGTTGTTGTCGAGCACGAAGCGGACGAGCTCCGTGCGTGACGACACCCCGAGCTTGGCGAAGACGTGGTTGAGGTGCCCTTCGATGGTGCGCGCGCTGATGCCGAGCCGTGCGGCGATCGCCTTGTTGGCGAGCCCCTCGGCCACCAGCTCGATGACCTGACGTTCGCGGGTGGTGAGCGTGGTGCCGTCCGCGCCGACCATGGAGTGGGACGGCGGTTGTGACAGCTGCGAGGTCATGGACGCGTCCAGGACCGTGGTGCCGAGGCCGGCGGCGCGCACCGCGTTGATCAGCTCTCCCCGGGGCATCGTCTTCAGCAGGTATCCCGCGGCACCCGCGGCCAACGCGGCGTGGAGATAGCTGGCGTCGTCGTACGCGGAGAGGATGACGACCTTGGTGTCCGGGGCGGTGGCGCACACCTGGCGGGCGACCTCGATGCCGCTGTCGCCGGGGAGCCGGATGTCGACCAGGACCACGTCGGGCTGGCTCTCCTTCACCATCCGGATGGCCGAGTCGCCGTCGTCGGCTTCACCCACCACGACGATGTCGTCGGCGGTCTCGAGGATCTGCCGGGTGCCGGCCCGGAGGACCTCGTGATCGTCGACGATCACCACTCGCAGCGGCCGCACCGAACCGGCTCCGTCCACCGGGTCTGGGGCGTCGGACACCAGCCCATGGTACTTGTGGTCAGGCCGAACGCTCGGCGATCCAGGCCGCCACCAGGTCCGCGGCGCGCTCGCGCAGGCCGGGTGCCTCGGCCAGGAAGTGGTCGCCGGGGATCCACTCCACGCCCTTGTCGGGGGCGCCGAGGGCCTCGTGGA
>DATGKD010000246.1:0-7974 GCA_035294855.1 Acidimicrobiales bacterium
CGGGCGCCTGGGCGGCGACGAGTTCGCCGTCCTGTTGCCCGAGACCGACCACCGGCAAGCGCACCGCGTGGCGCGCCGGTTCCAAGAAGCGGTGCGCGCCGCGGCGACGGCTGTGCCGGTGACCGTGAGCTTCGGCACGGCTTCGTGGACGGGCCCATCGGACCTCGCCACCGAGGTCCTGCGGCGCGCCGACCGGGCGCTGTACGCCGCCAAGGACGCAGGCCGCGACCGCCTCGTGGCGTGGGAGCCGGGCGCGGAGCTCGTGTCCCGGTTGCATCCCGAGGCGGGCGCGCCGGCTCGGGGGCTGACCGCGCCGCACCCGTCGGACTCCGACGCGCTGAGGGAGCTCCCGGGTTCCTCGGCCTGACTCCTCGGTACCATCGCCTCCTCGGCCGCCGGGCCGAATGGGCCGACGCCGATTCGGCGGCGGTCCGGTGGTCCGGTGTCGACTCGGTGCGGGTCAGCGCCGATCGGGTACGCCAAGTGCGCCACGGGCGGCGGACTCGAACAAGCGGAACGGCAGGAGCCGCTTGGCGACCACGCCGACACGCTCGCCCGCCTTGCCCACCGACACCCGGCGCGGCGGGCGCCGGTCCTCGAGCACCTTCTGCACCACCGCCGCGACGTCGTCGGCGGGAACGCCGGACTGTTCGTCGCGCTCCATCACTCCCACGGCGTGGCGCATCGCATCGCCGTACACATCGTCGCGCTCCGACGCCGCCGCAAAGCGGCGGCTGGACGTGAAGTCAGTGCGCACGTTGCCCGGCTGGACGAGGGTCACCGAGATGCCGAACGGCTCGACCTCGTAGGCGAGGGCTTCGCCGAGACCCTCGAGCGCGAACTTGCTCGCGCTGTAGAAGGCCTGGAAGGGGAGCGCCACGACCCCGCCGATCGAGCTCACGAGCACGATGCGCCCCGAGCGTCGCGTCCGCATGGGCGCGAGGGCGGCCTGCACGACCCGCAGCGCGCCGAAGAAGTTGGTCTCGAACTGCGCCTTGGCCTCGTCCACACCGGTGTGCTCGACGGCGCCGGCGAGTCCCCACCCGGCAGCCACGACGAGCGCGTCGATGTGCCCGTACTTGTCGAGCACGGAGCTCATTCCGGCCGCCACGGCGTGGTCGTCGTCCACGTCCATGACCAGCCCCGTCCACGGGCCCGACGACGAGCCGCGCCGGCTCGCCCCCACCACGGCCCAGCCCGCGCCGGTGAGACGATCGGCGCACGCCCGGCCGATGCCCGCCGACGCGCCGGTGACGAGCGCGACCTGCTCGACTTCCGGTGCGCCGGTCACGCCGCGCAGGCTATCTGTCGTGCCCGACGGGTTTCAGCGCTGACGCGCGTCTCCACGGGGCGAGCGAGCCTGCATCCAGCGTGCCGGTCGGGTGGGGCGCGCCGAAACTTCGTCGCGGAAGGCCTTCAGCCCGTTCACCCTGGCGCGCGCCGCTTCGGCGAGCTCGGTGTCACCGGCCTCGGAAGCGATGTTGAACGCGTCGATGCACCGGCTGATCGCCGCGTCCAGTGCCGCGAGGATGTTCCTGTGCGCTCCTTCGTCCAGCACGCTCGCCCCTCATCGCCGCCGATACGCTCGCCCGCCCGTCAGTGGCCGTCGGCCAGTCCGACGATGATGGCGATGACGATGGTCCCCACGACGGTCGCCACGATCATCCCCACGAGCGAAAAGACGACGGCCCACATCTTCTGGGCTGCGGTGAGCGGCCCGAGGTTGAGGCGCGGGGGCCCGAGGCGTCGTTTCGGGCCTGATTGAACGACTGACGTCACGCATAGATTGTGCCCTACCGCCGAGGACGCGGCACGTCGGGCCTGCGGCGGCGGAATCCGGGGCGCCGAGCGGTGCGGTTTGTCCTGTGTGTGCGGTGTGTGCGGCGTGGCCGGAGGTGGCGGGTGGTCGATGCATTCGAATCCGATGGCGACGTTCGCGTGGCCGACAACGTCGAGGCGAACAGATACGAGGTCTTCCTCGACGGCTCCTTGGCGGGGTTCGCGAACTACCGCAGGACGCCGAAGGTGGTCATCTTCCTCCACACCGAGATCGACCCGGCCTTCGAAGGTCACGGACTCGGGAGTGCGCTCGCTCGGGCCGCTCTCGAGGGGGCGCGAGCTGCTGGCGAACGGGTGATCGCCCGCTGCCCGTTCATTGCCGCATACATCGAGAGGCATCCGGAGTACGCCGATCTCGTCACGACACCCGACACGCCCTCGAGCTGATCCGAGGGCAGGCTCGCCCGACCGGACAACTGCGAGCCAATTGCCCGGCGTCCGGTTGCACCAACGACACGAATGACCTTCTGACCTCGGCGAACGCCGGTCATATTCGGTTCGCCGCCGACGCCGCGGCCGTTCAGGTGCCAGCGCGCCGATGCCGATACCTGGCGGGTGAACCGCGGGTCCCTGTGGGGACGCACGAGCCCCGACGGGGGGCCCGGGTCCAAGTGGCTCCGCCTGGGCTGCCTCCTCGTGGGGGGGCAGCTCGTCGTCCTCGTCGCGCTGGTCCTGCAACCCGGAGGACCATCCGGCGCCAGGTCGTCATCGGAGCCAATCGCGGGAGCGACCGCCGGCCACGACGCGCCGCAGCCCATCCGGGTCTTGCACTCACCGACGACAACCGCGCCGGTGGCGCCCCCCACGACCGCGCCCCCGGCCCAGGCACCGCCCGCGGCTCCGGTCCCGGTCGCCCCGACGCCACCACCGACACCGGTGGCACCGGTGGCCGAACGCGGGCTCGTCCCGCCGGCTCATCCCGCCACCAACATCTCGCCGCAGCCCGACTTCCTCCAGAGCTGCTCGGGTGCGCAATACGACGGGTCGGCGCCGTGCACGAACTCGGTGTTGGCGGCGATCGCCAACGGACGCGCGCACGAAGGCCTTACGCCGCTCACCCTTCCGACGAATTGGACGGAGCTGTCGCCCGAACGCCAACTGTTCGTCGCCACCAACCTCGAGCGCACCGCACGGGGCCTGCCACCCCTCTTCGCCATGGCGAGCGCGCTCGACCAGGCGGCGGAGCAAGGGGCCGCGCAGGACAGCGATCCCCCTCCGCCCGGTGGCTTCCCGTACACCGAGTGGGGATCGAACTGGGCGGGCGCCGTCGGCAACCCGTTGGAGGCCATCTACTTCTGGATGTACGACGACGGCCTCGGCTCCGCCAACATCGAGTGCACGCCGTCCAACCAGCGCGGGTGCTGGGGGCACCGAGACAACGTGCTCATCGAGCTGCCCTGCCGCACCTGCGTGATGGGCGCCGGCTGGGCCCCCCAGGGCTACCAGCACGACCCGAGCATGACCGAGATCCTGGTCGAGTCGTCGGGCAATCCGGCGATCGACTTCACCTGGCAGCAGGAGTCTGCGTACCTGTCGGGATGAGCGGCGTGATGGCCGAGCCCGTAGCGATCGGTGCGCGTACAGACCGTGATGGGGTCACGTAGGACTTCCGACCTACGCGGCCGGCCGTCGCCCCCCGGCTCAAGATCCCCGTCGCAGGGGCCGAATTGACATGCAGATCTAGGGAACGAGTGGAGCGATGGTAAACCTCGATTCGACTGCTGCGACCGCACCGGCCCCGATGACGTCGGCGCCCACGTCCTCGTCGGATGCATCTGGCCCGAGAAACGGACGCCGGAACCGGCGCATGGGCAAGTTCGTGGTCCCCGGGATCGCCCTCGTGGTGGCGGCGGCCGTGGTCGCCGTGGTGCTCGTGTTCGTCACGCGTTCGTCGGCGCCGACGTCGCCGGCGGTGTCCGCCGACAAGCTCGTCCAGCAGGGCCTGCAGGCCCAGGCGGCCGGCCGTACGAGCGTGGCGGTCGCCGACTTCCAGGCGGCGAGCGTCAAGGACCCCACCAACAAGTTCGCCTACTACGACCTCGGCGTGCTCTACCAGCAGCGCCTGAACCAACCCAACCTGGCCGCGGCCTCGTACCGCAAGGCGATCCTGGCCGACCCGACCTACAAGCCGGCACTGTTCAACCTCGCCATTCTCGAGACCACTGCCGACCCGGCGGGCGCGATCAACCTCTACAACCAGCTGCTGCAGCTGAACCCGAACGACGCCAACGTGCTGTTCAACCTGGGGTTGCTCCTCATCTCGCAGAACCAGGCGCCCGCCGGCCACGTCGACTTGCGGAAGGCCATCCAGCTCAACCCGGCGCTCGCCAGCCGGGTGCCGGCCGGGACCACTCCGTAGTCCGACCTCGCCGGGCACGCCGACAGTCGGCCGGTATGGCCACCGCACCCGCGACGGGATCACCGTGAGCTTCGCCACCGTACGGTTCCGGGTCGGCGAGCCCGTGTGCTTCGCCGGGGCCGACAGCGTGGTGCGCGAGGTGGGCGAGCGCGACGGACGCACCGCGTACCTGGTGGAGAACGGGCCCGCGCACCTGCCCATGTGGGTGCCCGAGGACATCCTGGTGGCGCACCAGGGACAGGCACACGACGTCCCACAATTCCACCGGTGGCTCCCGCACCTCGTCGTCGTGGACGACTTCTACCGTGACCCCGACCAGGTGCGCGCCATCGCCCTCGCCCAGGAGTACAGCGCCGACCTCCGCTACTACAAGGGCCTGCGGTCCAACCACCGGTTCCTGTGGCCGCACCTGCGCGAGGAGTTCGGGCGGCTCATCGGGACACCGGTGACCGAGTGGCTCGGCCACTCCGCCAACGGCGTCTTCCAGCAGACGAGTCCCGACGATCCCCTCGTGTGGCACCACGACACCCAGGGATACGCGGCCGCCGTCTACCTCACGCCGGACGCCCCGCCCACCACGGGCACGAGCTTCTGGCGCGACCGGGTCCACGGGTGCCGTCGCCGGCCGACCCACCCCTTCGAGGTCGCCCGCCTGGGCAGCAGCGACGCCGTCGAAGCCGCCAAGGCCGCGGTCTACGACGAGTACAACCTCGTGAACGCCGACAACTGGGAACTCGTCGAGTCGGTCGCCGGCCTCTACAACCGCCTCGTGATCTGGGACGCGAGTCTCATCCACTCGGCCACGTCGTACTCCGACTTCGGTAAGGGCGGCCCCGGCGACACCCGCCTGGTGCAGCTGTTCTTCTTCGACGCCGGCTGAGCCGGCGTCTCGACCACGACCGCCACCCGAGGAAGGCCACCATGATCAACCCGGAACACGACCCGAGGATCCTTCACGAGGAGTACGCCGCCGCCGTGCCGTTTCCGCACCTGATCGTGGACGACTTCCTCGAGCCCGCCTTGGCGCAGACGGTCGCGGGAGAGCTCGAGGCCGCCGACATCTCGAGCTGGAACCGCGACGATCACTCCGAACAGATCAACAAGCGTTGGATGGACCGTCCGGAGTACCTCCCAGGTGCGACCGCAGCCACCCTGCGCTTCATGAACTCGCCGGTGGCGTGCGGGTTCTTCTCGACGCTCACCGGCATCGACGCCCTGCAATCCGACGACAGTTACCTGGGAGGCGGGGTCCACGTGAGCCTCACGGGCGGCCGCCTCGGTGTGCACGCAGACTTCAACCTGCACCCCGAGACGGGACTCCATCGCCGGGTGAACGCCCTCATCTTCCTGAACCGGAACTGGGATCCCGCGTGGCACGGCCAGCTCGAGTTGTGGGCCAAGGACCTCGGTGAGCCCGTCGTGACCGTCGAGCCCGGCTTCAACCGGCTGGTGGTGTTCTCCATCAGGGACGACGCGTTCCACGGCGTGCCGACCCCCCTGGCGTGCCCTCCGGATCGCCGCCGTCTGTCCCTGGCGCTCTACTACTACACGGCCGACCGCCCCGAGCACGAGAAGGCGCCGTTCCACTGGGCGGCGTGGCAGCGCGTGCACAGCTGAGGGCGTGCCGCCGAGCCGGCGTGGCCGGGCGTGCACAGCTGCAGCACTCAGACGAGGAGGAGGTCGTAGATCTCCGATCCCCAATCGGTCATGCCGATCTCGGTACGCACGCCCCCGGGCGAGATCATCACGACAGCACAGCGCCCCCGCGGCTCTCCGCCTGTCCACGGATTGTGGAAGACGTCGTGACCTCGCAACGGGTCGTTCCTCGGTCGGCGTCCCACGCTGGTGCCGATGAAGGTGGGGCCGTCCGAGACGAACGCGAGGCCGCGTGAGTAGCCGGTGAACTGCACGAGCGGACCGGTCTCGGCATTCAGCGTGCCCACTTGGGAGTTGCAGAACCAGAACTGGCCCTCGTGCCACGTGAGGCTGTGGGGCTGCCAGAGGCCCGACGCCAGCTCCGCGCTGCGCGTCAGGTTCCAGATGTAGCCGTTGCGGGACGCCATCCAGGTCCCTTCGAGCTTGGGGCCGATCGCCGTGACACAAAGCTCGCCGT
This sequence comes from Acidimicrobiales bacterium, assembly GCA_035294855.1. Taxonomy (GTDB): domain Bacteria; phylum Actinomycetota; class Acidimicrobiia; order Acidimicrobiales; family UBA8190; genus DATGKD01. The sequence goes on from DATGKD010000246.1 coordinate 6,312, forward strand.
CGACCATGGCGATCGAATTCACGTGATGGGTGTCGCTTCCCGATCCCGTCGGAGTCCAGACCAGTTCCGGCTCGGTCGCCCGGACCCCATCGAGGCGGTACACCCACACCTCGTCGGTGCCCGTGGACGCCACGTAGAGCCGGTCTTCGTGACGGAGAAGCGAGTGGCCGTCACGCACCTCGGGCAGCGGCTGGCGGTGGACGACGTCGAACGAGCCACGGTCGAGCACCGTCAGGAAGGTGTCGTCGACGCCCTCCGGCGAGCGCACCAGACTCAGATGGAACAGCGATGCATCGTCCAGGGCGATGCCCTTGCCGCTCGCAACGACGCGGCGGTCGAATCCGATGTCCACCCAGTGCATGCGCCGGGTCAGCAGGTCCATCCGGATCAGGCACGTCTGCCTGAGGCTGGCGAGCACGTCGCACAGCGAGATCAGGAGCTGGGTGGCGCCCGGAGGGTTCGTCCTAGGCATCGAGCGACTCCGTGCGCTGCGGAGCGTCCTTGATGGCGACCAGGTTCGCCGCCACGTAGGAAATGTGGTGCTCGCGATGCCAGTCCGAGGGGAAGAACGTGCCCAGCTTGCTCACCTGGAAGCGACAATCGATCGCCGGGACGTAGCGAGCCTGGTCGGGTTCGGTGAAGTACCAGAAGCTGTTTTCGTTGTAGTAGGCGACATGGCTCGGGTCCTGGAAAGCACCGCGCCCGTCGGTGCTGGGGGTGAGCGAGAGCAGCATGCCGCCGTGCGCCAAGATTCGGTAGAGCTCGTTGAAGACGGCGACCTTGTCCTCGAAGTACACCAGGTAGTCGACGGCCCGCACGACCCCGACGCTCGAGTCGGGCAGGTCGAGGCCCCGAGACAGGTCCGCCACGATGTCGACGCCGGCGCCCTCGGCGCGGTCGACGACGGTGTAACCGGCGGGGTTCTCGTACGCAGATCCGAAGTTGAGCGCGTGCAGGCCACGGCGGCGCGCCCAGGCCAGGCAACTGCTCTCAATATGACGGTCGTAGAACTGCCCGTCCCCGTCGCGCATATTCGAAAGGTCGGCACCGCGCCCGGCGCTCTCCGGCTCCCCACGCTTCACGTAGAGGCAGTTGGCGACGCGGGTGGCATCGGCATGCTCGAAGACACGGCACACGAGGTCGAGATCGGCCTCGTCCTCGAGTGATCCGTCGTATCCCCCCGCGACGTCGTACGCCGAGTGACGAAAGGCGAGGACGTGGGCGGGCGCGTGCCGCGCCGAGACGATGGTGTGCGGCAGCGGCTCGAAGGACGGCATTGCCACCAGTCCTCCGTCCACGAGGTGCGACTCAACCGGCGAGGCGGTCCGGAGAAGGCCACGTTCGACCACGGCGTCTTCCCCCCGGTCCGGCGCGAGCGAGTAGTCGCTGTACGCCAAGCCCGCGTCCGGCGCGGCGTCGAGCGCCTTGACCATGGCCTCGAGGGCCCCCGGAGCGAGCATGTCGCCGGGATCCAGGGCCACCAGACACTCACCGAGGGCGACGTAGCAGGCGAGGCGCTTTGCCGTCCCCTCGGTCTTGACACCCTCCTCCACGACGATCCTGATCCGGGGGTCCTCGACGCTGGGCCACCAGGCCGACTCGTGGTCCACGACGACGACCCACTCCCAATTCGGCCATGTCTGGGAGAGCAAGCTGCGCAGCG
>DATGKD010000247.1:0-16997 GCA_035294855.1 Acidimicrobiales bacterium
CGGCGCATTCGCGGCCGTCATCGGCGTCGTGACGTTCCTGCTCCTGCTGTCCAAGCTGAGCCTCTACGCGGCCGAGCTCAACTCCGTGCTCGCTCGAGGCCTTTGGCCCCGCGCGCTGCCGACCATGCCGCCCACGGACGCCGACGACCGTGTGCTGCGCGCCCTCACGCGTCAGACGCACCGACGGGCGGATGAGGAGATCGAGGTCGAGTTCCGCCCCGAGCCGAGCGCGAGGTCTTCCGACGGCGACGGCGTCACGTCTTCAGAAACGCCGGCCGTGCCCGACCGCCGGCTGACCGGGTCCTGAACCGTATTGCGCCACGAAGACTCGAGCCCCGTCACAATCCCCGCACCCGGAGTCGTCGGCCACCCTGAGGACGTCACCGCTTCGTCTGAGCGGCGATTCGTCTGAGCGGCGATGCGCGCGGAAACTCCAGTTCATCGTGGTCATAAGCAACGCAGTACGATCACCGGCCGATGAAAGTCGTGGCGTGCGTGAAGTGCGTACCCGAAGGCCGGGCGCGCCTCGATCCCTCCTCCATGCGCCTCGAGCGTGAGGGTGCGGCCGAGATCAATGCGTTCGACCTCTTCGCCGTCGAGGAAGCCATCCGCATCAAGGAGTCGAACGGCGCCGAGGTCGTGGTGGTATCGGTGGGGCCCGGGCCCGCCGAGGAGGCCCTCCGGAGCGCGCTGGCACTGGGGGCCGACCGCGCCGTGCTGGTGAACGACGCGTCGGCGGCCGGATCCGACATGGTCGCCACGGCACGGATCCTGGCCAAGGCGCTGGAGCGCGAGGGTGCCGACCTCGTCCTCTTCGGCCAGCAGACGAGTGACGGAGGTGGCGCGGTGCTGTGGGCCGCGGTCGCCGATCTCCTGCGACTCCCCGTGGTCTCGCAGACCACCAGCCTCGAGCTCGCCGACCGGTCGGTGCGCGCCGTCCGGCAGAGCGAAGGCGGCGACGACGTCGTCGAAGCACCCCTTCCGGCGGTGGTGGCGGTCACCGACGCCATCAACGAGCTGCGCTACGCGTCGTTGAAGGGGAAGATGGCCGCCAAGAAGAAGCCCCTCGACGCGCTCGCGCTGTCCGATCTCGGCCTCGGCCCCGACGACGCCGGCGCTCGAGGTTCGCGCACCGACGTGCTCCGCATCTCGGGTCCACCCTCCCGCCCCGACGCGTTCCGCATCGAGGAGCCGGATCGTGCTCCGCAAGTCATCGTCGACTTCCTGGCGGAGCGGCAACTCGTATGAGCACGCTCGTCTTCGTGGAGCACCAGGGCGACCAGGTCGCCCGGGGCTCGCTCGGCGTCCTCGGGAAAGCGGCGGACCTCGGCGGCGAGGTCGGCGCTGTGATGGTCGGTGGTACCGAGGTGAAGGCCCTGGCAGCCGACCTCGGTCGGCACGGCGCCGCGGTCGTCCATGTGGCCGAGGACGACAGCTTCGTCCCCGCGCTGCCCCAGCCGCGGGTGGACGTGCTGGCGCACGTGGTGCGCGCGCATGGATACGACACGGTCCTGTTCTCCAACTCCGTGCTGGCCGCCGACGTCGCGGGCGGCCTGGCGGCCCGCCTCGACGCCGGGCTCAATTGGGACCTCGTCGACATCGCGCCCGGTGACGGTTCGATCATCGGGAAGCGTCTGGCACTCGGGGATTCCCTGCTCGTCGAAGTGGGGTGGCGAACCAGCCCGCGTCTCGCGTTGTTCCGCCCCGGCTCGTTCGAGCCTGTCGGGCGCGACGGCCAAGCCCGGGTCGAGACGGTCTCGGTCGAGCTCTTGGACCATTCACGCGCCGCCAGGGTCGTCGAGCACAGGGTCGAGGCCGACAGCGGGCCGTCGCTCGAAAGCGCCGAAGTGGTTGTCACCGGCGGCATGGGGCTCGGAGGCCCCGAACACCTGTCGCTGGCCGAAGATCTGGCGGGTGTCCTCGGAGGGGTGGTGGGTGCCACGCGCGCCGTGGTGTACGCGGGGTGGGCGCCGCATTCGGCGCAGGTGGGTCAGACGGGGAAGACCGTCTCGCCCAAGCTGTACGTCGCGCTCGGCGTCTCCGGCGCCGTCCAGCACAAGGTGGGCATGCAGAGCTCGCAGACGATCGTGGCCATCAACTCCGACCCGCGGGCGCCCATCTTCGAGTTCTGCGACCTCGCGGTGGTGGGCGACGTGCACGAGGTCGTGCCGCGGCTCGTCGAGCTGCTGCGCGCACGCACCAGCGGCTGATGCCCCGACCCGCCGATTTCCCGCCCCCGTTCGATCCCGAGGCTTTCGTCACGGTCCCCGCCGATCCCGAGGACGAGCGGATCGAGGTCGGCGTGCTTGTCGTGGGAGCGGGGCCCGCCGGGCTCGCCTGTGCCATCCGATTCGGACAGCTGCTGCAGGAGCACCCTGAAGTCGCCGACGGGCTGGGCGAGGTGCCGCTGGCCGTCGTCGAGAAGGGCAAGCACCCCGGTTCACATCTCGTGTCGGGCATGATCGTCAAGCCCGGCCCGCTGCGCGATCTGTTCGCGGGGCGGGTGGCGATCGAGGACATGCCGGGGTACGGCCCGGTGCCCGCCGAGTCGGTCTACATCCTGACGAAGACGCGGGCGCTGCCCATACCGCCGCCGCCGCCCATGCGCAACCACGGCAACATGATCTTCTCCTCGGCGCGCCTCGGGCGCTGGCTGGGGGAGCAGGCCGAGGAGGCGGGCGCGATGCTCCTCACGGAGACCGCCGCGCACTCGCTGCTCGTCGACGACGGCGCCGTGGTCGGGATCCGCACGGGCGACAAAGGCCGCGGCCCGAACGGCGAGCAACTGCGCAACGCCGAAGCGGGGTCCGACATCGTCGCCCGGGTGACGGTGCTGGCCGAGGGCACGCAGGGCCACCTGACCGGCGTGGCGCTCGACCACTTCGGTTTACGTTCTGACCACCCGCAGGTGTGGGAGCTCGCCGTCAAAGAGGTCTGGCGCGTGGCGCGGCCCCTCGACCGGGTCATCCACACCATGGGCTGGCCCCTGCGCACGAGCGCCCGGTACCGGGAGTTCGGGGGCTCGTTCATCTACCCCATGGGACGCGACATGGTCACCATCGGCATGGTGGTGGGCCTCGACTACCGCGACCCTGCGCTCTCGGTGCACGACCTGCTGCAGGAATTGAAGACGCATCCCAAGATCCGCCCGCTGTTCGAGGGTGGCGAGCGCCTCGAGTGGGGAGCGAAGACCATCCCGAGCGGTGGATTCCACGCGTTGCCGAAGAAGCTGCACGCGCCCGGCTTGCTGCTGTGCGGTGACGGGCCCGGCATGGTGAACATCCCCACGCTGAAGGGGTTCCACTATGCGGTCGAGTCGGGGCGGCTGGCGGCGGAAACCGCGTTCGCGTCGATCACCGCAGGTGCTCCGCTCGGCTCCTTCGACGACGCCGTGCGGTCGAGCTTCATCTGGAAGGACCTCTACGAGGTGCGCGACATGCGCTCGGTCTTCGGACGTGGCTTCTTCCTGGGCGGCGTGTTCTCGAGCGCGATGACCGTGTCGAAAGGCCGTGTCCGGATCGGGCGGATGCCGACCGAGCCCGACGATGCCCAGCCCCTTCTGCACACCGACCGCGCCGCGCGCTATCCCGCGAGCGACGGGGTGCTCACCTTCGACAAGCTGTCGTCGGTGTTCGCGTCCGGCAACAAGACGCGCGACGACCAGCCCGATCACATCGTCCTGACGGAGCGCGTCGCGCCCGAGGTGGCGCAGCTGTGGATGAACATGTGCCCCGCTCAGGTCTACGAGGCAGGGCCCCTTGGTGACGACGGTCTCGTCACCGTCGAGACGGCGCCGTCGAACTGCGTGCAGTGCGGGGCCATCTCGGCCCGGGGCGGGCGGCTCACGCCCCCCGAGGGTGGTTCGGGACCGGAGTACTCGCTGACCTGACCTGCCCTGACCAGCCCTGCCCTGATCAGCCCTGCGCCGTCATGTCGAGGTCCGGGGGCGGCTGTTCGGGGACCTTCCAGCGCAAGAAGGCCTTGTCATACTTCTCGTGGTAACCGTTGGCCGACTCGACCATGTCGGCGAAAGCCGGCCCGAAGCCGTCCCAGTCCTCGGATTCGATGCACTTGCGGATGGCGCCCACCTTCTCGGAGATGAACACCTCCATGTCCTCGGCGTACTTCGGGCGCAGGATGGCGCCTTTCTCCATGAGGTTCACCGCCTCGGACAACTGGAACTTGGCGAGACGCTTGTTCCGGGCCTCGCCGGCGTAATAGCACTTCCAGATCCGCTCACCGATGAGAGGCATGATCTCCGCCATGCCCGGAAGGAGATGGCCGAGGTCCGACAGCGGGAACGCGCCGCCCTTGATGGTGATGTCGTGGTCGTGTCCGGTCGAATCTGACATGGGCGTCACTCTACAGTGCAGTCCCGTGCGGGTCGGGCTCCAGTGACGTGGGTTCCCCCGGCGCGCGCCCCGTGGGTCGAGAAGCTCGTCGCGTTCGGCGAGGGCCTCGGCGACGACGGCCGCTCGGTCGTCTCGCTCGATGCCGACGACCTGACCACGGCGGCCCGGGCCGCAACCGGACTCGACGACGTGGGAGACGGCTGGTTCCGCGACCCGATGGAGCGCCTGTGCCGGGCCCTCGACGACGAGGCGGAGCTGCACCTGCCCGGTCGGCTCCGGGCGCGCGGTGAGCTCCAGGTCATCCTGGAGAACCGGCTGCGGCTCGTCGACCTGTGGAAGAGCGAGCCGGCCATCGACGACGAGATCGTGCGCAGCCCCATCATCGTCACCGGCCTGGGTCGGTCGGGCACGACGCTGCTGCACGAGCTCCTGGCCTGCGACCCGGCCAATCGCCCCGCGCTTCTGTGGGAGCTCGTGCACACGGTCCCCGGCGCGGCGGCGGCCGGACCCGCCCGCAAGGCCACCAACGGCCCGGACTGGGTGGCGATCACCCACGCCGAGATCACGATGATGGACGAGATGGTGCCGGCGTTCACGTCCATGCACGAGAACGGGGGTCACCTGCCGACCGAGTGCATCTTCGCCTTCGCCCACCAGTTCTCGAGCGACATGTTCACCGGGATCTACAACGTGCCGAGCTACACCATCTGGAAGAGCGGAGTCGACCAGACACCCGCGTACGACTGGCACCGCCGCATGCTGAAGACCCTGCAGTGGGCGAGCCCGACCCAGCACTGGGTGGTGAAGGCGCCCTCGCACCTTTCCGAGCTCCCGCTCGTGTTCGCCACCTATCCGGACGCGCGCGTCGTCATGACGCATCGCGACCCGCTCCGGGTCGTCGGTTCGCTCGCCGACACGATCGCCACGCTGCACTGGATGCACTCCAACCGGGTGGCGCACGACACGGTGGTCGAGTTCCTCTGCATGGGCGTGGAGCTGCAGATGAACGGGGTCACCGCCGAGCGCGATGCGGGCACCTTGCCCTTGGACCAGATCACCGACGTCCTCTACTCCGAGCTCACCGCCGATCCCCTCGGGACCCTCGAGCGCGTGTACGGGTCGTGGGGGATGGAGCTGTCCGGCGAGGCGCGCGCCGCCATGAGCCGGTACGTCGAGGAACGTCATGTCCAGCGGTCGACCGGTGAGCACCGCTACCGGTTCGAGGACACCGGTCTCGATCTCGTCGAGCACCGGGCGCTGGTGGCGGACTACCAGAGGCGCTTCGGCGTTCCCTCCGAGGTCTGAACAGCCTTCTCCGAGGTTCGAACGGCCTTCAGCCGGCCACGCTCCCGATGGGCACGAGCTCGCAGGTGGGGTGGGGGGGATCGTCGGCGAGCACCCAGCGCACGATCATGTAGCCCTCGCGCCGGCCGCCGGTGTCGAGCCAGTTCGGGACGCCCGGGTCGCGCGGGGAGATGACGAGGCGCCAGTCGCCGTCGGCCGAGCGCACGGCCGTGCGGTTGTTCAAGTTCGTCGTGGTGTAGCGGTAGTCCAGGCTCTCCATCCATGCCGTGGACGTGGTGAGACCCCAGTACAGGAACTCGTTGGGCGGGTCGTGCACCGTCACCACGAGCGCCTCGTCGTCGCCCAGGACCCAGCGTCCGCCGTGGTAGGTCATCTCGGGGTTGCTGTGCGACCGGACTTCGTCCTCTTGCGAGTCGACATGCACCGAGCCGGCCGTGCCTCCGAACCGGTTGACGTTCGACGCGGTGTCGTGCCACATCGTCACCGCCGTCGCCGCCACGAACTGCACGAACAGTCCGGCGAACTCCAGCTTGCCGGCGATCTCTTCGATGCCGAGGATCGGCGGGGGGACGTCGTCGAGCAGCTCGATCCGTAGGTCCGACGGCGTGTCGTGCTTGCGGTCGAAGAACGTCTCGCGCACCGCCACCTGCGCTGTACCCGGGGCGAGGGCGATCGAGTTTTTGGGTGGTGGGTCGGGCAGCCTGTCCGGCGGGGCGATGAGGACGTCGACCTCGCCGCCAGGGCCGAGGTCGAACTGGTCGATGTGGGCTTGGACCGTCGTGCCGGTGCGCCCGCCCACGGCGCCCTTGCCCACGGGCGTGCCGAAGGTGAGCCCGATGTACGCGGCATCGCCGCGCGTGCCCGTCAGGCGATAGGCGCGTGTTTCGTCGATGGCGCAGAACGCGTAACGGACGTCGGGGTTGTCGACGAGCAGCTTGCGGTACTCGTTCTGCGACTGGAAGAGCTGGGGGTGCAGCGGGTCGGACTTCTCGATGAACCACTCCTGGGCGAGGGAGCTCAGCCGGGTGACCCAGCGGTACCCCTCCGCCCAGTCGACCTCGCCTCGGGGTACTTCCTGTGCGGTGCGCACCGTCTCGATGGCCGCCTGCTGCGCATCGATCCACACCTTCCACGCCGCGTCGAGCCGGCTCTGGTCGTCGCTCATGCGCCGGGACGTTACCGGGTCGATTCCGGGCTCGTCGGCGCAGTGGCGCGCCGTGACACAATGCCGCCGCCGTCCGCACCGGGCTTCCTGCGCCGGGATCGTGGAGGGCGAGAGGGGTGACGGTGTCGCAAGCCGGCCGACCGCAGGGCTGGACCGTGCTCGTCACGGGCGCAACCGGACGGGTGGGGTTCCCCATTGCACGCGCGCTCGCCCGGGAGCACACGGTGTACGGCCTGGCGCGCTGCAGTGCGCCGGGCGACGAGGCCCGGCTGGTCGACGCCGGGATCGTGCCGATCGTCGCCGACATGGCCGAACTCGACCCGGGTGCGCTTCCCGCGGGCATCACCCACGTCTTCCACGCCGCCGCGCGCCTCGGTCGGGAGGCATCCGCCGACTGGGCGAGGGTGTTCGAGACCAATGCCCAGGCGACGGGCCGGCTCATCGCCGCATGCGCGGGTGCCCGAGGGTTCGTCCTGTGCTCGTCGGGCTCCACCTACGAATACCAGGGCCGACGACCGCTTCGTGAGGACGACCCGCCCGGGGTCCATCTCGGGGTGTACAGCCTGTCCAAGATCGCCGCGGAGGCCGTGGCGCGTTTCGCGTCCGCCGAGCACGGCGTGCCGCTCACGATCATCCGCATCTTCTCGACGTACGGCCCGCTCGGGGGAGCGCCCGCCGACCGCCTGGCGCGCATCCTCGAAGGCAAGGAGGTGGTCCTCCATCCGGATGCGCCCAACAACTACAACCCCGTCTACGAGGACGACTACGTGCAGCTCGGCATCCGGGCGATGGAGGTGGCGGCGCAGCCGCCGGTCGTCGTCAACTGGGCGGGGAGCGAGACGGTGAGCGCCGAGGAGTACTGCGCGTACCTGGGAGAGCTCGTCGGCAAGGAGGTCGCGTTCCGGTACGACGAGCGTGCCCCCTGGCCGTTGTGGCCCGATGTCACGTACATGCACGAGATCCTCGGCCGGACCCGGGTGCCGTGGCGCGAAGGGATGCGGCGGATGGTCGAGGCGCGTCACCGACCCGACGGCTGACGACCCGGTTCAGCGACTGAGGCCCGAGCGAACCGGCGGAGCCCCAGTTCGAGACTCAGCGGCCCAGGAACCACCCCCCGGTGCGCGTGGCGCCCGTGACCAGCGCTCGGGTGACGCGTCGTGCGGTTCGCCGGCTCGCTGGCAACAGATCGCCGGCCACGGTCTTGAGCGCCTCACGACGACCATGCTCGGGGCCGGCGCGGACCCGCTCGTGGCGTGCGAGTGCCAGTCGTTCCCACAGGCGACGCGGGGCGTCCGCGACGACGAGCATCGACGAGCCGAGGAGGATCAGCGCGGCGCCCACCACCAGGAGCCACGCGAGGCCCGGACCGGAACCGGTGAAGGCGAGCTTTCCGGAGCCGGCGGTGACCGCGCCTGAGCTCCCTCCAGCGGATCCCGAAGCGCCGGCGGTGGCGGCGGCGACCGTGGTGGACGAGCCGCCGCGCGCCATCGCCGCCCCCGAGGTGGTCGACGTCGAAACGACGGTGGTCGTAGTGGTCCCCGCGGGCGTGGACGTGGTCGTCGTACCCACCGGCACCGACGTCGTGGTCCCCGGCGGCGTGGAGGTCGTCGTCGACGGTGCCTGCGTGGTCGTCGTCGAGGGCACGGCGGAGGTGGTGGTCGACAGCACCGTCGTCGTGGTCGAAGAAGGAACAGGGGTGGTGGTCGTCGTCGAGGGCACGGTGGTGGTCGTCGAAGGAACAGGGGTCGTGGTCGAAGTCGTCGTCGACGTCGACGTCGAAGAGGCCGTGGCGATCACGGGACTGATCGGAGAGGCCGAGGGCGGCTGCGTGACGATGCCCGTCGGAACGCTGTCGTTCGGATACGACGTGCAATTGAGAGAGAGCGTGGAGCCGGCCACGGTGAGCGAGAGATCTTCGGAGGAGCCCTCCTCGATCGTGACCGAGCTCCCGGTGACGGTGAAGGGCCCGTACGAGGCGGGCGGCGATGGTATCCCCGCGGTGACGCCCGATCTCGGGACGGGGTTCGGAATGGGCGTGTCGTAGTCGAGCGTTCCCGTGGGCGTCGATGCCGGAGTCGCTCCCACCGCGTCGATCGTCGACGACCACGTCCCGGTGAGTGCCGTGGTCCCGAGCGCGGCGGCCGCGCCCACGATGTTGGCCGGCCACGGCACCTGCGTCTGGAAGCCCGTCAGGTTGAACTGCTCGCCCGACGCCAAGGTCGACGGTGTGATCGTGCCCGACGTCGTCACGTCGTTCAGGGCGATGTCGCCCACCGGGGAGCCAGGACAGTAGAGCTCGAACGGTCCGGTCGATCCCGCCGGCTGGGTGGTACTGGTCGTGCTCCCCGGCGACGTCGTGGTCGTGGTCGTGGTCGTCACCGACGTCATCGACAACACGACGAAGGCCGACGGTTCGACCCCGGTCGCGAAGCACGCCGTCGCGGACGCGCACGACAGGTCGCTCACGGCGACAAGGCCGTCGGGCACGCTCTGGGTGCTCCACGTGCTGCCGTCCTGGGTGGCGACGATGCCGGGACCCGGCGAGGACGCCGTCACCGCCGAACTGGCCACGCCTGCGGAGCGGAGCCTGGCCGCGGTGCGGGCGATGCCGGCGAGCCGCCGCACGCCGGACGCCTTCAGGTCGCCGCCCCTCTGGTTGCCCACCGCCCGCAGCGCGCCGGCGCGGGGGCCTCCCAACAGCAGTCCTGTGGCCCCCGACGCCCAGCAGCTGTTCGCCGCGGGACAGGCGATGTCGGAGAGGGCCGAGGTCCCCGAGGGAAGCGGCTGGCTCGACCATGTGACCCCGCCGTCGGTCGTGGAGACGACGACCCCGTTGAAGAAGCTGGCGGTCGCCCCCACGGCCCAGCACGAGGTGCCCGACGTGCAGGCGACGGCCGACAGCGGCCCCGGCGACGCGGGGAGGTTCTGCTCGGACCAGGTCGTGCCGCCGTCGGCGGTGGTCACGACGATCCCCTGCAATGCCATCGCATCGCTTCCGACCGCCACACACGACGTGGTCGTCGGGCACGCCACGCCGCTGAGCGGGCCGGCGCCCGACGGCGGCGTCAGCGTGCTCCAGGTCTGTCCACCGTCCTTGGTCCCGACGATGCTGGCGGTGGGCTGGAGGGTTGCGCCGCTGGCGTTCAGGTTCTCCCCGACCGCGATGCACGTCGACGCAGTGGAGCACGACACCCGCGCGAGGAGCCCGGTTCCGTTGGGCACTGCGGGTGACTGCCAGCTCTGCCCGCCGTCCGTGGTGACGACGACAGTGCCGGTGAAGGCGGCCCCGTTCGCGCCGAGGTTGAAGTTGCCTCCCACCGCGACGCACTGTGTGGTGCTCAGGCAGTCGAGGTCGTCGAGGAGACCTGCGCCGGACGGCAGGCTCGTCGTCGTCGACGTCTTCCAGCCGTCATGGGTCGACAGCGCGGCCGGTGTCCCGAGCAGGCCCGCGGACAACGCCAGGCAGTCCGTCGAGGTCGGGCACGACAGCGCCGAGAGACCAGCCAGCCCCCCCGGTGCCATCGAATGCGCGCTCCACGTCGTGCCGCCGTCGCCGGTGGTGAGCGCGATGTTCTGGGTCGAGTCCGGCGAGGAGCCCACCGACGTACACGCCGACGTCGACGCGCACGAAACGCCCGAGAGAGGCCCCGCATCGCTCGGCTGGGTCGCCGAGGTCCAGTGGGTGCCGGCGTCCGTCGTGACGATCGTCTGCCCCACCACGCTGTTCGTGTCTGCGCCCACGGCGACGCACGTCGAGCTCGACGAACACGAGATCGCTGACAGAGGGCCGATGACGGCGGGCACCTTGCGCAGCTTCCACGTGGCGCCGGCGTCGGCCGTCGTCACCACCTGGCCGACGATGCCGTTGGTGTCGCCGCCTACCGCGACGCACGTCGTGCCCGACGTGCACGAAACATCCGACAACGGGCCGACAGCGGGACCGAGCGTCTGCGGCGCCCACGTCACGCCGGCGTCCGCGCTGGCGATGACGACGCCGTTGTTCCCTGTGGGGTCGCTCCCGACCGCCGTGCACGTCGTGGCCGAACCACACGCCACCCCGGACAGCGGGCCGGCCGTGCCCGGAGCTGCGGGCGTGCTCCACGTGCTCCCACCGTCGGTCGTGACGACGATCACGGGGTTCGAGCCGGTCGTGTCGCCGCCCACCGCGATGCACGACGAGCCGGACGTGCACGCCACCCCGGCGAGGGGGCCCGTCCCCGACGGGAGGGTCAGGGTGTGCCAGCTGCTCCCGCCGGTCGTCGTGGCGACGGCCTCACCCGAGGAGAACGACGCGTCGCTCCCGACGGCGATGCACGCCGAGGTCGACGGGCATGCGATGCCGGCCAGCGGGCCTGCGCCCGTCGGCAAGGTCTGCGTCGCCCACGTCGCGCCGCCGTCGGTCGACGCCACGCTCGCGCCGTCGGATCCGATGGTGTCGGTCCCCACCGCCAAACAGTCGGTCGTCGTCGGGCACGACACGGCGACGGCCGCGCCGAGCGCGGCGGGGAATTGCTGGACGACCGCCCAGTTGGTCGCCTGAGCGCCGGCCGCGCCGGCCGAAGCGAAGGACCCCGACCCGAAACCGAGCGCGCTCGCACAACACGTGACCCCGACGACCACGGTGGCGAGCCCGAGCCTGGCGATGGTGAGGGCCGTTCCCGCCTTACCTCGAGCCGGGGATCGCTCGCCCTGGTCTTCCCGAAACAGCCCCACCGTGCCCCCCGCCGCAAACCGACACCGTGTCGTCCGCGCCGAAAGGGGCACCGGGCGCTTCCGACGCGAGCAGCACCGCTTGCTGTGGCGAACCATAACGTCGACGACCTGGAACTGCCCTCGTCAGATTTGACGAAGATGCCGCCACCGTTCGGCGACGATGACCAACGATGACCGGCGACGATGAATTGCCTGGTGCGCGCACGTCCAACCCACGATGGCTCTTCCCGTCTGGGCACTTGTCGTGGTCGTCGGGCCCGACGGCGCGGAACTGGCGGCCTGGTCGATCGACGGCGAGGGCTACCCCGATCTGTCGGTCGTGAACGCGCTGGCGCGCGGCCAGCTCTGCGCGCGACGACGGGGTGGCGCGCTCCACCTGGAACTCGCCTCGAAGGAGCTGATCGAGCTCCTCGACCTGCTCGGGCTCGGCGAGGTGTTCGACGATCCGGACACGGATTCGAGCGACGCCGACCCGCAGGCCCGGCGCGGCGACGTCGATACGCCCGAGGACCGCTAGCGGGTCGACGCCCAAAGCGCTCCGGACGAATCGTCGTCAGCGGAGCTCGGCAGCCCCGATCGGGGCCGGATGCCGGTCAGGCCGCCGGCAGATGCGCAGGGAGCCCGAACAACGGGAACAGGTGCTCGGTGTCCAAGAACGCGTGGAACTGGGCGATCTTGCCGTCGGTGATCTCGAGGACCTGGAGCGCCCACGGGGTGTGACCCCCGGCGGGGTCGACGCGGTACTGGCCGAATGCCGGGCACCCGTTGGCGGCGGTCGGCAGGAGGCGAGAACCGCGGCAACCGATGCCCGGGCCGAGCATCCAGCGCCCGATGTTGTCGGCCCCTTCGAGCCACATGGCGAAGGGGGGCATCGACTGGATGGCGTCCTCGTGGAGCAGCGTCACCAGTGTCGACACGTCGTAGCGCTCGAACGCCTCGACGTAGCGGGTGAGGAGCTCGCGCTGCCCGTCGGCGACGGCCAGCGGCGGGCTGTCGGCCTGCACCGAGCCCAGCGTGGCGCGGGCCCGTTGCAGCGCGCTGTTGACGGCGGCGACGCTCGTGTCGAGAAGCTCGGCCACCTCCGACGCCTGCCACCGCAGCACCTCACAGAGGATGAGCGCGGCGCGCTGGCGAGCCGGTAGGTGTTGCAACGCCGTGACGAACGCAAAGCGGATGGTGTCGCGCGCCGCCGCCACGTCGGCAGGGTCCGCGTCGACCGGCAACACGCGGTCGTCGGCGATCGGGGACACCCATTCGCTCTCGGGGCGCACCGCGCTGAGGTACTTCTCCTCCGGCGGGGAGGAAGGACCGAGCTCCATCGGGCGGGCGCGCCGCTGGCGGCCGCGGAGCATGTCGGTGCACACGTTGGTGGCGATCCTGTACAGCCACGAGCGAACGCTGGAGCGTCCTTCGAAGCTGTCGGCGGCCCGCCAGGCGCGCAGCATCGTCTCCTGGACGGCGTCGTCGGCCTCGAAGCCGGATCCCAGCATGCGGTAGCAGTAGCCGGTGAGCTCCCGCCGGTGGAGCTCGAGCTGGTCGGTGGTGAGCGCGGACTGACTGATCGCCACGCCCGCGGATTCTACGAGGACGGGTTCGAGAAGCGCGTTGGTCACACCGGTTCCGACGCCCAAGAAGCCGCCAACTCATCGCGTCCGGCCAGAAAATCTCGCGCCCGGCCAGAAAATTCGCTCCCGCTGGTACGCTCGCCCGTTTCGTGTCGTCGACGTCGCGACCAGGAAGAACGCGACCACCGCCGACGCGACCAGGACGAACCGGCAGGCTCCGACGCAACCGACCGTGAGCTCCTCACCAGGAAGGCCATGAACCGGCGGAGCGTCCGCATCCCCGCGGGCGCCGTCGACCTGGACGCGGACGTCGCCGTGCCCGAAGACGTCCGGGCTGTCGTCGCGTTCGCCCACGGCAGCGGCAGCACCCGCCACAGCCCGCGCAACCGGTACGTCGCCGACGTCCTCGAGGCTGCCGACCTGGCGACCGTCCTCGCCGACCTGCTCACGGCCGAAGAAGAAGCGGTGGATGCCCGTACCGGCGAGCACCGGTTCGACATCGAGCTGCTCGCCGCGCGCGTCGTGGCTCTCGTGGACTGGGCGGCCACCCAGCCCGACCTGGGCGGCGCCCGGGGCCTCGGGCTGTTCGGCGCGAGCACCGGCGCAGCCGCCGCGCTCGTGGCCGCCGCCCGGCGCCCGCAGGCGGTCGGCGCCGTGGTGTCGCGCGGCGGACGTCCCGACCTGGCCGGTGACACCCTCGGCGAGGTGCGCCAGCCGACGCTCCTCATCGTGGGCGGGCGCGACGAGGTCGTGCTCGACCTCAACCGTCAGGCCATGCCACAGCTCGCCGGCGAGGCCCGGCTCGAGGTGGTCCCCGGCGCCACCCATCTCTTCGAGCAGCCCGGCACCCTCGAACAGGTCGCCGCACTGGCCCGGGACTGGTTCGTGTCGCACCTGTCGCCGTCGGGCGTCGCAGTCACGTGAGCGCGTCGGGGCCGCCCGTCCGCCTCGCGTTGCTGGGGGCGCCCGGCGCGGGTAAGGGCACGCAGGCCGCGGCCCTCGGCCGCCTGTTCGGGATCCCTGTCGTCTCGACGGGCGAATTGCTACGGGCCCGGGCGAGCCGCGACGACGGCGACGGCCGGGCCCTCGGAGCCGTCCTGGCGCAGGGCGTGCTGGTCGACGACGACGTGGTCTTCGAGCTCGTGACCGCCGCGCTCGCCGAGCCCGCGTCCGAGGGGGGGTACATCCTCGACGGGTTCCCCCGCACCCGCTCCCAGGCCACCGACCCGCGGACCCCACCTGTCGACGCGGTCGTGCACCTGGCGCTGCCCGACGACGTCACCCGCGGCCGGATCGCGTTGCGGCGCAGCGCCAGCCGCCGCCGAGACGGAGCCGCCGCCGCACCGGGCGTCCAAAGGAGCGACGACCGGGACGCCGCGGCCATCGACAACCGGATCGCGCACTACCACTCGATGACCGAGCCGCTGCTCGATCTCTTCAGCCAACGGGGTCTGCTCATCACCGTCGACGCCACCGGCCGTGTCGGCCAGGTGACCGACGCCATCGTGCGTGCACTCGCGCGCCGCGGTCTCGGCGCACAGGCGGCCCAAAGGACATGAGCGTCCGGACATATCGATCGGTCGAGAGCCCGCTCGGCGGTCTCACCTTCTGGGGGCACGACGGCGTGCTGCGCGGCCTCTTCATGGCGGACCAGCGGTACGCCCCGGCCCACGACGGCTGGCGAGAGGACCCGAACGGTTTCGCCCAGGCCGTCGAGCAGATCGGCGGGTACTTCGCGGGCGAACGTCGAACATTCGACTTCCCGATGGAGACCGGCGGGACCCCGTTCCGACGCCTTGTCTACGACGCCCTCGTCCACATTCCCTACGGCGAGACCCGCTCCTACGGCCAGCTCGCCACGGACCTCGGCTGTCCGGGCGCGGCGCGGGCGGTCGGGCACGCCAACGGCCACAACCCGATCGCCATCGTCGTTCCGTGTCACCGGCTGGTGGGCTCGACCGGCGCGCTCACCGGCTACGGCGGCGGCCTCGAGCGCAAACGCTGGTTGCTCGAGCACGAACGCGCCGTGGCCGCAGGCAACGGAGATCAGGCCGGCGATGGCTGAGTACCCCGACCCCGCCGACCCCGCCGACCCCGCCGACCCCGCCGACCCCGCCGTGACCATCTTCAGCTCGGTCGACGGTCTGGACGACACCGCCTGGGAGCGCGCCAAAGCCGACCTGTCGGCCGATGGGTTCGACAACGGGCGGAACGCCCGGGCAGTGCGGCGGTCGTTCGAGCAGTCGCAACACGTCGCCATCGCTTGCGACGGGGAGCGGATCGTGGGGATGGCGCGCCTTCTCTCCGACGGCGTCTGCAACGCGTATCTGCTCGACGTGTGGACCGCCTCGAGCCATCGCCGGCGCGGCATCGCGTCGCAACTCGTCGGCCAGCTGCTCGACGAGGTGCCCGGCCAGCACGTCGGCCTCCAGACCGACAGCGCGCAGGGCTTCTACCTGCAGCTCGGTTTCCGCTTCCAACCGGCGTTCCTGTCCACCGTGGTTGGGTTCTGGCTGGACAACGAGGGCAATCGCGCCACCGACTGACCGCTACCGACGGCGCCAGGGCGGATGCCCGCCGGCCCGACCGGCCCGACCGGCCCGACCGGCCCGACCGGCCGAAGGTTCAGCCGACCGACTTGCCGTTGATCGCGGCGACCTCCTCCGCCGTCAACTCGATGGCGGCGGCCGCGACGTTGGCCTCGAGATGGTCGACCGTCCCCGTCCCAGGTATCGGCACGATCTGCGGCGATCGCGCCAGGAGCCACGCCAGGACGATCTGCCGCTCGCTCACCCCGTGGGCTTTGGCGGCTTCGCCGACCGCCTTCCTCCGGCGAGCCTCCTGGATGGGCGCCCACGGCAGGAACACCAGGTCCTCCTGGTCGCACAGGTCGACGAGCGACTCCGACGAGCGGTCGGCCACGTTGTAACGGTTCTGGATCGACACGATCGGCGTGACCTTCTGCGCCCGGCGCAGCTGCTCCTCGGAGACGTTCGACACCCCGATGTGGCGGATCTTCCCCTCGTCCTTCAGCTCGACGAGGGCGCCGATGGAGTCCTCGATGGGCACGCGAGGGTCCACGCGGTGCAGCTGGTGCAAAGGGATCTGGTCGAGCTTGAGCCGCTTCAGGCTGCCCTCGCACGCCGCGCGCAGGTGCTCGGGGCTGCCATCGGGGTCCCAGCGGTTCGGCCCGGGCCGCACCTGCCCGCCCTTGGTGGCGACGACGAGGTCGTCCGGGTACGGGTGCAGCGCCTCGGCGATGAGGATCTCCGACACGTCGGGCCCGTAGGAGTCGGCGGTGTCGATGAAGTTCACGCCCAGCTCGACGGCGCGCCGCAGCACGGCCTTGGCGACATCGCGGTCGGGCGGCTCCTTCCAGACGCCGGACCCGGTGATCCGCATGGCGCCGAAGCCCAGCCGGTTGACGGTGAGGTCGCCGCCCACGTCGATCGTTCCGGCGTCAGCGGCATTGGGGGTGGGGCTCATGCGCGACCTCCTTCGGTGAGTGGCGCACGCCGGTCTACCTCAGCTGAGCGCTTCGAGCACCTCCGCGGCGGCGCGCTGCCCGGACTGGACGGCCCCGTCCATGTACCCCGACCACACCGTCGCCGTCTCGGTGCCGGCCCAGTGGATGGGCCCCACCGGCTCCCGCAGCGCGGGCCCGTAGCGCGTCCAGACATTCGGGCCGAAGAGGGTGCCGTAGCAGCCGCCGGTCCACGGTTCGCGTTGCCAGTCGAGCTCGACGTAGTCCTCCGGCTGAGCGGCCCGTGGCCCGAAGTACCGCGCCATGGCGTCGACCACCGCCCGGCGACGGGTGGCCAGGTCGATGCGGCCGAGCCGGCGTGCCTCGTCGCCCTCCAGGAAGCCGAGCAACACCCCCGGCGCCCCCGACGGGGG
>DATGKD010000248.1:0-2684 GCA_035294855.1 Acidimicrobiales bacterium
ATCCGCCGTACGGAGCCTCGGACGATGGCAGATCTTCACGGTTGGCAGGCCGATCCGTTCGGTCTCCACGAACAGCGATACTTCTCCCAAGGTCAACCGACGAAGCTCGTGCGCGACCAGGGGCGTGAAGCCTACGACCCCCCGCCGGACTCCCAGCCCCCGTCGCACGCTGCAGCCGTCCGTTCAACGGGTGCTGTCGCGTCGGAGTCCGACGCATCCACTGCGCCCGCGACATCTGCGGCACCAGTCGCCACGATCCCGCCCCCACCTCCGCGTGCGCCGTCTGGCCCGGCAGCCGCACCACCGTCACCGCCACCGGCAGCTGCACCGGCGCCTTGGGCCCCGCCGTCACCGTCGACGTCGGGACTTCCGACGGTTCCGACGCCACCTTCCGGTCCTTGGGCCGGGTCGTACCCGCCGGCGGTCAACCACCAGCTTGGATCTCCGGGCGTCTGGCCCGTGGCCGACACGCCACCTGCACCGCCGCCCGTCCCTTCGATGCCGCCACGCGATGCGCCGCCACCTCATGCGAGCGCGCCCCCGCCATCCGGAGCGCCGAGTTTGCAACCACCCGGCGAGACGGACGGGTGGGTGCCACCTTGGGAACGTGCCGCGGCACCGCACACCGTTTCATCCGCCGAAACGAACGGAACGTCGTCGCCTCCACCCCAACCTCCTCCGAGGCCGGGATGGCGGCGCGGAATCGACGGGGAGTGGCACCCGCCAGAGACCGCAGCGCAGCAGAACGCCGCACGGTCAGCACCGGACGTCAACCACAAGGAGACGAAGCCGGCCGCCCTGTCGGATGCGGCGCTGTTCCAAGCGCCACACGTTCCCGCGCGTCCGCTCCACGTCGGTCCGCTCGGTGAGAACGAGCGCCCTGTCGGTGCCGCCGTTCCGCCGATGCCGGAGCCCTCGCCCGTCAGTCGCCCGGAGGCCAGCGTTCCCCACCCGCTCCCGGCGCGTCCGGAGACGCCCGTGTCATCGGCTCCCGCGGCGGCAGACGATTCTCACGCGCTGTCGTCATCGCGCTCGCAGGAAGATGCGTCGCGAGCTTCGTCTCTGTCGTCTCCCGCGCAGAGGCCGCCGGGATGGTGGCTGGCGTCGGACGGACATTGGTACCCACCGGAGACCGCCCCCGGCGATGGGCAATGGGCACCCACGCCGTCGCCCGGCGCGGGATGGTGGCTCGCCTCTGATCTCAACTGGTACCCGCCCGACGCCACGCCGGGCGGCGCGCACTGGGCACCCACGCCGTCGCCCGGCGCGGGACGGTGGCTGGCGTCGGACGGCAATTGGTATCCGCCCGAAGCGGCCCCCGGCGCGCGCCCGATCGCCCCATCGGATCAACCGTTGTTCGGCGCAGACGTGCCGCCCGGCGCGGGATGGTGGCTGGCGTCGGACGGCAAGTGGTACGCGCCCGAATACGCGCCGCAGCCCGAGGCCGCGCCGCGGGACCACTCAGAGGTCTGACCCGGCTTCGCTGCCCAGTTCTCTCCCGGGTTTCTCCCGAGTCCCCTCCTGCGGTCGCGCACCGGGCTCCTCGACCGCCGTCCACGTGCCTCCGCCACGCGCCGACGCGCGGATGGCGTCGAGCACGGCCATCTGCGCCACGCCGTCGTCGAACGTGGCCGGCGTCGGGCCGTCGAATTGGTCACCGAGGATGCGGCTCTTGAACGCCGCCGCGAGGCGCGCATACGGCCCGTACTCCACCCCGAAGGTGATCATCTGCTCGCAGGTTGTCGTGACCGCGCCGGCGGGGAGCGGGGGAGCGGGCTCGGTGCGCAGCTCGTCGGGGATAGGCAGGACACGCGTTCCCGTCGCGTCGGCGAGCTTGACGACGTCCCCCACGCCTTCGATCCACGCCGTTCCACTCGACCCGGTGACACGGGTCTCGACGACGATGCCGTGATCCGACGCCGTGCTCTGCAGCGTCCCTACGCAACTGTCGCGCAGGCGGAAATGGATCACGAACCCGTCGTCGGCGGTCATCGGCCGGTCGATGACGTGGACGAGCGACGCGCTCACTGCTTCGAAATCGGCGACGGTCGCACGGATCTGGTCGATGAGCTGTGAGCCGTGGGCACCGAGCCAGCCACCTCCTGCCGACGCGTCCGCCCACCAGGCCGGGACTTCGGCGTCGGGGTCGGCGAGCACCGGGACGTGCATCAGCCATGTGGCGATCCGGGGCGCGCCCACGAGGCCGTTATGGACGGCGCGGGCCAGGAGCGCCTGCCCCGTGTCGTAACGGAATTCCGTGCCGAGGACGTCGACGATGCCGGCCTGCCGAGCCGCGTCGCGCACCGTGCGGGCTTCAGCGAGGTCGCGGGCGAAGGGCTTCTCGCACAGGACGTGCTTGCCGGCCGCGATCGCCTCGAAAGCCAGCGGTGCATGGGTGTGCGGGGGCGTGGCGATGGTCACGGCGTCGACGTGACCATCCCCCAGCGCCTCGGACAACGAGCGGCAGGCGCGCGGCACCTCGAAGAGCCGGGCGCGCTCTGCCGTCTTGTCGGGGTCCCGTCCGACGAGGGCAACCACGTCGAAACCGGCGCGCCGCAGGGCGCGCACATGGGTGAAGCAGCCGAACCCCGTGCCGACCACCACGGCGCGCAGTGGCTTTGCCGCCGCGCTCATCGGGTCGCCCACCCGGCCCGCTCGAGGGTGGCGCGGGTCGCCTGGGCGGC
>DATGKD010000249.1:0-27431 GCA_035294855.1 Acidimicrobiales bacterium
AGGCCAAGAGCGGCGGCGTCCTCGAGCGCGCCGGCCAGACCGAGGCCGCCGTGGACCTCGCCCGGCTCGCCGGCCTCATCCCGGCCGGCGTGATCTGCGAGGTGATGAACGACGACGGGACGATGGCTCGCGTCCCTGACCTCGTGACGTACTGCGCGCGCCACGGCCTGAAGATGATCACGGTCGCCGACCTCATCGCGTACCGGCGCACGCACGAAAGCCTGGTCGACCGTGTCGTGGACACCTCGCTTCCCACGAAGCACGGCTCGTTCTCCATCGTCGGGTACCGCAGCCGGGTCGATGGCGCGCAGCATGTCGCCATGGTCAAAGGCGATGTGGTGGGCAAGCAGAACGTGCTCGTGCGAGTCCACTCGGCGTGCATGACGGGGGACACCTTCGGTTCCCTGCGCTGCGACTGCGGCGAACAGCTCGAGCGATCGCTGGCCATGATCGAGGCGGAGGGCGCGGGCGTCGTCCTCTATCTGGCGCAGGAGGGACGGGGCATCGGGCTGCTCGACAAGCTGCGCGCGTACCAATTGCAGGACGGTGGCCTCGACACCGTCGAGGCCAACCTCGAGCTCGGCCTCCCCGTCGACCTGCGCGACTACGGCGTCGGCGCGCAGATCCTCGCCGACCTCGGGTTGTCCACCATCCGGCTCCTCACGAACAACCCGAAGAAGATCCACGGGCTCGAGGGCTTCGGGCTGACGGTGACCGAACAGGTGCCGATCACCGCGCCCACGAACCCGCACAACGCCCGCTACCTGTCGACGAAGGTCCACAAGATGGGCCACGTCATCGGCGAGTACAACGTTCACGTCGTGGCGGAGGACGCCCAGGAGCCGTCACTGCGCGTCGGCTGACGCGGACCGAGCACGGCCGCCGGCTGACGCTCACCCTGGGTCACGCTGATTCTGGGGGGCGGGCGGTACCCTTTTTTGCATGGCGTTCCCGAGCCGCCTGCTCATCGACGGCGAAGACGTCATCGTCGAATTGCGGCCGCACTGGGTAGCGCTCGGGTGGCGTCTCGTCGTGGCCGCCGGCGCACTGGCCACGGCGATCAGCGTCTTCGCGGCCTTCCCCGACGTGGCCATGGGGGTCGTGTACCTGCTCGTCACCATCGTCGTGCTCGCCGCGCTGTGGTTGGCGGGCCGGATGGTCCGGTGGTTCACCACGAGCCTCGTGCTCACGACGAGCCGCATCGTGCAACGTTCGGGCGTGGTGGCGCGCCGGGGGCTGGAGTTGCGCCTCGAGCGCGTGAACCAGCTGTCGTTCCGACAGACGATCGCGGCGCGCATGTTGCGAACCGGCGAGCTCATCGTGGAGATGGGTGGTGACCTCGGTGTCGTGGTCTTCGACCACGTGCCGCGACCGGCCGTCGTGCAGAGCCTCATCACCGAGCAGATCGACGCGGTGCACCGCCGGGTGCGCCCGATCGTCCCCGGTCCCCGGTTGCGGCTCGACGGCAACCGGCCCCTCAGCGCCGGTGACACCCCTCCGAAGGGGACGGCCGCCGTGACCGGGCCGCGGCCGGGCGAGCGGTCGGTCGTCGACCGTCTCGTCGAGCTCGACGAGCTGCGCCGGCGCGGCATCGTCACCGACGACGAGTTCGAGACGAAGAAGACCGCGCTCCTCGAGCGCCTCTGAGGTTCAGTCCGGCCCGGGAAACGCCGCCACGGACGCCCCACCGGCCGGCCTGACCCGCCAGGCTGGCGTGCGCGGTTCGGTGAGGTCGACCGCACCCGGTTCGGTCAGGGCCACCACGCACCCGCCGAAGCCCGCGCCGGTGAGGCGCGCGCCGTACACGCCGGGTCGGGTCACGAGCCAGCCCACGAGTTCGTCGAGCCGGGGCGTGGACACCTCGAAGTCGCGCGCCAGGCTTTCGTGGCTCGCGGTCATGAGCCTGCCGGCCTCGACGAGGTCGCCGGCGCGCAGCGCCGCCACCATCCACTTCACCCGGTCGCATTCACTCACCACGTGCCGAGCGCGCCGACGCAATACCGCATCCGGCAGTGCCAGGGCGGACTGGGGGTCGATCCGTCCGAGCGGACCGAGCCGGTAGGCGGCTGCCTCGCATTCGGCCTGGCGGGCCGCGTACCCCGAACGATCGAGGGTCCGGCGCTCGCCCGAGTGCACCACCACGATGTCGATCCCCTCGGGGACCGCGACGTGGTCGACGCTGCAGTCCGCGAAGTCGATGTAGGTGGCGCAGCCCGGGCGCGCCGCGCTCACCACGAGCTGGTCCATGAGGCCCGACGCCACGCCGGTGGCGGCGTGCTCGGCGCGCTGACAGGTGCGGGCCAAGACGAGCGGCTGGCCCTCGAAGCCGAGTGCCAGCGCGGTGGCCACCTCGAGCGCGGCGCTCGAGGAGAGGCCTGCCCCGACGGGCAGCGTCGTCTGGACGACACCCCGACCGCCGGTGGCCGGCCGCACGAGCGCCACCACCGCGGCGACGTAGCGCGCCCAGCGGGGTTCGAACGCCAGTAGCGACGCCGGGTCGAGGGGCACGTGCACGTCGACGTCGGCAGGCTCGGGCTCGCCCTCGGCGCGCAGCACCACGCGCAGTGTCGTGTCGGGGACGAACGTCACCGACGTGCCCAGGTCGATGGCGAGCGGGAGCGCGACGCCCTCGTTGTAGTCGGTGTGGTCGCCGATGAGGTTGACGCGACCCGGGCTGTGAGCGCGCACGCCGGACGCCCCGGGCACCGACCCGGGGGCCGTCGGCTCGGTCACGGTCAGAGCATCGCACGGCTCGCCGTCTTGACCCTCGACCGCGACCGCGGACAGCATCCCGGGCGTGGACCGGGTCGACGTCGGCAAGGTGACGATCTGTTTCGACCTGCTCGGCCGGGACGGCGACCCTGTTTTCGTCCTCATCGCGGGACTCAGCCGTCAGCTCATCGGATGGGACGACGCGTTCTGCGGGCTGTTGGTTGACCGGGGCTTCCGGGTGCTGCGCTTCGACAACCGCGACGCCGGGCTGTCGACGTCGATCGAGGGCGGCCCGCCGTTCGACCTCGCCGCGGCACGCCGCGGTGGCCGAGCCGCCGTCGCCTACGCGCTCGAGGACATGGCGGACGACGCCGCGGGGCTTCTCGACGCGCTGGACATCGCCGGCGCGCACGTCGCCGGCACCTCGATGGGCGGCATGATCGGCCAGACGCTCGCCATCCGCCACCCGACGCGCGTCCTCAGCCTGTGCTCGATCATGTCCATGACCGGCGCGGACGACGTCGGCCGTCCCACGCCTGAGGCGATGGCGGTCCTGATGAAGCGGCCGCCCAGGAGCCGCGAGGAGTACCTCGACACCGAGCTCGCCAACCAGCGCATCATCGGGTCCAAAGGCGCGCTCGTCGACGAGGCGTGGCGACGACAGCGGTTCGAGCGCTTCTACGACCGCGGCCTCAACCCTGAGGGGACCGCTCGCCAGATGATGGCGATCGTGGCGTCGGGCGACCGCACCGCGGCGTTGTCGTCGGTGCACGTGCCGACGCTCGTGATCCACGGTGACGCCGACACCCTGGTGCCGCTGGACGGGGGAGAGGCCACCGCGCGTGCCATCCCCGGCGCGCGTCTCATGGTGGTGCCGGACATGGGCCACGAGCTGCCGCCCGCGGTGTGGGCGGAGGTCGTCGATGCCATGGTCGCCAACGCCACGGCGACAGGGCGGGACAGTCGGTGACGAACAACCCAGCGCCGATCAAAACAGCGCCCATCAAAACAGCGCCGATCAAAACAGCGCCGATCAACACAGCGCCGATCAACACAGCGCCGATCAACACAGTGAGGAGCGATCCATGAGCGGCCCACTCGAGGGCGTCCGCATCGTCGAGCTCGCCGGCATCGGGCCCGGCCCGTACGCGTGCATGCTCCTCGCGGACGCAGGCGCAGACGTCTTGCGCGTCGATCGCGCCACGGGCAGCCCGCCGCCGGCGTCGGCGGGCCCGCACTGGGACCTCTTGAACCGGAGCCGGCGCTCGGTGGCTGTCGACCTGAAGCACGCCGACGGCGTGGGCCTCGTCCTCGACCTCGTGGGCGAGGCCGATGCGCTGGTGGAAGGGTGGCGGCCGGGTGTCGCCGAGCGGCTCGGGCTCGGCCCCGACGAGTGCCTGGCCAAGAACCCTCGCCTCGTCTACGGACGCATGACCGGGTGGGGGCAACAGGGCCCGATGGCCCAGTCGGCGGGCCACGACATCGACTACATCGCGCTCGCCGGTGCGCTGTGGCCCATCGGGCGCGCCGGTGAGCCTCCGGTCCCGCCCCTCAACCTGGTCGGTGACTTCGGCGGCGGGGGGATGCTCATGGCCTTCGGGATCAGCGCCGCACTGGTGGAGGCGGCTCGCTCGGGCCAGGGACAGGTGGTGGACGCCGCCATGGTCGACGGCGCGGCGTCGCTCATGACGATGACCATGGCGTTCCGACAGCTGGGGATGTGGACGGAGGGAAGGGGCGTGAACCTCCTCGACTCCGGTGCCCCGTTCTACGAGGTGTACGAAACAGCGGACGGCAAGTTCTTCGCGGTCGGCGCGCTCGAAGCGCGGTTCTACGCGGAGCTGGTGCGCGTACTGGGGCTCCAGGGCGAGGACCTTCCCGAGCAGAACGACCGGACGCAGTGGCCGGCGATGAAGGAGCGGTTCAGGTCCATCTTCCGCACGCGCACGCGCGACGAGTGGACCGACGCGTTCGCGGGGACCGACGCGTGCGGTGCGCCGGTGCTGTCACCGTGGGAGGCGCACGAGCATCCCCACAACCGGCACCGAGCCACCTTTGTCGAGGTCGAAGGGGTCGTGCAGCCCGCCCCCGCGCCGCGCTTCAGCCGGACGCCCGCCACCATCCGCAACCCCCCGCCGGTCGCGGGTCAGGACGCGGAGACCGCTCTCGCGGACTGGGGGATCGACAAGGCGCGCGTGGAAGAGCTGCGCGCGTCGGGCGTCGTGGACTGAGCGGACTGAGCGGACTGAGTGGACTGAGTGGGCTGAGTCGGCTGAGAGGGCTGACTCGGCTGAGAGGGCTGACTCGGCTGAGTGGGCTGAGTCGGCTGAGAGGGCTGACTCGGCTGACCGGCAAGGCCCCCGAGCGGGATCAGAGGTTCACGACCGGGCACGTCACCGTGCGGGTGATGCCCTCGATGAGCTGGATGTGGCTCACCACCATGCGCCCGAGGTCGTCGACCGAGGGGGCCTCGGTCCGCACGATCACGTCGTAGGGACCGGTGACGTCCTCGGCCGAGACGACGCCGTTGATGCTGCGGACCTGTTGTGCCACGTAGGCCGCCTTGCCGACCTCGGTCTGGATCAGCACGTATGCCGTCACCGCCATCGTCGTCTCCTCCCTCGTGCCGCCGCACGTCATGGTAGTGGCGGCCGGGCCGGGGGTACCGGGCCATAGGCTCTGAGCGTGCCGGGTCGAGGGCGCGAGGCATCCGCCCGCATCGTTCGCCAGATGCGCGACGCGTTCGCCGCCCTTCTCGACCAGCGCACGCCGTTCGGGCGCCTCGCGCTGACGCACGTGCTCTCCACCGCCGGCGACGCGTTCGTGACGATCTCGTTGGCCGGTTCTTTGTTCTTCTCCATTTCGCCGAAGGCCGCCGAGAGCCGGGTCATCCTCTACCTGCTGCTCACGATGACCCCGTTCGCAGTGGTGGCGCCGTTGCTCGGCCCGGTGATCGACCGGAGCCGCGGCGCCCGCCGGGCAGTGGTGGTCGCCTCGGCGGCGGCGCGCGCCGGGATGTGCTTCGTGATGGCGAACGGGCTGCACAGCCTGCTGTTGTTCCCCGAGGCCTTCGCCATGCTCGTGTTGTCGAAGGTCTACCTGGTGACCAAGGGGGCCCTCGTTCCGCTCGTGGTGGCTCCGCCCACCTCTCGCCGCCCCGGAGCAGGTGGCACCGACCCGGTCGCCGCGACGAGCGCGCTCGCCCAGAGCGCTCCCGGGACGGTGGCGGTGGGCAGCGACGGCCCCGACGAAGACGCCCTCGCGACCGCCAATGCCCGCCTGGGCCTCCTGGCGTCGCTCGCCGGTTTCGCGGCCTCGCTGCCCGCCATCGGCATCCTCAACCTGTTCGGAGGCGAATGGGTGCTGCGGCTCGACGTGGTGGTCTTCCTGGCCTGCACCGTGACCGCCGTCCGCCTGCCGGTGCGGCGGGGTTCCGGGGGCGACTGGGCCCAGTCCCGCCGGCACCCCGTCGCCGCGGACGAACCCGGCATGGCCCCGACGCTGCAGGTGCCCGTCACCGGCGCCGAGGTGTCGGCGGGACCGTCCGAGGGGTTCGACTCGTGGGCGCGGCAGGGACCGGTGACCGCGCTCGGGCCGCGGTTCAACACGCACCCCGAGGTCGTCCTCGCCTTGTCGGCGATGTCGGTGCTGAAGGGCCTCGTGGGCTTCCTCACCTTCTTTCTCGCTTTTTCGCTGCGCCGCCACCACACGTCGCACGTGACGTTCTGGATCGGACTCTTCCTCGCGGCCACCGTGGCGGGCGCCATCGTGGGCGTGCTCCTCGTCCCGAAGGCGCGCCGGCGGATCCGCGAGCCGCAGATCCTCGGCCTGTCGATCTGGATCGTGGCGGTGGCGGGCGCGCTGGCCGCGATCGTGGGCGGCACGCTCATCCAGACCTTGCTGGCTTTCGTGATCGGCGTGGCCGGCGCGGCCGCCAAGCCCGCCTTCGACGCGCTGGTGCAACGCTTCGTGCCCGCCGCCGCGCAGGGCCGGGCCTTCGCGCGCTTCGAGACCCGCCTTCAGCTGGTCTGGGTCATCGGCGCGCTCGTCGGCGTGCTCGTCACCCTGCCGCTCGAGTCCGGCGACATCGTCATCGGCGCGGTGGCCGCGGTGTCCGGGCTGTCGTACCTGACGAGCCGGCGCGCGCTCCGCCACCGCTGGCCCGGCGCGGTCTGATCAGCCCAGGCGTCGCTCCAGTGCGTCGACCTGGTCGGCGAGCTCGACGGGCAGGTGGTCGCCGAACTTGGCGTAGTGCTCGCGGATGAGCGGCACCTCGGCGCGCCAGTCGTCGTCGTCCACCGCGAGCAGCTCGGCCATGGCCTCCTTGTCGATGTCGAGGCCGTCGGTGTCGATGGCGCCGGGGGCGGGAACGTTCCCGATTGCCGTCTCGGTGGCCTCGGCATGGCCCGCGGTGCGCTCGACGATCCAGGCGAGCACCCGAGAGTTCTCGCCGTAGCCGGGCCACAGGAAACTGCCGTCGGCGTCGCGGCGGAACCAGTTGACGTAGTAGATGCGCGGCAGCTTGCTGGCGTCGGTCGACTTGCCGATGTGGAGCCAGTGGGCGAAGTAGTCCGCCATGTTGTACCCGCAGAACGGCAGCATGGCGAAGGGGTCCCGTCGCAGGTTGCCCACCTTCCCCGCGGCGGCGGCCGTGGTCTCCGAGGAGAGGATCGACCCCAGGAACACCCCATGCGCCCAGTCGAAGGACTCGGTGACGAGCGGCACTGTCGTGCGCCGGCGCCCCCCGAAGAGGATCGCCGAGATGGGCACGCCCTTCGGGTCCTCCCACTCCGGGGCGCACGCCGGGTTCTGGGCGGCGGAGACGGTGAACCGCGCGTTGGGGTGGGCGGCTGGTGTGCCGGTGTCCGGCGTCCACGAGTTGCCGCGCCAGTCCGTCAGGTGCGCCGGGGTGGTGGTCGACATCCCCTCCCACCACACGTCCCCGTCGTCGGTCAGCGCGGTGTTGGTGAAGATGCAGTTGCGCTGCATGGTCTTCATGGCGTTGGCGTTCGTCTCGGTGGAGGTGCCGGGGGCCACGCCGAAGAAGCCGGCCTCGGGGTTGATGGCGTACAGCCGGCCGTCGTCGCCGAACTTCATCCAGCAGATGTCGTCCCCGATGGTCTCGACCTTCCACCCCGGGATGGTGGGGACGAGCATGGCCAGGTTCGTCTTGCCGCACGCCGAGGGGAAGCCGCCCGACACGTAGCGCACGTCGCCGTCGGGGGACGTCAGCTTGAGCACGAGCATGTGCTCGGCGAGCCAGCCGTCGTCGCGTGCCATGACCGACGCGATGCGCAACGCGAAGCATTTCTTGCCCAAGAGGGCGTTGCCGCCGTAGCCGGACCCGTACGACCAGATCTCCCGGGTCTCGGGAAAGTGGACGATGTACTTGTTGTCGGGGTTGCACGGCCAGGCCACGTCCTGCTCACCGGGGGCGAGTGGCGCGCCCACCGAGTGCAGGCACGGCACGAACTCCCCGTCGGAGCCGAGGACCTCGAGCGCCCCCCTCCCCATGCGCGTCGTGATCCGCATCGACACGGCGACGTAGGGCGAGTCGGTGACCTCGATCCCGATGTGCGCGATGGGGGACCCGAGCGGGCCCATCGAGAACGGGACCACGTACATGGTGCGGCCGCGCATGCAGCCCCGGAACAGGTCCGTGAGCGTGGCGCGCATCTCGTCGGGGTCGCGCCAGTTGTTGGTCGGCCCGGCGTCGACCTCGTCCTTGGAGCAGATGAAGGTCCGGTCCTCGACCCGTGCCACGTCTGCGGGGTCCGACCTCGCCCAGAAGCTCCCCGGACGCTTGGCCTCGGACAGCCGGGTGAAGGTGCCGCCGTCCACGAGCAGCTGGCACAGGCGCTGGTACTCCTCCTCACTGCCGTCGCACCACTCGACCCGGTCCGGCGTGGTGAGGCGGGCCACCTCCTCGACCCAGGCCAGGAGCTTGCGATGGGCGGTGGGCGGCATGTGGGGAAACGACCTCCTGTTGTCATCCGCCGGTGAGTGGGGCGGACCTGCGCTGTGGCGGCCTCGGTCTCACCGGGGCAGCGCGGCGCCGACGCACGTCAAGCCGCCGCAACCTTCAATGGTAGGCATTTCCCCATGCGCGCTCCCAACTCAGAAGCCACACCGGGTGGCAGCGCCGATGCGGGGCGCGGACGCGGCGAGCTCGCCGCCATCGACCGCCTGCGCCGACGTCTCCCCGGTCCTCCGGCGGACGAGGTCTGGATCGGGGACGACGCGGCCGTGCTGTCCTGGCCGTGGCGGCAGCTCCTGCTCACCACGGACCTGGCGGTGGCCGGCGTGCACGCCGACCTCGACGTCGTGGGCATCGACGTCCTCGGCTGGCGCGCGCTCGCGGGCGCCTTGAGCGACGTCGCCGCCATGGGCGGGCGCGCCGACCAGGCGGTCGTGGGGGTGGCCGGCCCTCCGGACACCGACCTCGACCTGCTGTACGAGGGCATCGACGCCTGCGCCCGGGCGCACGGGTGCGCGCTGGTGGGCGGTGACCTGTCAGGGGCGCCCGCGGTGGTGGTCTCGGTCACCGTCACCGGGCACGTGCCCGACGACGGCGCGCCCGTCCTGCGGGACGGGGCCCGCCCGGGCGACCACCTCTTCGTGACCGGACCGGTGGGCGGCGCCGCCGCGGGGTTGCGGGCGCTCCGCGCGGGGGCCGGGCCGCCTCCGGTGCTCGCCGGCGGGACGCGCCACGGCGGCGCCCACGACGACGTGACGGGAGCGTTGCTCGAGGCCCACTGCCGGCCCGTGGCGCGTCTGTCCGAGGGCGACGCGGCCCGGCGTGGCGGCGCCACCGCCATGGTCGACGTTTCCGACGGCCTGCTCTCGGACCTGTGGCAGCTGGCCGACGCGTCGGGCGTGGGATTCGCTTTGGCGCGCGTCCCGGTGTTCGCGGGAGCGACGCTCGAGGACGCGCTCGGCGGCGGGGAGGACTACGAGCTCGTCTTCGCCGCGCCGCACGGCGACCGCCTCGCAGCCGAGTTCGCCCGGGCGGGGACGCGGCGCCCGGTCATGATCGGCGCGTGCACCGCGGATGTCGCCGAGCGGACGCTGGACGGCCACCGGGTCGAACGGTCCGGCTGGGAGCACCCCTGGCGGTAGGGGTTCCCGCCGGCGTGGACGGATCTATGCGGTGCGCGCGCCTTGGCGGCGGGCGGGCTTCGTGACCTTGCCGGCGCGGATGCACGCCGTGCACACGTCGACGCGCCGCGGCGATCCCTTCACCACGGCGCGGACGCGCTGGATGTTCGGGTTCCAGCGCCGCTTGGTCCGGCGGTGGGAGTGGCTGAGGCTCATCCCGAAGGAAGGATGTTTGCCACAGATTTCGCACACTGCTGCCACGGCGCGGACGCTCCTGGGAAGAACCGAAGGGTTGAACCCCGAAGATTAGCATCCTCGCCATGGAGTCCTCGGGGAAGCTCCGGGCCGCTGACCTGGTGGCGACCATCGTCACGTACCGGCACGTGCTCCGGCTGCACCAGGAGGCGATCAACGCGCTCAACGTGTACCCGGTGCCCGACGGCGACACCGGCACGAACATGGCGCTCACCGTGGACTCGGTGGTGCAGGAGCTGGCGCGCCTCGACGGGCTCCACGCCATCGACGACGTCACTCCCAACGGCGCGGGGGTGCGCGTGCCCTCCGACGGCAGGGTGCAGATGGCGGAGGTGTGCAAGGCGGTGGCGCACGGCTCGCTCATGGGGGCGCGCGGCAACTCGGGCGTCATCCTCTGCCAGCTGCTGCGCGGGTTCACGAACGTCCTCGCCGAAGACGACGAGGCCGAAGCCCCTGACCTCGCCCGCGCACTCACCGCCGCCAGTGACGCCGCGCGCCAAGCGGTCCTCCGGCCCGTGGAGGGCACGATCCTCACCGTGGCGCGGGCGGCCGCCGAAGGGGCCGAGCACGCCGCGCAGGACGGGGCCGCGCTGGTGGCCGTGCTCGACTCCGCGCGCCACGCGGCCGCCGACGCGTTGGCCCACACCCCCGACCAGCTGCACGTGCTCGCCCAGGCCGGCGTGGTCGACGCCGGGGGGACCGGCTACGTGCTGCTGCTCGACGCGGCCCTCAACGTGGTGGACGACCGGGCCCTGCCCGAGGCTCCTCCCGCGAGCGAGGCGCTGCGCCCGGTCGCCGCCGACGCGCTGCCGCGCATGGCGTCCGGCGCCACCGAGTCACACCCGGACGGCATGCTCCGGTACGAGGTGATGTACCTGCTCGAGGCCCCCGACGACACCGTCGACGCGTTCAAGGACGTGTGGGCGGGCATCGGCGACTCCATCGTCGTGGTCGGGGGCGACGGCCTGTGGAACTGCCACATCCACACCGACGACGTAGGCGGGGCCATCGAGGCCGCGCTCGACGTCGGGCGCCCGCGTGACATCCGCGTCACCGATCTGTCGGACCAGGTCGACGAGGAACGCTGGGTGCGCGAGAGCGCCGGGCTCCCCGACGCGCCGTCGCACGACGTCCCGGTGTCCCGGTCCGCCGTGGTGGCCGTGGCGACCGGCGAAGGCGTGGGCCGCATCTTCCGGTCGCTGGGTGTTCACCACCTGGTGGCGGGGGGGCAGTCCATGAACCCCTCCACGGCCCAGATCCTCGAGGTGGTGGAGGCCGTGCCGTCGCCCGAGGTCGTGCTGCTGCCCAACAACGACAACATCCACCCGGTCGCCATGCAGGTGTGCGAGCTCAGCACGAAGGTCGCCCGGGTGGTGCCGACGAGCGGCATCGTCGAGGGCTTCGCCGCGCTGCTCGAGTTCGACCCGGGGGCAGGCGCGGAGGACAACGTCCGGGCGATGTCGGAGTCCGCGCGCCGCGTGGTGGCCGGCGAGGTCACTCAGGCCGTGCGGGACGCCACCGGCCCGGCGGGCCCGATCCGCGCCGGGGACTGGATGGGCCTCTCACGCGACGGCGTCGAGGTGGTGGGGGACTCGGTCGCCGAGGCCACCTGCGGGTTGCTGGGCAAGTTGCTGTCGGCCGACCATGAGCTCGTCACCCTGATCGAGGGGGAGGGTGCCGGGCCGGGCGAGACCCGGCGAGTGTCGGAGTGGCTGGCCGAGCACCGGCCCGACGTGGCGGTGGAGGTGCACCGCGGCGGCCAGCCGCTGTATCCGTACCTCATCAGCATCGAGTGACACGGGCGCAGGCGCGGGTCGGGCGCCGGACAGAGGCCCCGGGGACGACGACGCCGGCGGGGCGCACCCTGACACGGCTCGACGCCATCCCGGTGAGCGACATCAGCAAGGTGGGCGAGCGTCGCCAAGAGGCGCTCGCCGCGCTGGGGATCCACACCGTCCTCGACCTCGTCACGCACTACCCCCGTCGTTACATCGACCGCACGCGCCAGGCCGAGGTGAGCGAGCTGCGCCCCGGCGACGAATGCCTCGTGCTGGCCCGCGTGACCTCGGGGAGGGGGCGGCGGACGAGGGGTGGCCGCTCCATCGTCGAGCTCGAGGTGCGCGACGGCTCGGGTGCGCTCAAGGTCACGTTCTTCAACCAGCCGTGGCGGGCGAAGCAGCTGCCGGTCGGCACCGAAGCGCTCTTCTTCGGCAAGCTCGACACCTACCGCGGGCGACGCCAGTTCACCAACCCCGTCGTGGACCTGATCGGAAACCGAACGGGGCGGATCGTCCCCATCTACCCGACGTCGGAGAAGAGCGGCATCGCCGGGTGGGAATTCGGCGAGTGGGTGGCAGAAGCACTCCACCGGGCGGGCACGCTGCACGATCCGGTCTCCGAGCGCTGGCGCCGAGAATTCGACTTCCTGGACCGGACCGCGGCGTTCGGTGCGATCCACGCCCCCGAGACATTCGCCGACAAGGGTCGCGCCCGGCAGCGGCTCGCCTTCGACGAGCTGCTCCGGCTGCAGCTCGAGGTGGTCATGCGCCGCAACGCCCTGGAGCGCGACGCGCGCGGCATCGCGCACCCGGCGCCGTCTGGGTCATCGCCGGACCTCGTGGGCGCCTTCGTCGACCAGCTGCCGTTCCGCTTGACCGGCGCGCAGCACCGGGCCATCGGCGAGATCGGGCGCGACCTGGCTGCACCCAGGCCCATGCACCGGCTGCTGCAAGGAGACGTCGGTTCGGGGAAGACCGTCGTGGCGCTGTGCGCGCTGTTGACCGCGGTGCAGGGGGGTCGCCAGGGGGCGCTCATGGCCCCGACCGAGGTCCTCGCCGAGCAGCACTTCATGTCGGTGCGCTCGCTCGTGCGCGACCTCGTCATCCCGGATCCGACACGTCTCGGGGGATCGCGGCCGCTCTCGCTGCGGTTGCTCACGAGCCGCACACCGGCGAGCGAACGGGCGCGTCTGCACGAGGACCTGCGCTCGGGCGACCTCGACCTGATCGTGGGCACCCATGCGCTGCTCACCGGGGACGTCCAATTCTCGAGGCTCGGGGTCGTGGTCATCGACGAGCAGCACCGGTTCGGCGTGGAGCAGCGCGAGGCCCTGCGCTCCAAAGGGCGCCACGGCGCGGCGGGCGAGGGCGCCGACCCCGACCTGCTGGTCATGACGGCAACGCCCATCCCCCGCACCGCCGCCATGGCCGTGTTCGGCGACCTCGACGTGACCGAGCTCGACGAGCTGCCCGAGGGCCGGACCCCGGTCGACACCGTCTGGCCTCGCACGCCGGCCGACGAAGACGACGTGTGGAACCGGGTCCGTGACGAGGTCGAGGCGGGCAACCGCGCCTACGTGGTGTGCCCGCTCGTCGACGGATCCGAGCGCGTCCAGGCCAACTCGGCGACCGAGGAGCTGGCGCGGCTCGAGGCGGGACGCCTCGCAGGCCTGCGGCTCGGGCTGGTGCACGGGCAGCTGAAGGCGCAGGACAAGGAAACCGTGATGGAGCGGTTCCGGTCGGGAGAGGTCGAGGTCCTCGTGGCGACCACGGTCATCGAGGTGGGCGTGGACGTGCCCGAGGCCACCGTCATGGTCGTCGAGGACGCCGACCGGTTCGGCATCGCGCAGCTGCACCAGCTCCGGGGTCGGGTGGGCCGGTCGCACCGCCGCTCGTGGTGCTTCCTCTTGTCCACCACGAGCGCGCCTGATGCCACCCGCCGGCTCGAGGCGCTCGTGGCCACCACCGATGGCTTCGAGCTGGCCGACGTCGACCTCGAGGTCCGCGGCGAAGGCAGCGTCCTGGGCACGCGTCAGAAGGGGCGCAGCGACCTGAAGCTGGCCTCGCTGCGGCGCGCCGACCGGCCGCTCGTCGAGGCGGCGCGCGCCGTGGCCGAAGACCTGCTCGCCGACGATCCCTTCCTGGAGGCCGACGCGCTCCTCGCCGACGAGATCCGCCTCTTCATCGGCGAGGACGAGGCTGCCTATCTCCTGAAGAGCTGACGCGCCCCGCTACGCTCACAGCGGTGCGCGTCATTGCCGGCACCCTCCGGGGCCGACGGCTGCGCGCACCGCCCGGTCGAGGAACCCGACCGACCTCGGACCGGGTGCGCGAAGCGGTCTACAGCGTCCTCGGCAGCCTGCTCGACCTCGAGGGCACGTCGGTGGTGGACCTGTACGCGGGAAGCGGTGCCATGGGCATCGAAGCCCTGTCGCGTGGGGCCGCCTCGGTGGTGTTCGTCGACAACGCGCCCGCTGCGTGCCGGGCGCTCGAGGCCAATCTCGGCTCGCTCGGCCTGTCCGAGCGCGGCAGGATCGTGCGCCAGGACGTGCTGCGGTATCTCGACACCGCCCCGCGTTTCGACGTCGCGCTGTGTGATCCGCCCTACGACTTCGACGCCTGGGACGACGTGCTCAGTCGGCTCGACGCCGGGGTGGCGGTGCTCGAGTCGTCGCGCCCGCCCCCCGTGCCCGACGGGTGGAAGACCGTCAAGAACAAGCGGTACGGCGGTACGCTCGTGACCGTGGCCCGCCCGATCGGAGCCAGCTCGACCGGTTCGACCAGCGCGACCGGTCGGGCCAGCCCGACCAGCCCGACGAGCGAGGAGGGCAACGGCACCCCGTGACGACTGTCTTGTTCCCCGGCTCGTTCGACCCGTTCCACAACGGGCATCTCGAGGTGGTGGAGCGCGCCGGTCACCTTTTCGACGAGGTGGTCGTGGCCGTCCTGCGCAACCCCCAGAAGGCGGAGCCCCTCTTCAGCTTCGCCGAGCGCGAGGAGATGCTCGGCGAGGTCCTCGCCCACCTCGACAACGTGCGCATCACGTCGGTCTCCACCCTGGTCGTCAACGTGGCGCGTGACCTCGGTGCCACCGCCATCGTGCGGGGCCTGCGGGCCGTGTCGGACTTCGAGAACGAGCTGCAGATGGCGCAGATGAACCGCCAGTTGTCCGGGATCGACACCTTGTTCATCCCCACCAGCTCGAAGACCTCGTTCTTCGCGTCGCGCCTGTTGCGTGAGGTGGCGCGCTACGGCGGCGACGTGTCGCCGTTCGTGCCGGTCCCCGTGGCCGTCCGCCTGAAGGAGAAGTTCTCGACGTGACCGACGGTGGGCTCATCGACGAGGACTTCGACGACGAGCCGCGCGAGGTCGACGACGACAGCGTCGAAGCGCTCCTCGGGCGGGCCGTCGACATGGTCTCTTCGGCCCGCACCATGCCGCTGTCGACGTCGGCGCTGGTCGACCGCCAGGAGCTGCTCGACGTCCTTCAGCGCGCCGCCGAGCGCCAGCCCGACGAGGTGCGCCAGGCGCGCTGGCTCTTGCGCGAGCGTGACGAGTTCCTCGCCGCCCGGCAGCGTGAGGCGGACAACCTCCTCGAAGACGTCCGAGCCCAGGCCGAGCGCATGGTCCAGCGGACCGAGATCGTGCGGCAGGCCAACCAGGTGGCCCAGCGCATCGTCGACGACGCT
This sequence comes from Acidimicrobiales bacterium, assembly GCA_035294855.1. GTDB lineage: Bacteria > Actinomycetota > Acidimicrobiia > Acidimicrobiales > UBA8190 > DATGKD01. Next base: position 15,533 of record DATGKD010000249.1, read on the forward strand.
CGAGAAGAGGCCCGCCGGCTCCGCCACGAAGCCGAGGACTACTGCGACAAGCGCCTCGGCCGATTCGAGATCGTTCTCGAACGGACGTTGAAGACCGTGCAGTCCGGGCGCGAGAAGCTCCAGGCGGTCCCGCCACCGTTGCCGCACGACCGCCAAGGCGCCGAACACCTCGACGCCGGGCCGGCCCCCGGGGAGCCGGGCTTCTTCGACCAGGACCAACCCTGACCCTCTCGACCATGTCGGCACGGCCGTTCGTCGTCTCGGTGGCCCGGCTCCGGCAGACCGTCGGCAGCCGCCGTCACGAGCGCCGCGAAGGGTCGATCGAGGAGCTCGCGTGCACGGGGAGTGCCGTGGTGCCGGGCGCGCTCCTCGTGGCCGACGTGACCCTCGAATCCGCCGTCGGCGGAATTGCCGTGACCGGCACCGTGAGCGCGCCGTGGAAAGGCGAGTGCCGGCGGTGCCTCGAACCCGCGTCGGGCGTGATCGAGGTGCCCGTGCGCGAGCTGTTCACGCAAGGTGGGGACGGCGAAGAGACCTATCCGCTCGTCGACGACGAAGTCGACTTGGAGCCTCTCGTGCACGACGCCGTCCTTCTCGAGCTGCCGCAGGCACCGCTGTGCCGGCCGGACTGCCTCGGCCTGTGCCCCACGTGCGGTGTCAACCGCAACTTCGAAAGCTGCGAGTGCGTGCCGGCGCGTGACCCCCGGTGGGCCGCCCTGGATGCCCTGGCCTCCGAGTCGTCGGCGGGCAGTCCGACCCCCGATCCGACGCCGAGCCCCGATCCGACGCCGAGCCCCGATCCGACGCCGAGCGCAGGCGACACCCACGCCGCCGACGCCCCTCGGACTGGCGGGGGTCAGCCGGGCGGGCAGGGCGCGCCACCGGGTCGAGGTCGTCGGCGAACGGGATAACCTGGCGCGTTTCCGTTCCCGTGCGTTCGAGTCGAGTCCGCTCGAACTGAGCCCTGTTCGAGCGGTGGCGCCCCGCCCGAGGTGACCGACGATGGCCGTCCCCAAGAAGAAGACCTCCAAAGCGAAGAGCCGGAGCCGCAGGGCGTCCAACTGGACGCTCGCCCGTCCCGCGCGCAGCGTGTGCCCGCAGTGCCACCACGCCAAGGTGCCGCACGTGGTGTGCCCCAACTGCGGCTGGTACAAGGGCCGGCAGGCGATCGAGATCGACTAGTGAGGGCGCCTCGGCCACGACCCGAGGCGTCCCTCGACGCGTTGCCGGTCGCCGTCGACGCCATGGGCGGGGACAAGGCCCCGGGGGAGATCATCGCCGGCGCCCGACGAGCCGCCTTGGAGTACGACGTCCCGGTCGTGCTCGTCGGTTCGCCCGAGCTCGTGGGGGACACCGGCGACCTCGGGCTCATCCCGGCGTCCGAGGTGATCGCCATGGACGAGGACCCGGCCGGGTCGGTGCGGCGGAAGAAGGACTCGTCGCTCGTCCGCGCCGCTGAAGCGGTGCGCGACGGCCGTGCCCTCGCCATGGTGAGCGCGGGCAACACGGGCGCGACGATGGCGAGCGCGCTGCTGCGCATGGGCCGGCTGAAGGGTGTGGTGCGGCCCGCCATCGCCACGCCGATCCCTCAGCTCGGCGGGCACCCCACGGTGCTCCTCGATGCCGGCGCCAACGCCGAGTGCACGCCGGCGATGCTCGTGCAGTTCGCGCAGATGGGTACCGCGTATTCCTCCGCCCGGTACGGGGTGCACCGGCCGTCGGTGGCGCTGCTGTCGATCGGCGAGGAGAAGACGAAGGGAAGCCCCCTCGTCAAGGAGGCGCACGCCCTCCTCGAGCGCGCATCCGGCGTGCACTTCGCCGGCAACGTCGAGGGCCGTGACCTCCTGCACGCCGGCGTCGACGTGGTCGTCACCGACGGGTTCACCGGCAACGTCGCCCTCAAGACGCTCGAGGGGTCCCTGCGCTTCTTCATGGACACGCTCCTCGAGGTGTTCGCGGCGGACGACGACGCCAGGGCCGCCGCCGAGGTCATGCTGCCCAAGCTCGCGCCGCTCGCGGCCGAGTTCGACCCCGACTCGGTGGGTGGGGCGATGCTCCTCGGCGTGGACGGCGTGTGCGTGATCAGCCACGGCTCGTCCAACGAGCACGCCATGGTGTCGGCGATCCGGGTTGCCCGGGACCTGGCTGTTGGCGGTCTCGTCGAGCGGGTCGCCGAAGCGGTCACCGCCGCCTGAGGCCGGCCCGGTCCCGAGCCTCCGGCTCCGCGTCGCCTCGGACGCCGCCCCGGGCCCCCCGACGGCCCGGGGTGGGAGCCCCCATCAGAACGTGGCCTCTGACCTGGTATTTCACCGGAGCAGGGGGCCCGACCGGGTAGGATCTCGCGCCGGCAGCGCGACCATGAGACCAGCGCCACCACAGGAGACGACGTGCCCGCAGAGACCCACGTGGAGAAGAGCCCGCTCGGTCGCCAAGAGGTGTTCGAGCTGATCCGCGACCAGCTGGCGGACATCCTCGAGATCGAGCCGGGCACCATCAAAGAGTCCTCCTCGTTCGCCGAGGACCTCGACGCCGACTCGCTCGCCCTCATCGAGCTCGTCGAAGCGCTCGAAGAGGACCTCGGCGAGCGGACGGTGGGCTTCCGGATCGAAGACGAGGACCTCGAAGACCTCCGCACGGTCCGTGACGCGGTCGATTACGTGGTCGCCAAGTTGGGGGCTGACTGAAACGACGGACGCGGGGACGAGTCTGAGCGGCCGGGCGGGCGGCGAATCGGGCACCACCACCGCGGAGGTGGTCGAGCCCACAGGGTCGGACGCTGCGGCCGGGACCGGGGCGACGGGCGCGTTGGCGCACGTGGACGTGGTGGCCGTGGCCGGTCGCCTCGGCGTGACGTTCCGGGAGCCGGGGTTGCTCGCTCGAGCGCTCTCGCACCGCTCGTGGTGTGCGGAGGCCGGCGGCCTGCCCTCCAACGAACGGTTGGAATTCCTGGGCGACGCCGTCCTCGGCCTCATCGTCGCGGAACACACGTACCACGCCTATCCGCAGATGTCCGAGGGCGGTCTCGCCAAGGTGCGGGCCGCGGTCGTCAACACGAGCGTGCTCGCCCACGTCGCCGGCGATCTCGAACTCGGCTCGGTCCTGCTGCTGGGCAGAGGCGAAGACTCGTCGGGAGGACGCGAGAAGGCGTCGATCCTGGCCAACGCCGTCGAGGCGGTGATCGGGGCGGTCTACCTCGACGGCGGCTGGGAAGAGGCGGACCGCTTCGTCCTCGGCCTGCTGGGGTCGCGCATCGTCGATGCCGCCGCGGGGCCCGGGGCCGAGGACTTCAAGACCCGGCTGCAAGAGCTCGTGCTGCGGCACGTGGGTGAGCTGCCCCGCTACGAGGTCGAAGGGACCGGTCCCGACCATGCTCGGCGCTACTCCGCCCGGGTCTTCGTGAGCGGCCGCATGGAGGGAGCCGGCGAGGGACGGTCGAAGAAGGACGCCGAGCAGGCCGCCGCCCGGGTTGCTTGGGGGGCCTTGGCCGGGGACGGCGGAATCCGGCGGCGCGGTGGGCTGGGCGGGGAGGTGAGCGGCGGTGCCTGAGCTCCCCGAAGTCGAAACCATCCGACGCGACCTCGAACGCGAGGTGGTGGGCCGCCGGGTGAAGACCGTCGAGGTGAAGGGCAAGCGGTCGATCCGCCGCCACAAGAGCGGGCCCGAGTTCCGAGGGAAGCTCGAGGGACGGCGCGTGAGCTCCATACGCCGCGCCGGCAAGTACCTCCTGTTCGGGCTGGACGGCGACGACGTGCTCGTGGTCCACCTCGGCATGAGCGGCCAGCTGCTGCGCGCCAAGGGCGTCAAGGACCCGCTCGACAAGCACACCCACGTCGTGATCACCTTCACCCAGGGCGGCCAGCTCCGGTTCGTGGACCCCAGGACCTTCGGTGAGATGTTCGTCACCGCCGCCGACCAGCTGACCGCGCAGGTGCCCGAGCTCGCCCACCTCGGTTTCGACCCGCTCGAGGACGTCATGAGCTGGGACCGCTTCGGGTTGCTCCTCGCCGAGCGGCCCGCGCCGCTCAAGACGCTGCTCATGGACCAGCGCTTCGTGGCCGGCATCGGCAACATCTACTCCGACGAGATCCTCTTCGCCGCCGGACTGAGGTACGACCGGCAGTCGAACTCGCTCAGTGCCCAGGAGATTCGCCGCCTGTACCGGTCGATGATCGAGACGCTGACCGAGGCGGTCAAGTACCGCGGCTCGTCGCTCGCCGACGAGCAGTACCGGGACCTCTACGGGGAGGTCGGCGAGTACCAGGGCCAGCACCAGGTGTACGACCGCGAGGGAAGGGCCTGTCGCCGCTGCCGGAATTCCATCGTGAAAGTGAAGGTCAACGGGCGCTCCGCCTTCTTGTGCGAGCACTGCCAGATCTGATCCCCGGCAAGCCCGTCCTCGTGCCGATTTGTCCCCGCGCGGCGGCTCGCGGGGTCACCCAGTGGCGAGGGGGCGCGCCGCTAGGGTGGCGCCAGTGTTCCTGAAGTCGTTGAACCTGAAGGGCTTCAAGTCCTTCGCCGACCCGTGCACGTTGATGCTCGAGCCCGGCGTCACCGTCGTGGTCGGCCCCAACGGCAGCGGGAAGTCGAACGTCGTCGACGCCGTGGCGTGGGTCCTGGGCGCGCAGGGACCGAGGACCGTGCGCTCGTCGAAGATGGAAGACGTCATCTTCGCGGGATCAGCGGACAGGCCCGCGCTCGGTCGCGCCGAGGTGTCGATCACCATCGACAACCGCGCCGGTCGGTTGCCGGGCGGACTCGCCGAGATCACGATCACGCGCACGTTGTTCCGCTCGGGCGACAGCGAGTACGCGCTGAACGGCCAGCCGTGCCGCCTGCTCGACATCCAGGAGCTCTTGTCCGACTCCGGGGTCGGCCGCCAACAGCACGTCATCGTGAGCCAGGGCCAGTTGGCAGCCATTCTGGACTCCCGGCCCGAGGACCGACGGGCAGTGATCGAGGAGGCTGCCGGTGTCCTGAAGCACCGGCGTCGGCGCGAACGCGCCGAGCGTCGATTGGCCGCCACCGAGGAGAACCTGGACCGCCTGGGCGACCTCCTGCGCGAGGTTCGCCGCCAGATGCGCCCGCTCGAACGCCAGGCGAAAGCGGCTCGGTCCCACGCCTCGTTGTCGGACGAGCTGCTCGCCCTGCGTCTCTACCTCGTCGGCCAGGAGTTGTCGGCATTCGACTCCCGCGCCGCGCAGGGATCGTCGGAGCGCGAACGGCTCGCGCACGAGGAGGCGACCCTCGCTGCGAATCTGCGTGAGCTCGACGCCGCCGCCGATGCGACGGCGGCGGAGCTCGCCAACTCGCGTGAGGAGGACCTGGTTGCCGCGCTCACCCGCGTGCAGAGCCTCGTGGAGCGGTGTCGCGGCTTGGGTGGCGTGGTGGTCGAACGGAGACGGTCGATCGCGCAGGCGCTCGACGCATCGGCCGACGTCGACGTCGTGTCGACGCTGGAGGCCGACGCGGCGCGCGTGGCGTCGGAGCTGGAGGCCACGCGTCGACGGGAGAGCGAGCTCGCGCCCGACGGGGACGAGGTCCGGCGGGCCGAGCAGGCGCTCGCGGCTGACCTCGCCGCCCACGAAGCGGCCTATGCGGACAGCGAGACGTTGCGCAGCGCCGAGGGGGCGTGGGCGCTCGCCCGGGGCGAACTGGAGTCGGTGCGGGGCACGGTGGCGCGCGAGCAGCGGAACCTCGAACGAGCCGAGCACCGCCGGGCCTCGGCCCAGGCGCGTCGCGAGGCTCTCGACGCCGAGGCGACCGAGCTGGCGGCCCGCCGTGAAGCGCTCCGAGCAGAGGCGACCGGTCTCGAGGCATCGGCGGAGGAGGCCCACGCCGAAGCGGCCCGGGAGACGGCGGCGGCCGCCGCGGCCGACGGGCGCCGGCGCGACGCGGAACGCACCGTCCATCGGCTCGAGGCTCGCGCCGAGGCGTTGGCCACCCGCGTCGAAGAGGCCCGGGGCGCGACCGCCACGACCGTGGGCGACGACGCCGGTGTTCTGGGAACGCTGGACGAGCTCGTCGACGTGGACGACGAATGGCGCGCCGGGTTCGAAGCCGCAGTCGGCTTCGCCGCCCGGGCACTCGTCGTGGGTGGCGCCGAACCTGCCCGGTCCGTGCTGGCGCGGCTCGTCGAGCACGGCGTGCCGGGGACGGTCCTGAGGGCGCCGCTCGATCCAACGTCGTCGCCCCCGTCGCCGGCCCGAGCCGCCGCGTCGCCGCCTCCCGGCTCTGAGCTCATGCGCGATCACGTCCACGCGCGCCGCGCGCCGGTGTCCGAGCTCCTGGACACGCTGCTCGCCGGCGTCGTGTGCGTGGACGGGGGCTGGCGGGAGGCGGTCGACGTCGCCCTCGAGCATCCCGAGCTCGTGATCGTCAGCCGGGAGGGCGGGCGATTCTCGCCGAACGGCTGGGTCGTGGGCGGCAGCAGCGCCGCATTGGACGCGCGGGCGCGGCAAGCGGCCGCCGAAGCGGAAGTAGCCCGGGCCCGGCTCGATGATCTCGCGTCCCAACTGGGCGCCGCGCAGACCCGTGCGGCCGACGCCGGCGACAAGGCGACGGAGATCAGCCGGCGCCTCGACGACGTGGCGCGGCGAGCCGAGGTGCTCGCGGCCACGCTCGACCGCGCCCGGGTCGAGCTCGAGGCGGCCACCGAGGGGCTCGCCGAGGCGACGCGGCACCGTGACGTCGTGGCAGAAGCCCTCGATCGGGCGAACGCCGACGCCCGCGCCCTGGAGGCGCGGCTGCCCGGCCTGCAGGAGGCCGCGGTGGCGGCGGCAGGGCGCCTGGCGAACGCCGACGACGCACGGCGGCGCCTCGAAGAGCGTCGGTCGCAGGTCGCCCTGCTCCGGCGGGACCTCGAGGTTCGAGTCGCGGGTCTGGCCGAGCGTCGCGCTGTGCTCGAAGCCCGGCTCGGTGACGTCGAACGCCGCCTCTCCGGCCACGCCGAGGCACGCGCCCGCGCGGAGGAGCGCCGGCGCGCGCTCGAAGCGGAAGCGCTTGCCGCTTCTCGCCTCGGCGACGTCGTCGAGGGACACGCAGCCCGCCTCGGCGCGGTGCTCGATGTCTTGCGAGACCGGCGCGCTCGTCAGCTCGAGGATGCGCGCGCCGGAGGCGCACGGCTCGAGTCGCTGCGCCACGAGCGTGCGCACACCGAAGAACGTCTCACCTCGACCCGCCACGACCTTCAGCGCGTCGAGCTCGACCTGGCCGAGTGCTCGGTGCGGCGCGAGGCGGCGCAGGAGGCGGCGCGCCGCGAGCTCGGGTGCACGCCCGAGGAGGCCATCGGCGCGCCCCGCCCGGATCTACCCGAGGGCCGGGACGCCGCGGCTCGGGCTGCCGAAATCGAGACAGAGCTCGCATCGCTCGGACCGGTGAACCCCCTCGCGCTCGAGGAGCTCGGCGAGCTCGAAGAGCGTCACCGGTTCCTCGAGGAACAGGTCGAAGACGTGCGACGCGCCCGGCGCGAGCTCCACCAGGTCATCCGCGCCGTCGACGACGAGATCATGCGTGTGTTCGCGGAGGCGTTCGCCGATGTGAGCGAGCACTTCCGCGTCCTCGTCGAGACGCTGTTCCCCGGGGGTTCGGGCCGGCTCAGCCTGACCGAGCCCGAGGACCTGCTCAACACGGGCGTGGAAGTCGAAGCGCGCCCCGCCGGCAAGAACGTCCGCAAGCTCTCACTGTTGTCCGGTGGCGAGCGCTCGCTCGTGTCGCTCGCGTTTCTCTTCGCCGTGTTCCGCAGTCGGCCGTCGCCCTTCTACCTCCTCGACGAGGTCGAGGCCGCCCTGGACGACGTGAACCTGCACCGCTTCCTCGACCTGCTCCACGAATTCCGCGAAGAGGCACAGCTCATCATCGTGAGCCACCAGAAGCGGACGATGGAGTCGGCCGACGCCCTCTACGGCGTCACCATGACACCGGGTGGTTCCTCCAAGGTGGTGAGCCAGAAGGTGGGACGCGAGCCGGAGTCCGAGCCCGCGGTCAGCGCGAGCCCGGCCTGACACCTGCGCCCGGGGCTTTCCGGGCGCAACCGCGCCTCGCGTAGGCTCCTTCGCTCGTGCTCGTGCTTTGGATCGTCGTCGCGGTCGTCGTCGCACTCCTCGTCGTCGGCCTGCTCGTCTTCCTGCCCCGGCGGGCCCGGCGCGGGGCTGCGCCGAGCGCCCCCGAGGTCCAGACCGAAGCGCCCCCGGCGCCGCCGGGAGCGCCCCCGCGGCGCGCTGAGGCTCCTGCGGGCGAGGCGCCCGGACCACTGCAAGCCCCCCTCCCGCCGGAGGCGGCCGAGCCCGATGTGGTGGCGCCGGCGCCCACCGAAGCCCCGGCCGGGCCGCCCGAACTGCGCGAGCGCTTGGGCAAGACGCGCGGCCTGCTCTCCGGTTACGTCCGAGCGCTGCGGGCGCGATCGTCGGTCGACGAGCAGACGTGGGACGAGCTCGAGGAAGGCCTCCTCAGAGCGGATGTGGGCGTGGCCACCACGTCGGCGTTGCTCGCCGAGCTGCGAGACCGCGTGCATTCGGGGGAGCTGCGAGGCCCTGATGCGGTCGTCGATGCCCTTCGGGCGGACCTGCGCCAGGAGCTCGACACCGACGGCAACCGCAACCTGGCGGTGGCCCCGGACGCGACAACGGTGTGGCTCTTCGTGGGCGTGAACGGCGTGGGCAAGACGACGACGATCGGCAAGGTGGCGCGGCGCGAGTCGGCGGCCGGACGCTCGGTCGTCTTGGCGGCGGGGGACACCTTCCGCGCCGCGGCCGGCGAGCAGCTCGAGCGCTGGGCGGAACGCATCGGCGTCAACATCGTGCGGGGTGCCGAAGGCGGGGATCCGAGCGCAGTGGTGTTCGACGCCGTGCAGCGGGCATCGGCGCGCGGGAACGAGCTCGTCCTGGCGGACACGGCCGGTCGTCTCCACACCAAGGTGAACCTGATCGAGGAGCTGAAGAAGATCCGGCGAGTGGCGGACCGGCCCCCCGGCCAGGTGACCGAAGTCCTCCTCGTGCTCGACGCCACGACGGGCCAGAACGGGCTCACGCAGGCGCGCCAGTTTCTCGATGCCGTGGGCGTCACCGGCGTCGTGCTCACCAAGCTGGACGGCACCGCCAAGGGGGGGATCGTGGTCGCCATCCAGCGAGAGCTCGGTTTGCCCGTGAAGCTCGTGGGCGTGGGAGAGGGCCCCGACGACCTGGTCGCCTTCGACCCCGACGGCTTCGTGGACGCGCTCTTCGAATGACGTTGCGGCGAGGCGCGCTGAGCCCTCGGCGCGCGCCGGCCCGGTAACCTCCAACTCCGCATGTTCGACGGACTCTCCGATCGGCTCGACGGGATCCTCGGTCGCCTGCGCGGCCGTGGTCGGCTCAGCGACGCGGACGTCGACCAGACGTTGCGCGAGATCCGCACGGCGCTGCTCGAGGCGGACGTCGACGTCGCGGTCACCCGCTCGTTCGTGGAGGGCACGCGCGCCCGGCTCGTCGGCGACGCCCTTTCCCGGAGTCTCAGCCCCGCGCAGCAGGTCATCAAGGCGGTGCACGACGAGCTCGTGCGCGTCCTCGGTGGGGAAACCCTGCGCGTCAGCTACGCGTCGGCGCCCCCCACCGTGGTGCTGCTGGCCGGGCTCCAAGGCTCGGGCAAGACGACCACGGCCGCCAAGCTGGCCCGTTGGTTCCGCCAGCAAGGCCGCAACCCACTCATGGTGGGTGCCGACCTGCAGCGACCCGCGGCGGTCGAGCAGCTCCGAGTGCTCGGGCGGCAAGCCGGTGTCCCGGTGTTCAGCGAGACCACGGATCCCGTGCAGGTGGCGGAGGCCGGCGTGGCCGAAGCGCGCCGGCTGGGACGCGACGTCCTCATCGTGGACACCGCGGGGCGCCTGGCGATCGACGAGGCGCTCATGGACGAAGTGCGCCGTATCTCCGACGCGGTCGCACCGCACTACACGTTCCTGGTCATCGACGCCATGACCGGCCAGGACGCGGTGGCCACGGCGCAGGCCTTCCACGAGACGCTGGAACTCGACGGCGTGATCCTCACCAAGTTGGACAGCGACGCCCGGGGTGGCGCCGCCCTCAGCGTCAAAGACGTCGTGGGCCGGCCGATCGCGTTCGCCTCGACGGGCGAGCGGCTCGCCGACTTCGACCTCTTCCATCCCGACCGCATGGCCAGCCGGATCCTCGGCATGGGCGACGTCCTCAGCCTGATCGAGCAGGCCGAGCGCGAGTTCGACCGTGACGTCGCCCAAGAAGGCGCCGCCCGCCTCCTCGAGGGACGCTTCACGTTGGAGGACTTCCTCGCTCAGCTGCAGCAGGTGAAGAAGTTGGGATCCCTCGGCGGCTTGATGTCGCTCATGCCGGGCATCCCCAAGGCGTTGAAGGAAGCGAAGGACACCTTCGACGATGGACAGGTCGCGCAGGTGGAGGCGATCATCCGCTCGATGACCAAGGCGGAGCGGGCCGACCCCGCGGTCATCGACGGCTCCCGGCGCCAGCGGATCGCCCGAGGCAGCGGGACGACCACCACCGAGGTCAACCAGCTCCTCCGCCAGTTCAAGGAGGCGCAGCAGGTGATGCGTTCACCCGGCATGATGGCGGGGATGTTCGGCGGGGGAGGCCTCGGCCAGATCCGCCAGGCCCTCGCCGACCGAGGTGGGGAGCTCGACGACCTGTCGGCGCTGGCGTCCGAGTCTGGCCTCCCCGACCTGCCCCCGGGCCTCGGTTCGCAGGTGGCCGCGTCCTCGTCCGGGCTCGGGCCCCGAGGAGCCGGGGCGACCAAGGGGCGGCCGGGCAACAAGAAGAAGAAAGGCGGACGGGTGACGCCCAAGGCGAACGGCCGGCATTCCCGCTGAGCGGGAGGTGGGGGCATTACCACCCGGTGTCCGCCACGGGCCACAATGGATGGTCCCCGGGCGCACGAGACTGATGACGAGGAAGGCAGGAACCCGACTGTGGCCGTGAAACTCCGCCTCATGCGGATGGGTAAGAAGAAGCAGCCCACCTACCGCGTCGTCGTCGCCGACAGCCGCTCCCCGCGCGACGGTCGCTTCATCGAGATCGTCGGCACGTACGCCCCCCGCGGGCGGTCCACCGCCGAACCGGACGCCGTCGTGGACATCGACAACGCCCGTGCGGTCAAGTGGCTCCGGCAGGGCGCCACCCCCACTGAGCGGGTCGAAAAGCTCCTGCGCGCCTCGGGTGCGTGGGACGAATTCCGGCCGGCGGGCTCCAAGTGACCGACACCGTCCACGAGGACGACGCCAACCTCGACGACGGTGAGACCGTCGATGACATGGCGGGGAACCGCGTCGAAGGTGGCACGGCACGCGCCGTTCTCGACTACATCGCTCGCTCCCTCGCCGACGAACCGGACGCCGTGTTCGTGGACACCGACGATTCCGGACGGGGCGTGCGCTTCCGCATCCACGTCGCGCCCGGGGACATGGGAAGGATGATCGGGCGGCGAGGGCGGGTGGCGCAGGCGATCCGCACCGTGGTGCGCTTGGCCGGGTCACGAGATGGGGTGGACACCAACGTCGACTTCGTCGACGACTGATCCTCCGCCACGCCCTCTGCACGGCGAACCCGGCGCCCCGCGCCTCGAGGTCGGCCGGGTCGCCCGGCCGCACGGCATGCAGGGTGAGGTGGTCGTCTCCCTCGTCACCAATCGGACCGAGCGCCTCGCCACGGGCGCTTCGCTCCACGCCGACGAGCGGGAACTCCGCGTGGTCGATGCCCGGCCGTTCGGGGACCGGTGGCTCGTCCGCTTCGAAGGGGTGCAGACCCGGGCTGACGCCGAGCGCCTGCGCGGCGCCGTGCTGCGAGCGACCCCGATCGACGATCCCGACGCGTGGTGGGTGCACGAGCTCGTGGGCTGCGAGGTCGTGGACGCCTCATCGGGTCGCCGCTACGGCACGGTGAAA
>DATGKD010000250.1:0-23173 GCA_035294855.1 Acidimicrobiales bacterium
AGCCTGGCGTCGGCCGCGCCCATCGAGGCGTTCACCGCCGTGCTCGTCAACTTGAACATCCGCTACAAGGGGCACAGCACGCCGCACTTCGTCGGCCTCGAGCATGTGGGATGAGCGCACGATGACCCCGACGTGCGGGCCGAGCGCACGATGACCCCGACGTGCGGGCCGAGCGCACGATGACGGTCACGTGCGGGCCGAGCGGACGATGATGCGCCTCCACGACACCCCGCGGCGCGCCGTCGTCGACTTCGACCCGGGCCCGGTCGTCACCATGTACTCGTGCGGCATCACGCCCTACGACGCCGCGCACGTGGGCCACGCCCAGGTGTACCTGACCTTCGACCTCCTGCAGCGGCGGCTGCGCGACCTCGGGCACGAGACCAAGCTCGTGCGCAACGTCACCGACGTGGACGACGACATCCTGCGCCGGGCGCGTGAGCTCGGCGTCCACTACCTCGACCTCGCCGCCGAGGAGATGGCGCGCTTCGACGCCAACATGTCCGCGCTCGGGCTGCTGCCGGTCTACCGCGAGCCCCGCGCCACCTCCGCCATCCCCGAGATCCTGAGCCTCGTGGGCGAGGTGCTCGACGCCGGGCACGCCTACCGCTCCGGGGGGGCGGTGTACTTCGAGGTGTCGTCGTTCTCGGCCTTCGGTCAGGTGAGCCACCTGGGCCGCGACGAGATGCTGCGGTTGGCGGCGGAGGCCGGGGGCCATCCCGAAGACCCCAACAAGCGCGACCCACTCGACTTCGTGCTGTGGCAGCCCTCCGCGCCGGACGAGCCTTCGTGGGAATCGCGCTGGGGCCCGGGCCGTCCGGGCTGGCACATCGAGTGCTCCGCTCTCGCCATGCGCGAGCTCGGCCAGACCGTCGACCTGCACGGGGGGGGACGTGACCTCGTCTTCCCGCACCACGAATGCGAGACCGCCCAGTCGGAGTCGGTGACGAAGACCACCTTCTCGCGCCACTGGCTGCACGTGGGCCTGGTAGGGCTGGACGGCGTCAAGATGTCGAAGTCGCTCGGCAACCTCGTGTTCGTCGCCGACCTCCTAAAGGACTGGGAGCCGATGGTGGTCCGCCTGGCGCTCCTGGCGCACCACTACCGGTCCGACTGGGAATGGACGGCGAGCGGACTGGAAGAGGCCGCGGCCCGCCTCGACCGCTGGCGCGCCACCAGCACCTCCAGCACGAGCAGCACGAGCGCCGCCAGCGCATCGAGCACCGCCGCGCGCCAGGACTCGCCGGGCCTGACGGCCGTGCGCACCCTCCTGGACGACGACCTGGACGCCCCCGCCGCGCTCGCCGCGCTGGACGAAGAGGCAGACGCCGGACGCGACGTCGCCGCCGGGGCGGCCCTCCTGGGGGTGGCCCTGTGAGGGTCACCCTGCCGGACGGCGCGTCCGTCGACCTCCCCGACGGTGCCACCGCGCGCCGCCTCGCGGAGGCGATCGGCCCGCGTCTGGCCAAGGCCGCGGTGGCGGCCGTCGTCGACGGAGACGACAGAGACCTCTCCTTCGTCCTCCACGACACCGCCGTCGTGTCGATCGTCACCGCCGATTCCGAGGCGGGACGGCACGTCCTGCGCCACTCCACCGCCCACGTGCTCGCACAGGCGGTGCTCGAGCTGTGGCCCGGCGCGCACTACGCCATCGGCCCGGCCATCGCCGACGGCTTCTACTACGACTTCGAGCTGCTTGGCGGCGCCACCTTCTCCGACGACGACCTGGCGCGCATCGAAGAGGTCATGCGCCGCATCGTGGCCGACGACCAGCCGTTCGTGCGCGAGGAGCACACCGTCGCCGAGGGCCTGGCGCTGTTCGCCGACCAGCCCTTCAAGCGCGAGATCATCGAGGGCGTCGGCGACGACGCCGAGCTGCGCTCCGAAGCGTCCGGCGACATCGCCCCCGGCGGGTCGGTGAGCACCTACCGCAACCCGCCGTCGTTGTTCGTCGACCTGTGCCGGGGCCCGCACGTGGGCTCGACCGGGCGCCTCGGTCACTTCAAGCTGCTGCGCGTGGCCGGCGCGTACTGGCGCGGCGACGAGCGCAAGGCCCAGCTGCAGCGCATCTACGGCACCGCGTGGGAGTCCGAGCGCGCCCTGGCCGACTACCTGCACCGACTGGAGGAGGCGGAGCGGCGCGACCATCGCAAGCTGGGGGCGGACCTCGACCTCTTCTCCTTCCCGCCCGAGATCGGGTCCGGCCTCCCCGTCTTCCACCCGAAGGGCGGGCTCATCCGGATGCTCATGGAGGACTACTCGCGCCGGCGTCACGCGGAGGGCGGCTACCAGTTCGTCTCCACCCCGCACCTCACGAAGGCCGAGCTGTTCGAGACGTCGGGGCACCTGGAGTGGTTCGCGGAGTCGATGTTCCCGCCCATGGAGCTCGACGAGGGCCACCGCTACTACGTGAAGCCGATGAACTGCCCGTTCCACATTCTCGTGTACCGGAGCAGGCAGCGCTCCTACCGCGAGCTCCCCATGCGCCTGTACGAGCTCGGCACGGTCTACCGCTTCGAGAAGTCGGGTGTCGTGCACGGTCTCACGCGCGTGCGCGGCATGACCATGGACGACTCCCACATCTTCTGCACGCGTGAGCAGATGGGCGACGAGCTGCGGTCGCTCTTGACGTTCGTGCTCGGCGTGCTGCGCGACTTCGGGCTCTCGGACTTCTACCTCGAGCTGTCGACGAGGCCCGAGGGCAAGGCCGTCGGCAGCGACGACGAGTGGGAGGAGGCCACCGAGGTCCTGCGGTCGGTGGCCGAGGGCGAGGGACTGCACCTCGTGCTGGACGAGGGGGGCGGCGCCTTCTACGGCCCCAAGATCTCCGTCCAGGCGAACGACGCCATCGGACGGCACTGGCAGGTGTCCACCATCCAGCTCGACTTCCAGGAGCCGCAGCGCTTCGGGCTCGAGTACGTGGGCGCCGACAACGCCCGCCACCCGCCGATCATGATCCACCGCGCGCTGTTCGGCTCGGTCGAGCGGTTCTTCGGCATCCTCCTCGAGCACTACGCGGGGGCGCTGCCCACCTGGCTCATGCCCGTCCAGGTCGTCGTGCTGCCGGTGCGCAGCGACCACGACGCCTACGCGCGCCAGGTCGCCGACCGTCTGCGAGACGCGGCGCTGCGTGCCGAGGTCGACGTCGGCGACGAGCCCATCGGCACGCGCATCCGTCGCGCCAAGCTCGAGAAGGTCCCCTATGTGCTCGTCGTGGGGGACGACGACGCGGCCAACGGGACCGTGGGCGTGAACGGTCGGGGCTGGGCCCACCCCGAGCGCGGCGTCACGGTCGACGCGTTCGTCGCCACCGTCACCGACGAGGTGGCCTCGAAGGGTTCTCCCGAACGCCCCGTCGTCGCGCCACGCGTGTCGAGCGACGGAGACGACGGGGGAGGGGCCACGTCGTGACAGCGTCGGTGAGTGGATGCCCGTCGGTGAGTGGATGAGCCTCGAGCACCTGTGGGCCGGGTGGCGCCACCAATACGTCTCGTCGGCGTCCGAGGCGGAGCGACGCGGTGGCGGTGACGACGACGAGTGCGTGTTCTGCCGCCTGGCCGCGTCGGGCGAGCCGAGCGCCGAGAACGGCGTCGTGTGGCGCGGCGAACTGACGTTCGCGGTGCTGAACGCCTACCCGTACGCGAGCGGCCACCTTCTCGTCATGCCGTTGCGCCACGTCCGCGCGCTCGACGCGCTGACCGACGACGAGTCGGCCGAGCTGTGGCGCGCCACGCTCCAGGCGGTCGCGGCCATCACGACGGCATACGACCCCGACGCGCTCAACATGGGTGCGAACCTGGGGCGCGCCGCCGGCGCGGGGATCCCCGGGCACGTGCACCTGCACGTGCTGCCCCGCTGGTCGGGCGACACCAACTTCATGACCTCCGTCAGCGGGGTGCGGGTCATGCCCGAGTGGCTCGACGACGCCTGGAAGCGCCTGAACCCCGCCTGGCCCGATTCCCCGGCCTGACGGAGCGCCCGCACCAGGGGGTTTCCGCAAGCCGAAGGCCTCGCCGTCGTTCCGCGCTCATGGCCACGACCGAGCCGGTCACTTCGTCCGCCGCCGACGAAGTCCTTCCCGACAGCGTCCGCGTGCACGTGGCGAGCGCCAACACCAAGCCCGTCACCGAGCTGTGCGTGCGCAGCATCCACCGCACGGCCGGCCATCCCTTCGGCCTCGTGGTGGGTGACGTGGGGTCGGGCGACGGCTCCCTGCCGATGCTGCGACGCCTCGAAACCGACGGGTGGTTGCGCCTCGAGGTCGCACCGTCGTGGCGCCAGCATCACGAGTGGCTCGATCGGTGGGTGGCGCAGTGCCCTGCCCGCTACGCCGTGTTCGTCGACTCCGACGTCTGCTTCGTGACCGAGGGCTGGCTCTCGGAGCTCGTCGCCGCGGCTCGCTCGACCAATGCCGCCCTCGTCTGCGCGCAGCTCCATCAGGAAGAGACGGGCTTCGTCCACCCCGGCAGCGGTGAGGTCATGCGCCTTGCCGCCCGCCCCTGCGCCCATCTCCTGCTGGTGGACACGGCCCAGGTGGCCGGCATCGACGCCAGCTTCGCGCCCGTCGTGGTGCCCTCTTCCGACGTGCCCGAGGGCTACGTCTCCTACGACGTGGCCGCGCTGTTCTTCGGCGAGCTCGACCGCGCCGGCCTCGGGTGGATCGAGATGCCCGCCGGCTTCAGCGCCACCTTCCGGCACTTCGGCGGGATGTCCTGGCGGACCCGGAAGCTGTGGCCCGACCTGTGGCCGGGCTGGTCGCAGGCCCGAACCCTGACGAAGATCCGGGCCGCCGTCGCCTGGCACCGCCTGAGGTGGGGGTCCCCCTCGCCGTGGTATTCCCCCCCGGCGGGCGCTTCGAGCGTGCCTGGCGTGGTGGGGAGCCGCTCTTCGTGATATCCGGCCTCGAACGGCGTTTCCGAGGCAACTGGGAAGTTGGAGCGAGGCGGGAAGGGTGAAGGACGACCACGAAACGGTCGCGGGCGGCGGACTCGCGTCAGCGGGCGCCGCGCCGTTCTCGAGACGGCACCTCATGGGCCGCTTCGGCAAGGGCGCCGTCGCGGTCGGCGTGGTGGCGTGGATCACCCCCGAGATCCTCATCGCCACCCCCACCGCCGCGGGAGCGGTCTCCCAATGCCCGGACAAGGACAACGACGGTGACGACTGCGACCCCGACAAGAACGGTGGTGGCGGGGACGGCGGCGACAACGGTGGCGACGGTGGCGACAATGGCGGAAACGGCGGGAACAACGGCGACCAGAACGCGCCGCCCCAAAGCAGCCCGAGCGGCGGGTCGAATGGCGGCACCGGAGGGTCCACCGGGTCCGGCAGTTCGACCGGCGGCGCCGGCGTGATCAATTCGACGTCGCCTGCCGTGGATGCCTCGGGCTCGTCCACGAATCCCGCGGCGCCCGCATTCGCGGCCTCGCAGGGGTCGTCGAGCGGGGGATCGCTTCCCTTTACGGGGGGGAACCTGGCGCGCGACACCGAGCTCGCCGGAGCGCTCATCGGCGGTGGCTGGTTGCTCACCCGGTGGGCCGCCCGGCGCAACCGGGCCGCGGTCGAAGGCGAGCCGGGCCCCGAGCCCGACGCGTAGAGAACCCGCGACCCGTATGGGCGCCGTCCTTCTCGAGTCGGCGACACCGGTGGGCGGACACGACCACCAGATCGACAGAGCCGTCGAAGCCGCGCCGGTGTACGCGGGACTGTCGTTCTGTTTCGGTGTCCGGTGCGCACAGGACGACCTGGCCCGAGAGCTCGACGGCGCGCTGGCGCCGTTGCGCACCGACGCGGAGCCGTCGCACTGGTACACGCTCGTCCGCACCGCCAACGGCGAGGTCGAGGTCCGGCTCGACGGCGTGGCGGTCGTGCGGGCGCGTGATGGGTGGTGGGCTTCGCGCTGGCTCATGTGGCACGTCAACCGCGCCGTCGTGGACGCCACGTGCGAGCACCTCCTCCTCCATGCCGGTGCGGTGGTGACGCGCGGCGCCGGCGTGCTCATCCCCGGCGCCCCGGGAGCAGGCAAGTCGACGCTCGTGGCCGGTCTCGTGCAGCGAGGCTGCGGGTACCTGACCGACGAGGTCGTCGCCCTCGCCGGAGACCCTCCCGTCGTCCTTCCCTATCCGAAGGCGCTGGCCCTCAGCGCGCGGTCGATGGACGCCGTGAACGCCGAACCGGCGGGCACCGTGCCACTGAAGGGGAAGGGCAAGCGGCAGGTCGTCGCCGACCGGCTCCGGCGCGGTGCCGTTGCCGGTCCTGCGCCGGTGCGCGTGGTGATCGTGCCGCGCTACTGCGCCGGAGCCACGACCGAGCTCGAAGCGATGGACCCCACCGAGGCCCTCGTCTCCCTGGTCACCAATGCCGTGAACCTCGAGCACCACGGCGTCGGTGGCATCGCGACCCTTGCGGTTCTCGCCGAGAGCGGCGCGTGCTTCCGGCTCGACTACGCCGACCTCGACGACGCCTGGCGCGTGCTCGATGCGACGTTCGAGCGCACGTGAAGGAAGGTGGCCGTATGAGACCCGGCGACGTGAACCCCGTGCTCGTTGCCGACGCCCCTGATGTCGGGTTCGTCCCCGAGGCGCTGTCGCACGCCTCCACGCTGGAGGTGGACGGCAGGACCGTCATCTACGACGAACGCGCCCACTGCATGTTGGTGCTCAACTCGAGCGCGGGGGAGCTGTGGAGACGGTGCGACGGGACGCACACCGTCGACAGCATCGCCGATGCTTTGGCCTTGTCTCACGACATCGGTCGCGACCTCGTGCTCGGCGACGTCTGGAGCACGGTGTGCAAGCTCGCCGAGCTCGGGCTCGTCGCCGACGCAAGGGCGCACACGCCGGCGGCGTGACCCCGGTGCGCGGGCGTCCCGAGGGCCCTAGACGCTCGGTCGGCGACTCAGTCGGACTTGGCGGCCTTCACCATGCGATCGACGAGATTGGCCGGCACCACGTCGTAATGGTCGTGCTCCGCCCGGAAGCGCCCCCGGCCCCCCGTCATGGAGCGGAGGTCGACGGCATAGCGCTGGATCTCCGCGGTGGGCACGAGGCCGGTGATCTGCTGGACGCCACCCTCGAGGGTGTCGGTGCCCTGCACCCGGCCGCGCCGTGAGTTGAGGTCGCCCAGGATGTCGCCCTGCATGCTGGCGGGCACCGTGACCTCCAAGCGGGAGATGGGCTCCAAGAGGACCGGACCGGCATTGGCCATGGCCTCTTTGAAGGCGAGGGAGCCCGCCATCTTGAAGCTCATCTCCGAGGAGTCGACCGGGTGGTACTTGCCGTCGTAACAGGTCACCTGGACGTCGACGACCGGGTAGCCGTGCATCCCCCCCTGGGCCATCGCCTCGATGACGCCCTTCTCGACCGCGGGGATGTACTGCTTGGGGATGGCGCCCCCCACGACCTGGTCCGCGAAGTGGAATCCCTCGCCCCGCTCCAGCGGTTCGATGCGGATGAACGCCACACCGAATTGGCCGTGACCGCCGGTCTGCTTCTTGTACTTGCCCTCGGCCTCTGACTGCTTGGTGATCGTCTCGCGGTAGGGGACGAGCACCTCTTCGGTGGCGACCTCCACGCCGAACTTGCGCGCCAGCCGCTCGGCCGCCACGGCCAGGTGGGTCTCGCCCGTGCCCCGCAGGATCGTCTGGTGCGTCTCGTCGACGCGCTCGACGACGAGCGCGGGGTCCTCCTCCTGGAGGCGGTGGAGGCCGGTCATCAGCTTGTCCTCGTCGCCCTTCGACTTGGGCCGGATGGCGATGGACAGCGTCACCGACTCGGGCGCCGGGCCGGGGACGACGACGGGCGTCCCCTTCGGCGCCAGGGTGTCGCCGGTGGCGGTGTCGGAGAGCTTGGGGACCGCCACGATGTCGCCCGCCTGCGCCTCGTTCGTGGGCTGCGCCTCCTTGCCCCGCAAGAGCTGCAGGACGTGCAGCCGCTCGTCGTTGTGGGTGCGCGGGTTGTGCAGCACGCTGTCGGGGCGGATCGTGCCGGACAGGATGCGCAGCAGCGAGATCTTGCCGACGTACGGGTCCGAAATCGTCTTGAACACCCGCGCGAGCGGCTGGCCGGCCGGGTCCGGCTTTACCTCCTGTTCGACGTCGCCGGCCCGGACCGTCACCGGCGGACGGGCGTCGGGTGGCGGGGCGAGCTCGGCGAGGAGCGACGCCAGGCGGTCGATGCCCACGCCCGTGGTCGCCGACCCGCAGACCACCGGGAACACGACGCCCTGGGTCATGCCCGTGGCCAGCGTGGCCTCGAGCTCGGCGGTCGAAGGGACCTCTCCCTCGAGGTACCGCTCCATGAGCGCGTCGTCGCCGACCACGATGCCCTCCACGAGCTGCTCGCGCACTTCGTGCTCGGTGGCGGCGAGGTCATCGGGGATCGGGCCCGTCTGCGGCTTCCCGCCGTCGTAGACGATGGCCGTGTCCGACAGGAGGTCGGCGATGCCGTTGAAGCTGTGCTCCTCGCCGAGCGGGAGCTCGAGCGGCGCCACCCCGGCCCCGAAGTGCTCACGCAAGCCCGACAAGGTCCGGTCGAAGCTGGCGCGCTCACGGTCGAGCTTGTTCACGAACACGAGGCGGGGCAGGTCGAGCTCGGCGCCGAGGGCCCACACCGCTTCGGTCTGGGCCTCGATCCCCTCGACCGCGCTCACCACCACCACGAGCAGATCGGCGACCGACGCCGCGGCGCGCACCTCACCGAAGAAGTCCGCGTAACCGGGCGTGTCGATGATGTTGAGCTTGATGTCGCCGACCGTGCACGGCGCCATGGCGAGCGACATCGACATGTGGCGCTTGGTTTCCTCGGGCTCGAAGTCGCTGACCGTCGTGCCGTCTTCGATCTTGCCCATGCGCGTGATGGCGCCGGTGGCGAAGAGGAGCGCCTCCGCGAGCGTCGACTTGCCCGCCCCGTTGTGGCCGACCAGGGCGACGTTGCGGATGCGGGACGGTGCGTAGCTCGGCACGCGCGGGTACCTCCATGTCGACAGTCGTCGGGGCCTCCCCCCGGGAGCGTCAGCCTACCGGCATGCCTTTGCGCTGGCCGGGGCCTCGTGGGGGCCGGGCGGAGCCGAATGACCGGGCGCAGCCGGGCGCGCTTCCCGGGGCACGCGGAGCGCCGCGGTAAGCTTGGAGGCCAAACCCCCTGGAAGGAAACGCGCGAGACATGTTCGACGGTCGCTGGCGCGGCGCCGTGGACCGCACGACCAAGCCTGTCGGTACCGCACTCGTCCGGGTCGGGGTGACGGCGGACTTCCTCACCATCTTCGGTCTGGCCATGTCGGTGGTCACCGCGTTCGTGGTGGGCACCGGTCATCTCTTCCTCGGCGTCGTGCTGCTCTTCCCGACCGGCCTCCCCGACCTGTTCGACGGCCCCGTGGCGAAGGCGTCGGGGTCGGCGTCGGTACGCGGCGCGTTCTTCGACTCGGTGGCCGACCGCATCTCCGACGCCGTGCTGTTCGGCGGGGTGGCGTGGTACCTCGCGGCGCGCCATCACGGCGAGATGGTCCTGCTGCCCTTCGCCATCGTGGCGGTGACGTCGCTCGTGTCGTACCAGCGGGCCAAGGCCGAGCTGCTCGGGCTGTCCGCCCGGGGCGGCCTCATGGAGCGCGCCGAACGCTTTATCTTGCTCGGCGTCTGCTTCCTGGCCGGCGGCGTCTCCGCCTCGGCGTTCGTGCCCGCGTTGTGGGTGTTTTTCGGTCTGGTGACCGCGACCGCCCTCGGACGGTTCGTCACCGTGTGGCGCGAGGCGGAAGGCCCGCCGCGGGTGGAAGCCCGGTGGCGCGAAGGCCGGGTGGACTCGCGTTGGCGGGCGTGGCGTGAGGCGCGTGCCCGACGGGACGTCTTCGGTGAGCGGCCGCTGTTGCGTCGCTACGCGGAGCAGCCGGTCGGTCGCTGGCGGGCGAGGCGCGCCGGGGTCACCTCGAGCCGGACCGGCCGGGTGTGGCGCGACCGCCGGAACGCGCGCTCGGGCCAGCGGGTCGCCCGGCGCACCGGCACACGCGGCGTCTGACCGTCTGACCCACGGGCGCGAGCGTGCAGGAGACGCCTGTTTCCGGCGACGCACGCCCACCGGCCCCAGCACCGGCCCGTGCACGGGCGTGGTTTGCGTACCTCACCTATCGCTCGCTCGGCACGGCCATGGCGTGGCTTCCCGAATCCGTCGCGGTGGCGGCCAGCACGGCGGTGGGCCTGGTTCTGACGTTGTTCCGTCGCGAGGCGCGCGCCATGTACGCGCGCCACGTCCAACGGGTCGCCGGCCCGGGCTTGAGCGAGGCCGAGGTGCGCCAGTGCACGCGGCGCGCCTTTTTGAACTACGCGCGCTACTGGTTGGAGGCGGCCCGTCTGCCCACCGTGCCGCCGGAGGTCGTCGCCGACCGCTTCATCGTGGAGAGCGGTTACGAGCACCTCGTGGAGGGCATGGCCGCCGGATCCGGCGTGATCATGGCGCTTCCCCACGTCGGCAGCTGGGAGTGGGGTGGCGCCTGGCTCGCCCTGCAGGGGTATCCGATGACGAGCGTGGCCGAGCCCCTCGACCCGCCGGAGATGTACGACTGGTTCGTCTCTCAGCGCGCCGCGATGGGACTCACCATCGTGCCGCTCGGGGCCGACGCCAGCCCTGCGCTCTTGCGGGCGTTGCGCGCCGGCAAGCTCGTGGGGCTCCTGTGCGACCGTGACCTCACCGGGACCGGGGTGGAGGTCGAGTTCTTCGGCGAGCGCATGACGATGCCCGGCGGGCCCGCGCTGCTCGCGCTTCGCACGGGTGCGCCCATCCTCCCCACCGCGGTGTACAGCGGCCCCGGCCGGGACCACGTGGCGGTCATCATGCCGCCGGTGGAGGTCGTGCGGACCGGCAAGCTGCGTGACGACGTGGCCCGCGTCACCCAGCTGATCGCCGACGACCTCGCCCGCCTCATCCGGCGCGCGCCCGACCAGTGGCATCTCTTCCAGCCCAACTGGCCGAGCGACTTCGCCCCGGCCGCGGACCGGTCCGCCGACCCGGGCCCCGCCGTTGCGATGCCCGGATCGAACGCGGCGGGCAACGGCTCCGCCGCCTGAGCCTCCGGCCGCGATGCGTGTCGCGCTGCTCTGCCCGTACAGCCTTTCGAAGCCGGGGGGCGTCCAGGGCCAGGTCCTGGGGCTCGCCCGCGCCTTGCGGGCGGGTGGCCACGAGGCCGCCGTGCTCGCTCCGGTGGACGGCGACGTCGAGCTCGACGGCCTCCCCGCCGACGCCCTCATCCGGCTGGGACGGTCGCTGCCGGTGCCGTCCAACGGCTCGGTGGCGCCGATCGCGCTGGGGCCGGGACCGGCGGTGCGCGCCGTGCACGAAGTGCGGCGCGGCCGGTTCGACGTGCTCCACATGCACGAGCCGCTCGCACCGGGACCGTCCTACGCCTGCCTGGTGGCGTGCCGTGAGCCGAAGGTCGGGACGTTCCACCGGGCCGGGCCGAGCGCGGCGTACCGGCTGCTCGCCCCGTTGGCACGCTGGGGGGCGGGACGCCTGGCGGCCCGGTGCGCGGTGTCCGACGAAGCCCGCGCCACCGCCGCGCACGCGCTCGGCGGCACCTACGACGTCATCGGCAACGGCGTGGAGCTCGAGCGCTTCTCGTCGGCCCCGCCGTGGCAGACGCGGGTGCCGACGGCGCTGTTCGTCGGGCGGCACGAGGAGCGCAAGGGTCTCGAGGTTCTGCTCACGGCCACGACCCGCGTCGACCCCGACATGCCGTTCCAGCTCTGGGTGGTGGGAGAGGGGCCCGAGACGGCTCGTCTGCGCCGCCGGTTCCCCCCGAGCAGCCGCGTGACGTGGCTGGGGCGCGTCGACGACGACGAGCTGGCGGCGCGGCTGGCGGGGGCGGACGTGCTGTGCGCTCCCTCGTTGCGGGGGGAGTCGTTCGGGGTCGTGCTCCTGGAGGCGATGGCCGCCCGGGCCTGCGTCGTGGCGAGCGATCTGCCCGGCTACCGCTCGGTGGTGGCCGGGCACGGCCTGCTCGTCCCCCCCGGCGACCCGGCCGCGTGGGCTGCCGCGCTGGGCACGGTGCTCGCCGATGCCTCGCGGGGGGCGGGCCGGTGCGCCGTCGACGCGCTCGACGCGGCGGCCCGCCATGCCGAGCAGTGGGACATGCGGACCGTGGCGGCGCGCTACGTCGAGGTGTACGACCGGGTCCGCCCGCAGAACCGCACGGCCTGACCCGCTGCCGCGTCGAGCCGGACCGGCGTCCGGGGGTGACGCCCGGCCGTAGGATTCGAAGCCGTGGCACGCTCGGGCGGGTCGTCCTCGAATCCCGCGTCAGGCGAGGGCCCGGCGAAGCGGCCGGCGGCCGACGCGTCCCGCACCGGGTCCCGCCCGGGAGCGGCGCGACGTCGTGGCGGACGGGGTGGACGCGGTGGACGAGGAAGCGGGTCTTCCCGCTCGGGCGGGTCGAGCGGTAGCGCTCCGACCGGCACGCGGGGGGCAGGAGGCGCGGGACCCCGCGGATCACGTGCGGGCGCGCCCTCGGGAGCGAATCGGCCAGCGTCGGGCGCAGGGGGGGCAGGGCGCGGCGGCGGTGGTCGCGGCAGTGGTCGCAGCGGTGGGCGAGGCCGGGGCCGCGGCGGTGGCCGGGGGACGCGTCGGGGCGCACCTCCGGCGATCGGCACCGAGGCGATCGCCGTGCTCGCTCCGGTCGCCGAGCCCGACCGGCCCGTCGACGTCCCGGGCACGAGGAACGACGGCCAGGAGGCGCGCCACAACCGCCGCCGCGCAGAACTCATCGCCGCGGTGCCCGCCGTCCTTCTTGCCATCGTCGTCCTCGGCGTGGCCTCGGGGGTGGGCGCCTACCTCCCGGGGGCGATCGCCGCCGTCGTGGTCGGGATCGTCGTCTGGCTCGTGCTGTGGCGGGGCGCGACACGCTTCGTGCTGGGGGCACTCGGTGCGCAGGTGGTCGACGACAACGAGGTGACTCGGACCGAGGTCGCCCGGGCCGAGAACATCGTCGACGGCCTCTGTGCATCCATGGGCGTGGCCCTGCCCGACATCGCCGTGGTCGATGACCCCACGCGTGGCGCGCTGGCGATCGGGTGCGACCCCGACGCCGCGGTGCTCGTCCTGACGTCGGGTCTGTTGCACGTCCTCGACCCGGTGATGCTCGAGGCGGTGCTGGCACACGAGCTCGTCCATGTGAAGCGCGCCGACATCGCCTCGGCGACGGTCGCCGCCGCTGTGCTCGGCCCGCTGGGCCGGGTCCTCCCGAGAGCGCCGGACCTCGTGCACAAGGTGGCCGGCCGGGGACGGGAGTTCCGGACAGACAGGCTCGCGGTGAGCGTGACCCGCTACCCGCCAGGCTTGCGCGACGCCCTGGTGCTGATGGCAGAAGGGCCCCGCCCGGCACTCGACTCGACACTGAGCGGCCGCGGCGTGGCACGCGCCACGCGTTGGCTCTGGACCGTGGCGATGCCAGAACCGGGCGACGACACCGCTCAGGACGTCGAGGTCATCGAAGACGAGCTGGACGCGGCCGGCGTGCGCATCGCCGCGCTCGACGAGTGGTGAACGACCAGCGGTGCAACGAGCCGGGCGTACACCAAAAGGGCGGCTGACAGCCCGACGGTAGACTGGGGCCATGGCCGAGGCCCCTTCACCGTCGTCCGCTGAGCGCGCCGCCTCGTCGGTCTCTCCGGTTGGCGCCCCCGACGCTGACGGCGCGCGTCGGGATGCCGACGCCGGGCGACGGACCGGCACCCACACCGTGAAGCGCGGACTGGCCGACATGTTGCGCGGCGGGGTGATCATGGACGTGGTCACCGCCGACCAGGCGCGCATCGCCGAGGACGCGGGCGCCGTGTCGGTAATGGCCCTCGAGCGTGTGCCGGCCGACATCCGGGCACAGGGGGGCGTCGCTCGTATGAGCGACCCCGCCCTGATCGAGGAGATCCAGCGGGCCGTCACGATCCCCGTGATGGCCAAGGCTCGCATCGGCCACTTCGCGGAGGCCCAGGTGCTCGAGGCACTGAGCGTCGACTACGTCGACGAAAGCGAGGTGCTGACGCCGGCGGACGAGGCGCACCACATCGACAAGTGGAGCTTCCGCGTCCCGTTCGTGTGCGGGGCGACCAACCTGGGGGAGGCGCTGCGGCGTATCTCGGAAGGCGCCGCCCTGATCCGCTCGAAGGGTGAGGCGGGCACCGGCAACATCGTGGAGGCGGTGCGGCACCTGCGCTCCATCCTCGGCGACATCCGGAAGCTCACCCAGGCGGACGGCGCGGAGCGCTATGCGTGGGCGAAGAGCCTCGCGGCACCGATCGATCTCGTCCGCGAGGTGGCGGAGACCGGCGCTCTTCCCGTGCCGCTCTTCTGCGCCGGGGGCATCGCCACCCCGAGCGACGCTGCCCTCGTGATGCAGCTGGGCGCCCAGGCGGTGTTCGTCGGCTCCGGCATCTTCAAGAGCGAGGACCCGCCGCGCCGGGCGCGCGCCATCGTGGAGGCGACCACCCACTTCGACGACCCGACCATCGTGGCCAAGGTGAGCCGCGGGCTCGGCACACCCATGGCCGGCCTCGAAGTCGGCCAGCTCGACCAGCGCATGGCCGAGCGCGGCTGGTAGGCGCACGGTTGGCCGGAACAACGCCGATGGTCCTTCGACCGTGACCCCCGAGGTGCCTCCAGGTGGAGATCGGCATCCTCGCCCTCCAAGGCGACGTCGCCGAGCACCGCGCCGCGCTCACTGATCTCGGCGTCACCGCCCGTCGCGTCCGAACCCCTGCCGAGCTGCCGGGGCTGGACGGCATCGTCATGCCCGGGGGTGAGTCCACGACCATGTCGATGCTGCTCGAGTCGTCGGGACTCGAGCAGCCCCTCGGTGACGCCCTCCGTGCAGGGCTGCCGGCCTTCGGCACCTGCGCGGGGATGATCCTGCTGGGCTCGGGGATCACGGGCGGTCGCCCCGATCAGCGCTGCTACGGCATGGTCGACATCGTGGTGCGGCGCAACGGGTTCGGTCGCCAGCTCGAGTCCTTCGAGTGCGACCTGTCGGTGCCCGCGCTCGGCGACGCCGCGCTGCACGCGGTGTTCATCCGTGCCCCAGTGGTCGAGCGCCTCGGTGACGACGTCGAAGTCCTCGCCTCGCTGCCGGCTCGCCCTGCGGAGGTTTGGGCGGCCTCGGGCGGCGACGCGGACGCCGGTGAGGCGAGCCCGGTGCTGTGCCGGCAGGGAAACGCGCTCGTCGCCGCCTTCCACCCTGAGTTGAGCCAGGACCGCCGCGTGCACGAGCTCTTCGTGTCGATGGTGGCGGCAGCGGGGCAGACGCGACCGCTTCACGCGGTCGATCGCCGGGCGGCCGGGCTCCGGCAGGCCACGGGCGGGTGAGCCGGCGATGGTCGAGGCGATCACTCGGGCGCAAGAACTGGAAGAAACAAGAACTGGAAGAAACAGCCAAGCGGGCACGGAAGAGAGAAGGCGGTAGCAGATGTCGGGTCATTCGAAGTGGGCGACCACCAAGCACCGCAAGGCGGCGGTCGACAAGGCGCGTGCCAAGGTCTTCGCCAAGGTGATCAGGCAGCTGGAGGTGGCCGCCCGTGAAGGCGGCGGTGACGTCAATTCCAATGCCACGCTCCGCACGATGTTCGAGAAGGCGCGTGCCGCCTCGGTGCCGCTCGACACGATCGAGCGCGCCATCAAGCGAGGCACGGGCGAGCTCGAGGGAGTGCACTACGAGGAGGTCTCGTACGAGGGCTACGCCCCGGGCGGCGTGGCCGTCATCGTCGAGTGCCTCACCGACAACCGCAACCGCACGGGGGCCGAGGTACGCAACATCTTCGTCCGCAACGGCGGCAACATGGCCGAGCCGGGCTCGGTCGGCTGGCAGTTCGCCCGCAAGGGGGTCATCGGCCTCCCGCGCTCGCTCGACGAGGACGAGATCATGGAGGTCGCCGCGGACGCGGGCGCCGAGGACCTTGCCGACGAGGACGACCGCTGGGTGGTGACGAGCGCGCCGCACGATCTGGCGGCGGTACGCGACGCGCTCGAGGCGTCGGGTATCGAGCCCGAATCCGCGGAGCTCGCCATGGTCCCGTCCACGACCGTCCCCGTCAACGACGAGGCCGAAGTGCGCAGGATCCTGCGCCTCATCGAGGCCTTGGAGGACCACGACGACGTACAGAACGTGTGGTCCAACTTCGACATCCCGGACGAACTGCTCGTCGCCGTGGCCGGCTGAGTCGCCCTCGCGAGAGCGTGGGTCGCGGCCCCGTCGCGAGGCCGCTCGACGCCCGGTGGATCCACCCGGCCGTGCGCGACCGTTGGTAGCTTCGAACGCGTGTTCGTCCTGGGCGTCGACCCCGGCCTGTCGCGTTGCGGGTACGGCGTGGTGCGCCGGTACGGAAGCAACCTGAGCGCGACCGCGGGCGGGTTCATCACCACCGACCCGGACCTCCCGCTTCAGCACCGCCTCTTCGTGCTGGCGAAGGAATTGCGGGCGCTCATGGCCGAGACCCAGCCCCAGGCCGTGGTGGTGGAGCGCGTGTTCTTCCAGACCAACGCCAATACCGCCATGGCCACCGGCCAGGCCGCCGGGGTGGCCCTGTTGGCCGCAGCCGAGGCCGGGTGCGAAGTAGCCCAGTACACCGCCAACGAGGTGAAGCTCGCCGTGGCGGGCTTCGGCGGCGCCACCAAGGAGCAGGTGCAGCACATGGTGGCCGCGCTGCTGGACCTCCCCGAGCCGCCCCGGCCCGCCGACCTCGCCGACGCGCTCGCGCTGGCGGTGTGCCACTTGACCGCCCAGCCGCTGCGGCGCGCCATCGAAGCGGCGACGGCGGCGGGCGCCGCCGCCGAGGCCGGTTGACGAGGAGCTCGCGGTGATCGGATGGCTGCGCGGCGAGGTGCTCGCTCGCACGACCGCAGGGGAGGTGCTGCTCGACGTCGGCGGGGTCGGCTACCGGGTGAGCGTTCCCGGGCCGTTGCTGGCTGGGTTGCCCGAGCGCGGCGCGCCTGTCGAGATGCACGTCCACACCCACGTGCGGGAGGACGCCATCGTCCTCTACGGCTTCGGTTCCGATCACGAACGGCGGTGCTTCGAGGCCTTGCTGGGGGCTCACGGCGTCGGGCCGGCACTGGCGCTGGCGGTGCTGAGCACGCTCGGCCCTTCAGATCTGGTGCGCGCCGTCCTGGACGAGGACCTGGCGTCGCTGTGCGCCGTCCCCGGGATCGGGCGCAAGACCGCGGCCCGGCTCGTGCTCGACCTGCGCAGCCGGCTGGACCTGCCCGACACGACGAGCGCCGTCCCCGGTAGCGACGGCGCCACATCGGGCGTGCGCGGGGATGTCCGCGCCGCTCTGACCGAGCTCGGCTACGGCAGCGACGAGATCCGGCGCGCCCTCGAGGGCGTGCCCGCCGAGGGCTCGGTCGAGGAGCTGCTGCGCGGGGCCTTGCGCGAGCTCGCGGGCGTCCGGTGAGCGCGCGGCGCGAAGTGCTCGCTCCGGAGCGGGCGCCCGCCGCGGCCGACGACGGCAATGACACGGATGCGGGCTCCGAGGTGACCGCCTCCGATGCGACCGCCAATACCGACGGCGGCGAGCGCGCCGGGGACCCGGTCTTGGCGCGGCCCGTGGAGCCGGCGGTGAATCCCGCGGATCTGGCCGACGAGGTACGGCTGCGCCCGCGGCGGCTGGCGGAGTTCCTCGGGCAGCCGCAATTGACGGACCACCTCGACATCGTTCTCGAGGCGGCGCGGCGGCGGCAGCAGCCCGTGGACCACCTGCTGTTCGCCGGGCCTCCCGGTCTCGGCAAGACCTCGCTCGCCGGCATCGTGGCGGCCGAAATGGGGGTCGGGCTGCGCGTCACGTCGGGGCCCGCGCTGGCACGGCCGGGCGATCTCGCCGCCCTGATCACCGACCTGCAAGCGGGTGACGTGCTGTTCATCGACGAGGTGCACCGACTCCCGCGCGCCGTCGAAGAGGTCCTCTACCCGGCGATGGAGGACTTCCAGCTCGACATCCTGATCGGCAAGGGCCCGACCGCGCGTTCGATCCGCCTGGACCTCCCGCGCTTCACCTTGGTCGGCGCCACCACGCGTACCGGGCTGCTCACCGGACCCCTGCGGGACCGCTTCGGGTTCCTCGGGCGGCTGGACCTCTACGCACCTGAGGATCTCACCGGCATCGTGTTGCGGTCGGCGCGCATCCTGGGCATCGAGATCGAGCCGGTGGCGGCCGTGCTGATCGCGGCCCGGGCGCGGGGGACACCGCGCATCGCCAATCGGCTGTTGCGGCGGGTGCGCGACTTCGTCGAAGTGCGTGCCGAGGGCTCGATCACCGCCGCGCTCGCCACCCATGGGATGGAGCTCTTCGGAGTGGACGAGCTCGGCCTCGACAAGATCGACCGAGCCATCCTCGACGCGCTGTGCCGTCGATTCGACGGGCGCGCCGTGGGCCTCGTCACGCTGGCGCAGTGCGTGGGCGAGGAGCCGGACACGGTCGAAGACGCCTACGAGCCGTACCTGCTCCAGCAGGGACTGTTGCAGCGAACGCCGCGCGGGCGGGTGGCGACGCCGCGCGCGTTCACCCACCTCGGCATGGAGGGCTCCGCGGCGGTGCCCGGCCACGAGGAGCCCGCCGCGACGCTCTGGTGAGCCTTCCGGCTCTGAGCGGCGCATAGGGCTCAGAGCGTCACCTGTCTGACGAAGTCCTGGTGACCGGGTGTCTTCGGTCGCCTGGAGTAAGGTCTGACGCTCGGACCGCACGCCGGAGACACGGACCTCATGCTCATCGCTCACGCCGTCACCACCGCCCTCCTGGCGGCATCGAGCTCCTCCTCCAAGACCAGCGGTGGCAGCAGCGCCTTGTCGCTGGTGTTCCTGGTCGTCATCTTCGCGGTCGCCTATTTCGCCTTCCTGCGGCCCCGGTCCCAGGCGGCACGCCGCCAGCGCGAGACGCTCACCGAGCTCAACGCGGGGGACGAGGTGCTCACCGGCGCGGGCATCTTCGGGCGGGTCCTCGACGTCGAGGCCGACCGGGTGACGATCGAGACCGCCCCGGGAACGCGCATCACGGTCCTGCGCTCGACGATCGCCCGCAAGCTCAACGAGCCCGAGGAGACGCTCCACGACGAAGAGCGCGAGGGCGTGGCGTGGGAGGGCGACGAGCACGACGCCGAGCACGACGAGTACGAGCACGATCACGGGTACGAGCACGACGCCGAGCACGACGAGCACGACGCGCACGACGGTGAGCCCCTCGCCGACGGGTCACCCGCCGACGAGGCCTCCCACAGCGACGACGAGCCCGGAACGGGCCGGGGGAGTGGAGGGAACCGCTCTTGAAGCGCTCGCTCGTGGTCAGCCTGGTCGTGACCGTGGTGATCGCGGTGATCTTCCTGGCGGCGACACTGGGCGGCGGCTGGTCCCCCAAGCTCGGCCTCGATCTGGCGGGTGGGTCCGAGGTGGTCTACAAGCCGGCGCGCGCCATCTCGCCCGGCCAGATGAACACCACCATCAACATCATCCGCAACCGCGTGGACGCGGCCGGGGCGTCGGGCGCGACGGTGGCCTCCCAGGGCGGCAACGTCGTGGTGCAGTTCCCCGGCATCAACGACCCGCAGCGCCTCATCAACCTGATCGGCGAGACCGCCCAGCTGTACTTCCGGCCGGTGCTGTGCGGCGCCCCCGCCTACGCCAAGCCGCCGAAGGGGACCACGCCCCCGACGCAGCTCGCGTGCAACCCGCAGTACTCGACCTCCGCGGCCAACCTGAGCGTGAACACGAGCACGGGCAGCCCGAGCAACCAGATACCGCCCGACCCCACCTTCACCAACGTCCCGACCACGCCACCGTCGAGCGACAACAAGGACCAGCCGGTGGTCCTGCCCGCCGGCGCCGGCGGCGGCATCTACGCCCGCTACGTCCTCGGGCCCTCGCAGCTGAACGGCACCGCCATCGCCAACGCCCAGGCGCAGTTCGACACGAACTCGAGCCAGTGGGTCGTCTCCTACAACCTGACCGGGTCGGGCTCGCCCGCGTGGGACAGGGTGGCGCAGGCGAACTTCCACGCGTACCTCGCCATCGACCTCGACGGCGTGGTCGAGTCGGCGCCGCTCATCCAGCCGAACCAGGCGTCGTTCACGTCGTTCCAGGGCAAGGGGCAGATCAGCGGCAGCTTCACGCAGAGCTCGGCGCAGACCCTCGCGCTCGAGCTCAACTACGGCGCGCTGCCCGTACCCTTGAAGCTGCTCACCAGGACCACGGTGTCGCCCACCCTGGGGAAGTCCTCGCTCAAGGCGGGGCTGGCGGCGGGGATCGGGGGGCTCGCCCTGGTCCTCTTCTACACGATCCTCTACTACCGCGTGCTCGGGGTGGTGGTCGTCGCCGGGCTCCTGACCACCGCCGCGCTCCTCTGGGCCATCGTGTCCGCGCTCGGGCATACGTCGATGAACCTCACGCTCGACTTGGCCGGCGTGACCGGGGTGATCGTGTCGGTGGGGATCACCGTCGACTCCTACATCGTCTACTTCGAACGGTTGAAGGACGAGGTGCGTTCGGGCAGATCCGTGCGCACCAGCGTCGACCGAAGCTTCCAGGGCGCGTTCCGCACCGTGCTGGCTGCGGACCTGGTCTCGCTGGCGGCCGCGGTCGTGCTGTGGCTGCTGGCCGTGGGCACGGTGCGCGGGTTCGCCTTCTTCCTCGGGCTCTCCACCCTGCTCGACGTGTTCACCACGTTCTTCTTCACGAGACCGCTCGTCATCCTGCTGGGACGCAACGAGCGGATCACGCACGCCCGTGGCTTCGGCGTGGCACGGGGGCTCGCCATCGGGGGTGAGACGGCGGCATGAGCGACACCAGCGTGACGGAGGTGACCGAGGAGGCGACGGGCCCCCGGCCCAACGCGTTCGTGCGCCTCTACCGGGGCGAGACCTCGTTCGACTTCGTCGGCCGCCGCTGGTGGTGGTACTCCATCTCGGCGCTCATCATCGTGGCGGGCCTGGCCTCGTTCTCGGTGCGGGGCTTCAACTGGGGCATCGAGTTCAAGGGCGGGACCTCGTGGCAGGTGCCGGCGCGCGGCCACAGCGTGACCGACGTCCAGAATGCGCTCAACTCGACCGGCGTCACCGGCCCCATCATCCAGATCCTCGGGCGCGGCACGAGCGCCACCGTGCAGGTGCAGGCCGATCTCAACAGCCTCCCGGCCGCCCGTCAGACGACCATCAAGCAGAACGTGGAGTCCGCCCTGGGACGCATCGGGGGGGTCCCCGCGGCCCAGGTCTCGGTCACCGACGTGGGACCGACCTGGGGCGGCGAGATCAGCCAGAAGGCGATCATCGCCGTGCTCGTGTTCTTCGTGGTGGTGGTGGTGTACATCTCGTTCCGCTTCGAGTGGAAGATGGCCATCGCGGCATTGATCGCGGTGATCCACGACCTCCTCGTGGTGGCCGGCATCTACTCGTTGGCGGGCTTCCAGGTCGAACCGTCCACGGTCATCGCGGTGCTCACCATCCTGGGCTACTCGTTGTACGACACGGTCGTCGTCTTCGACCGCGTCAAGGAGAACAGCCGCGGGCTCGGCGCCACCGGGCGCATGACCTACGAGGACGTCGTCAACCTGTCGATGAACCAGACGCTGGCGCGTTCGATCAACACGTCGCTCGTCGCCATCCTGCCGGTGCTCGCCGTGCTCGTGATCGGGGCGCAGCTGCTGGGCGCCACGACACTGCAGTACTTCGGGCTGGCGCTCGTCATCGGGCTCACGTCAGGGGCGTACTCGTCGATCTTCATCGCCTCCCCGGTGCTGTCGCAGATGAAAGAGCGCGAGCCCCGCTACGTGAGCATCCGCCAGAAGCTGGCCAACCGGGCCGACCGCGCCGGCATCTTGACCCCTCGTGCGGCCGCCGCGATGGCGATGGCGGGCGGCGGAGGCGGGGGGCGCCCCGCCTCGGCGCGCGCCGGGCGCGACGGGGCGGGCACCAAGCGCCCGGGCGGCGTGTTGAAGCCGGGAAGCGCCCGGATGCGCGAAGCGGCGGGTAACGGGCAGGGTGACGTGGACGCCGAAGAAGCCGGGGCCGCCGCCACCGCGGGGGCGACGGCCGGAGCGGCGCGCCGTCCGGGAGGCGGGGGCGCATCGGGGACTCGCCGACCCCCGCCGCGGCCGCGCAAGGGCAAGGGCGGAAAGCGCGGCGGGCGCCGTCGCTAGTCCAGTCCGCACGACCGGGTCGGCAGGTACGGTGAAGGAATGGTGACCGTCGACCGTCTCGCGGCGCCGTTCCGCCGGCCGGCGGTGGGCGACGACCTGGTCGCCGGGGTCACGACCGCCTACGAAGCCAAACGGCCCAAGGCGCTCGCCACCGAGCGCAAGCTCATCGTCAAGGCGGGCCGGCTGGCCGAGGAGGCCCATCGCGGCCAGCTGCGCCAGACGGGCGAGCCCTACATCACCCACCCGCTGGCGGTGGCCACGATCGTGGCCGAGCTCGGCTTGGACGCCCGCTCCGTGGTGGCCGCGTTGCTCCACGACGCTGTCGAGGACACGAGCCTCACCGTCGACCACGTGGCGGCCGAGTTCGGTCCCGAGGTGGCGGCCATCGTCGACGGGGTGACCAAGCTCGACCGCCTCCAGTTCGACTCGAAAGAGGCCCAACAGGCGGCCACGGTCCGCAAGATGCTCGTGGCGATGGCGAGCGACTGGCGGGTGCTCGTCATCAAGCTCGCCGACCGGCTGCACAACATGCGGACCATCGCGGTGATGCCCGAATGGAAGCAGCGCCGGACGGCGCAGGAGACGCTCGACATCTACGCCCCGCTCGCCCACCGACTCGGCATCCAGGAGCTCAAGTGGCAGCTGGAGGACCTCGCCTTCGCCACGCTCCACCCCAAGCGCTACGCGGAGATCGAGCAGATGGTGGCGACGCGCGCTCCCGAGCGCGACGAGCACCTGGCGCGCGTCGTCGTGGCGGTACGCGAACGGCTGGCGGCCTCGGGCATCAAAGCGGACGTCACCGGGCGCCCCAAGCACCTGTGGAGCATCTACGAGAAGATGGTCGTGCGCGGCAAGGAATTCGATGAGATCTACGACCTGTCGGGGATCCGCATCGTGGTCGACTCGGAAAAGGACTGCTGGGCGGCGCTCGGTTCCGTGCACGCGATGTGGGCGCCAGTGCCTGGTCGATTCAAGGACTACATCAATTCGCCGAAGTTCAACCTTTACCAGTCGTTGCACACGACAGTGGTG
>DATGKD010000251.1:0-9149 GCA_035294855.1 Acidimicrobiales bacterium
TGGACGCGTTCGCCACGTCGGCGGATATGAGCGTCGAGGCCACCGATCGCTGCTGCGCGATCGAGGTCGCCGCAGTCGAGAACATCGTCCCGGAGTCCACGGCGAGGATGACCACCGCCAAGAGCGAAAAGGCGATCAGGACCTCGAGGAGGACCGAGCCCTCCTGGCGGCTGCGCACCCGAAGCCGTCGTCGTCGCGCTGCCGGCCGCGAGCCTGCGCGCGGTGGACGCTCTTCGAACAGCTCGTGCCTCGACAACTCGCGCTCCACTCTCGGCGAACCGATCCCCGCACGCGTCCCCCGGAAGGGCGCGCTGTGCCATCAGGGGTATCGACCTCGCCGCCCTGCCCCTGAAGGGCGAATATCCAGGTCAAACCGGGTGTGCAGGACCAACGGCCCGGGCACCCGCTGCGCCGACCTGGACTTTTGCTCGGGATCCGGTCAGCTCTCCCGGGAGACCGCGGCCCTCGGTCCCCCTCGTCTGGCCGGCTCGTAGCGGGCCAACAGCTGTCGGGCGGCATCGCGCCCCACGTCGGCCAATTCGCGAGGTTCGAGCACCTGGGCGTGGGGACCGAGCCGCAGGAGGAGCCGAGCCAACCACACGCTGCTCGCGACCGGCAGCGCCACCTCGATGCGTCCGTCGCGCCGGCTGACCGAGCCCAGGGTCGGCACCGCTTCCACGATCCACGCCGACTCGGGATCGACGAGGAGCTTTGCGACGACGGTCTCGGGACCGGGAACGAACGCCCCTGGGTCGCCAGATCCTTCGTCCCGTCGGGCGGTGATGCCGATAGGGCTCTCGGGCGTTTCCTGCCGTTGCGGAGCCGCCTCGCTCGTGTTTCGACCGGTCTCCTTGACCGACGACACGCGGTCGACGCGGAAGCGCCGCATACTCCCGGCCCGGTGGCAGTACCCGTCCAGGTACCAGCGACCTTCGATCGACACGACCGCCATCGGGTCGACGACTCGTTGTGTCTCCTCGTCGCTCGACGCCGACCAATACCGGAGTTCGAGTTGACGCCCTCGGCGAGCGGCGTCCTGGATGACGGCGAGGTGGGCGGGCTCGTCGAGGTCGATGCGCAACACACCCCGCTCGCCCAGGACCGCCTCCAGCTTGTCGAGAGCGCTCCGAAGGTTCCCGTCGGGATCGGCGCCGTGCACCGCGCTGATGGCACGCGCCGACGCTGCCAGGCCGAATCCCTCGGCCGCCGTGAGTCGGCGCGGCCGCGCCAGCTCCGAACCGAGATGGGCGATCACTTCTTGATCGTCCACCACGATCTCCATCAACTGGTCGGGAGAGTACGGAGGGAGACCGCAACACGCCGCCAGCTCGAGGTCGGCGATCAACTCATCGGGAGAGAGGCCGAACCGCTCCGACAGCTCCGCTGTCGGCGCCCTGCCTCGACGAGCCAACCACGTGAGGACGGCGAGAAGGCGCAGCAACCTCGATCCCGCGTCGCCCCGGGTGGCACTCACGTCCGACCCCCCGCGTCCTGCGGCGAGGCGACGGATTCGAGCCACCGCACCATGTCGGCGCGCAGCTCATCCGGCCCGAGAACCTCGGCGTGGTCGCCGAGCTCCAGGATCCACGACCGGAGCGCCGCGGTGTTCGTGACTTCGAGTTCGAGGTCCAGCGAGCCGTCGTCTTCCCGTTTGGCGACCGCCTGCTCGCCGAGCTCGTCCACCACCAGGGGCGCCAGGGTGGCGTCCACACGCACGCAGGCGGTGACCGGCGCGCCGTCTCCCATCTGCCAGGGGGAGTCGGGCAACGCGGTTTCGGGATCGAAACCGGGTGGAAGCTCCGCGGTCCCGGGCTCGTCGGTCGACACCGAGCCGTCGATCCGGTCGACGCGGAACGTGCGTGGTGCCTCTCGAACGAGGTCGTAGCCGACGAGGTACCACCATCCGCCGCGGAAGCGCATCTGGGCGGGAGCGACGCGACGCGCTTCGCCCCGGTAATCGAAGGCGACCACCGCGCGCGATCGGAGCGCCTGGTGCAGCACCGGCAGGGCGGGAAGGGAAGGAAGCTCGGCCACCGGTTGCACCCGCGCCGCCGCGGGAAGGCCCAGGCGCCACAAGGCGTCCCTCCCACTAGGCTCGCCGAGGTGCACGCCGGCGACGGCGAGGTTGAGGGCCGTTTGCTCGTCCGGCGTCAACTCCAGGTCGGGCAGGAAGTAGTCCTGCGGCCGGATGACGTAGCCCATCTGCTCGGGACCGTCGATGGGTACCGCTGTCACGACGATGCCGCCGTCGCGCAACGTGCGCTTGTCGCGCTCGAAGGCCTGACGGCGCGCTTCTCCCTCTCGCTTGGGGTAACCCGGCACCTCGGACGCGATCTCGCGCAGCGACTTGGGGCGGTTGTCGCGCAAGAGCACCAAGACGAGGTCCGTGAGCCGTTCGAGCCGGTCGACCACGGGCGACAGCGTACGCGGGGCGGACGTCGCCGCTGCCCCTGGTCCGACGACAGGTCAGCCGACACCCAACCGTCCCCGGCGCGGCGCGCATGAGCCCGTCGATCGGTCCGTTCATCGCGAGCGCGCACCGTCACGGGCCCGCCGCATCCGGAAGCCCATGGGGCTACCACCTGCACCTCGGGGCGTGGGCGGCGATCGGCGGGGCCGCACTGGCCTACGGCATCGTCGTCCGAACCCTGGCGCGCCACCGGGGTCCGGGAGCCCTTCCGACGCGCCGCCAAATGATGGTGCTGGGTGCGGCCCTCGTGGCCCTGATCCTGGCCCTCACCTGGCCAGTTGCCGACCTTGCGGCCCGATGGTCGCTCACCGCGCTCGTCATCCAGCGGCTTCTCCTCACGTTGGCGGCCGCACCTCTCCTGCTGTTGGCCGTTCCCGTCTCGCTTCTCGCGGCCGTCACGCGGCCCGCACCGGTCGACGCGCTCGTGCGCGTGCTGACGCGTCCGATGCCGGCCGTGGTCGTCTTCACCGTGGTGGCGATCGGCACATTGCTCGGGCCCGCGGTCGCGGCACAGTCCTCGTCGGCAGCATGGCGCGGGCTCACCGACCTCACGCTGTTGCTCGGTGGCTTCGTGCTGTGGGCACCGGCCATGCGTCACATCCCGGGCGGCCACCACACGACGTCCGTCGGTATCGCCGCCTACCTGTTCGTGCAGTCCGTCGTCCCGACCTTCCCCGCCATCGTCTATGTCTTCGCCCACCGTCCCCTCTACAGCGCGTTCCTCCATGTGCACCGGGCCATCGGGTTGTCCCCGGTCGTCGACCAACAGGTGGCGGGCGTGGTCGCCAAGGTGGCCACCCTTCCGGTCCTGTGGGGCGCGGCGTATGCGGCGTTGGCGCGCGCCCAGCGCGCCGATCAGACGGCCGCGGACACCGAGCCCCTCACGTGGGCAGTGGTCGAACGTGAGCTCGAACGGGCGGAACGAGCCGAGCGACGCGCGGCGCGCGGCACCCACGAGCGGGACCGCAGCCGTTAGTGGAAGTGGCCGAATTCGTAGTGCCGGAACCGCACCGGTTCGCGTTCGAGCAAGACCGTGGCGAGCAGCACGTTCCGGGGCACCGACACCGCCACGATGGCGAAGTGCCCGACCCCACCTGAGGGTGGCAGGCCCGCCGGACGCTGCACCTGGTCGAGGCGGAACTCCCCCCGGTACGAAACGAGGCAGACGCTTTGCAGTGACCCGCCCGCGCGGGACGTGAGAACGGCGCGCACCCGCGACGTGCGCGACAACGAGGACAGTGCCAGCAGCCGGACGCCGGCGAACTGACCCTTGCTGTGCACGGCGTCCTCGGCGACGGCGAGTGCCCGGTAGCACACGCTCGAGTTCGTGCCCAGGGTGTTGCGCGCCGAGGTACACCCCGCGAGTGTGCCGGCGCCGATGGACACGGCCACCAGCGCCGCACACGCGGTCCTGCGCATCGACGGCATCATGACGCCACCGGTTCCCCGATCGCGGCGGGCGTCGCGGTGGCCGGCTCGACGAGGGGGCGCTTGGCCATCCAGGTCATGAGCGCCCAGGTGGTCCACCCCACGGGCAGCTCCGCCCAGAAGCTGAGGATCCGGTAGAGCAGCACGGCGGCGACTGTGGACGTCTCCGCCCCGCCGAAGGCCACGAGCGCGATGGTGAGGCTGCCCTCGACCACACCCAACCCGCCGGGCGTGATCGGCAGGTTGGCGGCCAGCTGACCCGCGCCGTACGCGAGGAGCAGCCCCTTCCACGGAACGCCGACGCCGACCGCCATGAACGACAGGGCCAGGCAGCTGCAGTCGAGGATCCAGTTGGCCACCCCCCAGAAGACGGTGGAGAGCGCCTGGTGCACGGTCAGCGTCACGGCGGTCAGGCGGCTGATCACCGTATCGATGTGGACGCCGAGCTCCCCTCGGGGCCAGCCCACGAGGCGGCGGGTGACGCGCACGACCGCCGAGACGACCCACACGAGCGCGCGGCGCTGGAGGAACACGGCCCCCATGACAAGCGCGCCGATGAGGACGCCGACGGTCACACCCACGAGGTCGAGACCGGCACCTTCGGCGCCGGCGATGGCGACCCCGACCGCCGCCACCAGCGCGAGCGTCACCGATGCGGACACGAAGACCGCCACCAAGGTCCACCAGGCGAGCGCTTCGTCCGCCCCTTGGTGCCGGTACTGGCGGAACGCGAACACCGAGGACACCACCGCCCCCGCCGGCATGGAGTTGGCGATGGCGGTCGCCGCCACCGTGACCCCGGTGAGCCGCAGTGTCGAGGCATTGACGCGGCCGGCCTGGAGCAGACGCCGCTGGACGATGGCGAACGACGTGAGCGATCCCGCCTCGGCCACGACCGCCAACGCGAGCCACCACCACCGGATGTGCGCCAGGTAGGTCGAGGCTCCGGAGAGCTCGCCCGTTCGTCCCGCGAGCGCCCACGCCGCGAAGCCCGCCAAGGCGAGACCGACCGCGTATCGCAACCAGGGCCAGGCCCGCGCCCAGCCGCGCCGGCGCGGGGGCCCGGTCACCTCAGAGCCGGCTCCACGAGGATCTTGACGTGCTCGTCCGGCCGGTCGAGCGCCTCGAAAGCCCCGGGGACGCCGTCGAGGTCGACCGACCCCGTGACCATGGCGGACGCGTCGATGGCGCCTTCGGCGAGGGCCCGCAGCGCGTCCGCGAATTCGTGCGTCCCGTAGGCCAGAGCGAAGTGCAGTGAGAGCTCCTTGGCGATGGCGTAGAAGGGCTGGACCCGGTCGGGCTCCATGCACACGCCCACGACCGTCACGCGCGTGGCGGGCGGCAGGTCGCGGAACAGCTGCTGGAGCATGCCGGGCACACCGACAGCTTCGAAGGCGACGAGCGGCCTCCGGCCGTCCACTCGGCGCCAGGCATCGACGACGCTTTCCGCCGCCGGGTCGACCACCTCCGACGCCCCCATGGCGGCCGC
The DNA here is from genome assembly GCA_035294855.1 of Acidimicrobiales bacterium. Taxonomy (GTDB): domain Bacteria; phylum Actinomycetota; class Acidimicrobiia; order Acidimicrobiales; family UBA8190; genus DATGKD01. Next base: position 5,388 of record DATGKD010000251.1, read on the forward strand.
CATGTCCCGTCGGGCCGGCGAGAAGTCGGAAGCCACGATGGTCTCGATCCCGCTCATGCGCAGCGCGCCGATGACGGCCAGGCCGACGGGCCCGCAGCCCACGACCAGTGCGGCATCGCCTGGCGTCGCCCCCGAACGCGCCACCGCATGGACGCCGACGGCGACCGGCTCGGTCAACGCCGCCGTCCGGCTGTCGAGCCCATTCGGGACCTCGAGGACCAGCGGCGCCGAGAGCAGCATCTCCTGCGCGTAGCCGCCCGGGTACGCGTTGTTGTACGCCAGCTGGTGCACGCCATCGGCGGCGATGAGAGCCGGTACCGACACGACGCGGGTGCCCGGCTTCGGTCCCGTCGTGTCGGGGCCGAGCTCCAGGACCTCGCCGCAGAATTCGTGGCCCAGCACGATGTCGCGGCCGAGATCGATGGAAGCCATGGCCATCGCCTGCTCACCCATCGAAGGACGGAGCTCGTCGGTCATCGTCACGAACTGGCGGGCGTGACGGACGAAGTGGAGATCAGACCCACAGATGCCGCACGCCAGGATGCGCACGAGCGCTTGGCCCAGGGCCGGTCGGGGATCCTCGACCTCGTCCACGACGAGGGCTCCGTTGCGCAGGACGCACGCACGCATCGCCGATGGGCCTCCTTTCCGGTTGCCGGCTCACAGATCGCCCGGTGGGCTGCAGTACAGCGCTCCCGCCGGCGCCAGCATGACACCGTGCGCGCCGACCGGCGTGACACCGGGCGTACCCCTTTCAGCGCCTCGAGCGCATCTCGTACCATGACTGCCGGTGCCCAGCACTCCATGGTCGCGTCGGCCGAGGTGACGATCCGCGTCCACGTCCCGGGCTCGGTGGCCGCCTCCCTCGAGCAGTGGGACGGGCGGCCGGTGATCTCGGTGCGCTCGGTGTCCGACTACCACCGGGGTGCGCTCACGCGCGCCGACGGCGAAACGATCGCCGCCGCAGCCCACACCGCGCTCCACGAGCGCCTGCCGCTGGTCGTCATCCTGTCGTCGTCGGGCTCGGAGGTCGCCGAGGGGATCGAGGCCTTGCACGGCTGGGGTCGCGCCGCCGCCGCTCTGGCCGCGTGCTCGGGGTCGGTCCCGGTGCTCGCGGGCGTCACCGGGGCGGCCATCTCCGGGCCCGCCCTGCTGCTCGGCCTGGCGGACGTCGCGGTGATGACACCCGACGCCTTCGCGTACGTGTCCGGGCCCGACGCCGTGGAAGCGTTCACCGGGGTGCGGGTCGGGCTGCGCGAGCTCGGCGGCACGACCAGGCACGCCACCGCGAGCGGTCTCTGCGCGCTCGTGGCCCCGACCGCAGAAGACGTTCCCGAACTCCTCGGGAACGTCCTGCGGTATCTGCCCGACCACGCCGACGCCGAGCCTCCCCACCTGGACACCGACGACCCGGCCGGCCGTCCGACGCCACAGCTGCGCGACCTCATCCCCGCCGCCGCATCGGCCTCCTATGACGTCCGGGACGTCATCGCCGTGCTGGCCGACGACGGCGACATGCTCGAACTGCGTGCCGGCTGGGCGCCCCAGCTCGTGACGGCGCTCGCCAGCGTCGCCGGGATGCCTGTGGGCGTGGTTGCCAACCAGCCCCGCGCCCTGGCGGGAACGCTCGACATCCAGGCGTCGCAGAAGGCGGCCCGCTTCGTGCGGTTCTGCGATGCGTTCAACCTCCCGATCGTCACGCTCGTGGACACGCCCGGCTTCCTCCCGGGGAAGGACCTCGAGTGGCGGGGGATGATCCGGCACGGGGCGGAGCTCGCTTTCGCCTACGCAGAAGCGAGCGTGCCGCGGGTGTGCCTGGTGATGCGAAAGGCCTACGGCGGGGCATACATCGTCATGGACTCCAAGGGAATGGGAAACGACGTATGTCTCGCCTGGCCCAGCGCAGAGATCGCCGTCATGGGGGCGCAGGGCGCGGTGCAGATCCTGGGACGCACCGCCGCACCCGACGAACGCAAGGAGATGGAGGAGGACTACGCCGCCGAGCTCCTCACCCCGTGGGTGGCCGCCGAGCGCGGCTTCGTGGACGAGGTCGTGGACCCGGACGACAGCCGGCGAACGCTGGCCCGTACATTGACGGCACTGGTCACGAGGCGTGAGCGCCTGATCGCTCGCAAGCACGATTCGGGCCCCATGTGACCCTTGGGGCCCGAGGGTTTATTGGCGCGGAGTTGATTCCTGGTTGGGCTGAGAGTTAGAACGGACGCGGAGAGTGAGGGTCTGCCCCGAGGAGCGGGGTAGCCGAGCCCACCCACGGCGATGGCGGCCGACGGTGGGTCTGGGGTTATACGGAACGAAGGCACGGGGATGACCAAGTCAGCCGAGGAACGTCCGCACCCGCACAAGCGGGGGACGGCCGCGGCGGTCGAGCCCGATGCGGGCCTCCGCTCCCTCGGCCGCCCCGGGGTGATCGGCGCCCGCCGGGCCGACGTGGGCAAGGCCCGCGAGCGCGTCCGCCAAGCTCGCCTCCGCGTGGCCGTGCTGGTGCTCGCCCCGATCGCTATCTGGCTCGAGATCCGCGCCTTCGTCCTGCACCGCGGACCCTTCGACCTTCCTCACGTGCCGCAGGGCCTGGCCCCTTACCTGCCGGGGATGATCCTCATCCTCCTGCTGTGCGTGGTCCTGGTGCTCCCCTTGATCGGTGCCGGGCGCTCGCCCCACATCCTCTACCGCCCGAACGAGATCGACGTCGGCCTCGACGATGTGCGCGGCGCCAAGGTCGTCGTCGAGGAGGTCGTCAAGACCCTCAACCTGTTCCTCGCCCACCGCACCTTCGCCGAGCACATGGGGGGTTCGGCGCGCCGGGCCATCCTCTTCGAGGGTCCGCCCGGGACGGGAAAGACCTACATGGCCAAGGTCATGGCGCGCGAGGCCGGGGTCCCGTTCCTGTTCGTGTCCTCGTCGGCGTTCCAGTCGATGTTCTACGGCCAGACGAACCGCAAGATCCGCTCGTTCTTCCGGACGCTGCGCAAGTACGCCCGGCGTGAGGGAGGCGCCATCGGCTTCATCGAGGAGATCGACGCCATCGGGGGGGCGCGCGGAGGTATGGGCGTGGGCCGCCACCACGACGGGATCGCCGGCGTCGTCAACGAGCTGCTCATCCAGCTGCAATCCTTCGACCAGCCGCCGTTCAAGGTCCGGTTGGCCGGGTTCTTCGTCGACCTGGTGAACACGTGGCTGCCGTCCGAGCACCAGTTCCACAAGCCGACGGCGGCGCCTGCCAACATCCTCGTGATCGGGGCCACCAACCGGGTCGCTGACCTGGACCCGGCCCTCGTGCGCCCGGGGCGTTTCGACCGCTCGATCTACTTCGACCTGCCGTCTCGCTCGGGACGCCGCGACATCATCGACTACTACCTCGACAAGAAGGCGCACGAGCCGGAGCTCGACGACCCGGCCAAGCGCGACACCCTCGCGTCCATGACCTTCGGGTACTCGCCGGTCATGCTGGAGCACCTGCTCGACGAGGCGCTCGTGTGGGCGCTGCGACGGGACGCGGATCGGCTGTCGTGGACCGACGTCCAGCACGCCAAGATGACCGAGGAGATCGGCCTCGCCCAGCCCGTCGAATACGCCGAGGCCGAGCGGCGCACGATCGCCACCCACGAGTCCGGGCACGCCACCGTGGCGTGGCTGGTCGGCAAGGGGCGCAAGCTCGAGGTCCTGTCCATCGTGAAGCGCAAGCAGGCGCTCGGGCTCCTGTCCCACTCCGACGAGGAAGAGCGGTTCACGAAGACCCGTTCG
>DATGKD010000252.1:0-9274 GCA_035294855.1 Acidimicrobiales bacterium
GGACCCGGTGATCCGCATGGCGCCGAAGCCCAGCCGGTTGACGGTGAGGTCGCCGCCCACGTCGATCGTTCCGGCGTCAGCGGCATTGGGGGTGGGGCTCATGCGCGACCTCCTTCGGTGAGTGCAGCACGTCGGTCTACCTCAGCTGGGCGCGGCGAGCACCCTCGCCGCCGGTCACCCGAGCGCGGCGAGCACCTCCGCGGCGGCGCGCTGACCGGACTGGACCGCCCCGTCCATGTACCCCGACCACATCGTCGCCGTCTCGGTGCCGGCCCAGTGGATGGGCCCCACCGGCTCCCGCAGCGCGGGCCCGTAGCGCGTCCACACGTTCGGGCCGAAGAGGGTGCCGTAGCAGCCGCCGGTCCACGGTTCGCGTTGCCAGTCGAGCTCGATGTAGTCCTGCGGCTGGGCGGCCCGCGGCCCGAAGTACCGCGCCATAGCGTCCACCACCGCCTGCCGGCGGGTGGCCAGGTCGACGCGGCCGAGCCGGCGCGCCTCGTCGCCCTCCAGGAAGCCGAGCAGCACCCCCGGCGCCCCCGACGGGGGCGTGTTGTCGAAGACGATCCGGGCGCCCTCGCCGTCCCCGGTCGCCTGCCCCGCCAGCCCTTCTCCCCGCCAGAACGGCTCGTCGTAGACGACCTGGCATTTGATCACCGAGCCCATCGGCGTGCGCTGGGTGAGCTGGGTGCGCCACGCCGGCAGCGGCGGGTCGTACTCGATGCGCCCGGCGAGCAGCGGGGGGGTGCTCACGATGACACGGCGTGCGCTGAAGGTGCGGCCGCCGGAGCCGCCGCCGCCGGAGTCGCGGCCGCCCGTTGCCACCGCCGTCTCCACCACGGCGCGCTCCCCCCTCACCTCGATCCGGCGCACCGGCGAGGACAAGAAGAGCGCGTCGCTGCCGAGCGCTTGGGCGGCGCGCTCGCACACCAGCGCTGACCCGCCCACGAAGCGGTCCTGCTGGGCGCCGCCGGTGGTGTCGATGGTGCGCTGGAACGACCCCGCCGAGTGCGCGTAGAAGAGGACGTGGAGCAGCGAGATGTCCCCCGGCTCGCAGGCGAACACGGCTTCGACCCCGAGCGACAACAGCGTCCGCGCCGAGGAGCTCGGAGTATTGCGACGGAGCCAGGTCTCGAAGGTCTGGGCGTCCCAGGTGTCGGCTTTCGGCGCGGTCCACGGCGCGTCGAGCGGCACCTTCCGGGCGAGCGACTCGAGGCGCGCCTGGACCCGGCCCACCTCGGCGAGCACGAGCGGGTTGAGGCGGGGGATCGTGCCCTTGTAGGTGCCGCGCTTGCCGTTGAAGTGGAGGACCTTCCGCCCGTCGTCGTACGTCGGGAAGGTCTCGACGGCGGTGTCCTTGGCGAGCGACAGCACCCGGTCCTGGGTCGGCCCGACCCACTGGCCGCCCATCTCCAGCACCTGGCCGTCACCGAGGACGTGGTTCACGACGCGGCCGCCCACCCGGTCGCGCGCTTCGACGACGGCCACCGTCTTCCCGGCGGCCACGAGGTCGCGGGCCGCGGCCAGGCCCGCGAACCCCGCGCCCACGACGACGACGTCGACCTCTGCCGGGTTCGTCACCGGGGGCCCGGCCCGAGCTCTCGATGTCCGGGAAGCAGGTGCACAGCCCGATATCGTTCCACGCGTTCGCACGCCGCCACAGGGGGAGCACGCGGAGCGCGCGTGGGCCACGCGAGGCCTGCCCGCCCGCGTTCGCTGGGCCTGCTACCTGGTGGCGTTCGCGGGCTTCGTCGGCGTCATGGCGGTGCGGGGCGGTCCGGGGTTTGCCGACGCCGTCGCCCTCACCCGTCCCACGACCGCCGTTGCGCACGGGCACTGGCGCGAGGCGGCCGTCGTCAACTACCTGCCGCAGCCGCTCGGCTACCCGCTGCTGGCGTCACCGTTTGTCGCCGCGCTGGGCCCGGTCGTCGGTTCGGGTACCTGGTGCACCGACTCGCCCGCGTTGCCCCAGCTGAAGATCGTGCGCGACGTCTGGCCGCCGTGCTCGGGACCGAACGTCTTCGACGCGCCGCCCAAGCCGCCCTGGTACCGGTCGCAGGGGGTGCTGGGCCTCCTCGCCTGGGCGTTGCTCGCCTTCGGGGCGGTGCAACTCCTGCGCGCCGCGGGGGCGGGCCGCGGGCTGGGGGAGGTCGCGCTGGTGGGCGGCCTCGTGGCGGTGCCCGCCGCCAGCGACGGCCTCGTCGAGGCCTTCCACCCCCAGGACCTGGTGTGCGTCGGGCTGCTCCTGGGCGGCGTGGCGCTCGGGCTGCGCAGGAGGTGGGCGGCGGCCGGCGCGGTGTTCGGCGTGGCCTTCGTGTGCAAGCAGTTCGCGCTGCTCGCCCTGGTGGCCGCGCTCGCCGCCGCGCCCGGCTGGCGAGCCCGGGCCCGGCTGGCGGGGTCCGCCGTCGGTGTGGCCGCGGTCGCGATCCTGCCGTTCGCCGTGGTGGCGCCGGCCGCCACGTACCACAGCCTCGTCGCCGTGGCGCACTTCAGCTCGAGCGAGATCACGAGCACCGTCGTCGGCATGACGTCGTGGGACGAGTTCACCAAGCTGGCCGTGGCGCGCGACGGGCCGGTCGTCCTGGCGCTCGTCCTGGCGGCGGGGGCGTGGTGGCGGGCCCGTGAGCGGCTGCTCGAGCCGGTGCCGCTCCTGGGGCTCGCGGTGGCGTGCCTCGGTGCCCGGCTCGTGTTCGAGGTGGTGAACACGAGTTACTACCTTCTCGCCGTGAGTGTGCTCCTGGTCACCCTCGACGTCGCCGCTCGCCGCGTGCCGTACCGGTCGGTGGCCTGGATCGCCGTCATGCGGTGGTGGGTGAACCCGCTCGGCGGCCATCAGCCGTCGTGGGGGGCCGCCGCGGTGTTCGCCGCGGGCGCGGTGACCGCCGTGGTGCTCGGTCTCGCCGAGATTCCCCGGCGGTCCCGGCCTGCGCCCGCTCCGGCGTCCCCCACGACGAGGCGTTCGTCGTCGGCGTTACCCGCCGTGCCCGGCTGAGGGGCCTCCCGGCTGGTGGCCCGGGCCTGGTGGTTCAGGCGACGGTGACGGTGATCGTGGCGGCGGGGCCGAGGACGCCTCCGGCGTTGTAATCGGCGAACCCGTACGTGTAGGTGCCCGGGGCCACGCCGGTCAGCGTGAAAGTCGTGGGCGGCGGGTTCGGGTAGCCGCCCACCCACTTGTAGCTGCCGCCGTTTGTCGAGTACTTCACGCCGCTCGACCCGGGCGCGTTGGTCCACGTGAACGTGACGGTCGTCCCGCTGACGGTCGCCTTCAAGTTCGTGGGCGCTGCCGGGGCCCCGCCCGACCAGGTGAACTTGTCCGCCGTCGACGTTGCGCTCGTGCCGCCCCCCGTGGTCACCGTGACGTCGGCCGTCCCCGTCCCCGGCGGGGAGGTGACGGTGATCTGGGTGTCGCTGTTCACGGTGAAGCTGGTGGCCGCCGTGGTCCCGAACGAGACGCCCGTCGCCCCGGTGAACCCGCTGCCGGTGATGATGACCGTGGTCCCCCCGCCGATCGGGCCGGTGGCGGGGCTGATCCCGGTGACCGACGGCCTGGTCGAGCTGGCGCTGTAGGTGAACTGGTCCGAGGTCGACGTCGACGAGGTGCCGCCCGGGCCGGTGACCGTGATGTGCACCGTGGTGCCGGCCGTGCCGGGCGGGGCCGTCGCCGTGATCTTGCCGTCGTTGTTCACCGTGAACGCGGTGGCCGCCGTGGTCCCGAAGGTGACGCCCGTCGCCCCGGTGAAGCCGCTGCCGGTGATGGTGACCGGGGTCCCCCCGCTTGCCGGCCCTGAGGTCGGGCTGACCGAGGCCACCGCCGGGACGGCGTAGACGTGGACGGTGCTGGTGGCGGTGTTGGAGCTCATGAGAGTGTCCGTCACCTGCCAGGAGATCGTCCGCGCCTGGTCAGCGCCGGCGTTGGTGGGGTCGCCCGCCGAGCTCGAGAAGGTGACGCTCGCCAAGGCGGTCTGGTAGTTGGCCACACTCGACAGCCCCGACAGGGTGAGCACGCCGGTCGCCCCGTTGTAGGAGCCGGTGATGCCGTTCTGGTTGGTGAAGTTGAGGGTGTCACCGGCGAAAAACCCGGAGGTGATCGACACCGTCGCGCCCGTCAGGGTGGGCAGCTCGGCGTCGGTCACCGTGATGCCCGGGTCGAGCGTCGACGCCGCGCCACCCGCCACGTAGGTGGCCGTGGCCCCGGCCGTCACGACCGGGGCGCTCGTGTAGGTGAACTGGTCCGAGGTCGACGTCGACGAGGTGCCACCGGGGCCGGTGACCGTGATGTGCACCGTGGTGCCGGCGGTGCCGGCCGGTGACGTCACCGTGATCTTGCCGTCGTTGTTGACCGTGAACGACGTGGCCGAGGTGGAGCCGAACTTGACCCCGGTGGCACCCGTGAAGCCGCTGCCGTTGACGGTGACGGTGGTGCCACCGGCCGCGGTCCCCGACGTCGGGCTGACCGAGGTCACCGCGGGCATGGCGTAGACGTCGACGGTGCTCGTGGCGGTGTTGGACGGAGCGATCGAGTCGGCGACCTGCCACGAGACCGTCCTCGTCGGGTCGCCGCCGGCGTTGGTGGGGTCGCCGGCCGAGCTCGAGAAGGTGATGCTGGCCAGCGCGGCCTGGTAGTTGGCCACGCTGGCCGTCCCCGACAGGGTGAGCACGCCGGTCGCCCCGTTGTAGGAGCCGGTGATGCCGTTCTGGTTGGTGAAGCCGAGGTTGTCACCGGAGAGGAACACGGAGGTGATCGACACCGTCGCGCCCGTCAGGTTCGCCGACTCGCCGTCGGTCACCGTGACGCCCGAGTCCGCCGTGACCGCCGAGCCGCCCGCCACGTACGTGGCCGTGGCCCCGGCCGTCACGACCGGGGCGCTCGTGTACGTGAACTGGTCGGCGGTCGACGTCGTGGAGGTGCCGCCCGGGCCGGTGACGGTGATGTGCACCGTGGTGCCGGCCGTCCCGGCCGGCGACGTCACCGTGATCTTGCCGTCGTTGTTCACCGTGAAGGTCGACGCCGAGGCCGATCCGAACTTGACGCTCGTCGCCCCCGTGAACCCGCTGCCCGTGACCGTGACCGAGGTCCCGCCGCCCGCCGGCCCGGAGCCCGGGCTCACCGAGGTCACCGCGGGCACGGCGTAGACGTCGACGGTGCTCGTGGCGGTGTTGGACGGAGCGATCGAGTCGGCGACCTGCCACGAGACCGTCCTCGTCGGGTCGGCGCCGGCGTTGGTGGGGTCGCCGGCCGAGCTCGAGAAGGTGATGCTGGCCAGCGCCGTCTGGTAGTTGGCCACGCTGGCCGTTCCCGACAGGGTGAGGACGCCGGTCGCCCCGTTGTAGGAGCCGGCGATGCCGTTCTGGTTGGTGAAGTTGAGGGTGTCACCGGTGAGGAACCCGGAGGTGATCGACACGGTCGCGCCCGTCAGGTTCGCCGACTCGCTGTCGGTCACCGTGACGCCCGAGTCCGCCGTGACCGCCGAGCCGCCCGCCACGTACGTGGCCGTGGCGCCGGCGGTGACCATCGGCGCGCTCCCGAACCCGGTCCCGGTGAGCGCGTTGGCCTGGTTGGCGAGGCCGTAGTTGGTGACGCTGAGACTGGCCGAGGTGGCAGAGGCCAGGTCGGCCTCGAACGTCGCCTCGGTGACGCTCGACCCGTTGGCGGTGAACGTCTGGGACGACGTCTGGCCGAACTGGGTGAGCGTGGGCGTGGCCGACACGTTCAGGAGCACCCAGTCGTGGGGCGAGTCCGGGTCGGTCGTCTCGACCGTGTCGTGCGCGGTGACGCTGCCCGTCACCGACGCGGCCGCGTTCGCCGCCACCCAGGCGAAGTTCGCGCTCTGGCTGCTCCCGATGGAGGACCCGGCCGCGGGGGACGCGGTGGTGCCGTAGGGGTCAGTGGCGAGCTGCGCGCTCACCGTCGCCGACGCCGGCGCCCCCGTGGGGGAGTCGAGGACCAGGAGCGCGTCGTTGTTCTGGCCGATCATGTACGTGGTGTAGGTGATCGATCCGCCCGAGGCGATCGTGCGGGCGCATCCGGGCGGGGCGCAGGCGGCGGCCATGGTGCCGTTGTCCAAGCCGATGCCGTTCGTGCCCGGCCGCGCCGGGTTCGAGAAGTGGTGGTTGTCGTCGAGGTCGTAGCTGCTCGGCGTGCACCGCAGGGACCCCTGGGGGTCGGACTGCGTGGGCAGCGAGCAGATGACGTTCGTGTAGCCCATTTCGGCCACGTTCGAGAAGGACGCCACGTTGAGCGCCCCGGAACCCGTGTTGTGGACGGTCCAGGTGATGGCGTAGGGCTCGTACCCCGCCGTCAGTGGCGTAGAGCCGTTCACGAGCGTGGCGTTGATGACCGACTCCGAGGCGGTGTCCTCGAACTGGCCGGGGTGCGCCGACGACGACTCCATGAAGTAGTGGACGGCGTTGCTGTAGGCGTCACCGCCGGCAGCCGGTGCGGACGACCCGTCACCGTTGGTGACCGCCAGGCTGAGCCCGGTGGGCGCCGTCCCCGGCGCCTTGTACTGGATCGTGGCCGTCGCGCTGCCGAAGCTCGTCGTCGAGGCGGTGAGCGTCGAGTTTCCGAGGTTGCTCGACGAGCCCGTCACCGCCAGGCACACGCCGTTGCTCGCCGTCGTGCAGCCGGCCGCGCCACCGGGGGTCACGCCGCCCACGGCGGTCTGGCTGACCGAGACGACCACGCCGCTCTGGGGCGTGCCCCCGGAGGTGACGGTGACCGTCACGCCTTCGTGCATCGAGCCGTCGGCGGGCACGATGACGTTCGTCGGGTTGACCTCGACGTTGGCCGTGTACGTGAAGTGGTCCTGGGCCTGCACCTGGCTCGTGCCCGCGGGCGTCGTCACCTGGACGTCGACCACTCCCGCCACCCCCGACGGCGCCTTGGGCGTGGACGAGACCGTGATCTTGGTGTCGCTGTTGACGGTGAACGAGGCCGGGTTCCCGGAGCCGAACGTGACTGCGCTGGCGCCCGTGAAGTTCGTGCCGGTGAGGATCACGCTCGTCCCGCCGGTGGTCGACCCCGAGGCGTTGGACGAGCAGGTCGTGTTGGGCGACAGGCAGACGTAGCTGACCCGCGGGGCGGGTGTGGTCCCCGAGGTGTACGTGAACTGGTCGGCGGACGACGTGGCCGACGTTCCGGAGCCCGTGGTGACCGTCACGTCCACCGTGCCGGAGCCGGAGGGCGACGTGGCCGAGATCTGGCTCGTCGAGTTGACGACGACGCCTGTCGCCGACGCCGTCCCGAACTTGACCGCGGTGACGCCGGTGAAGTTCGAGCCGCTGATCGTGACGCCCGTGCCGCCCGTGGTGGGACCGGTCCCCGGGGAGACGCCGGTGACGGTGGGCGTGGTGCTCGTCGTGTAGGTGAACTGGTCGGCGGACGACGTGGCCGACGTCCCGGAGCCCGTGGTGACCGTCACGTCCACCGTGCCTGAGCCGGAGGGCGACGTGGCCGAGATCTGGCTCGTCGAGTTGACGACGACGCCCGTCGCCGACGCCGTTCCGAACTTGACCGCGGTGACGCCGGTGAAGTTCGTCCCGCTGATCGTGACGCCGGTGCCACCGGTCGTGGGCCCGCTCGTCGGCGACACCCCTGTCACGGTCGGGGCGGAGCTGCTGCCCACCGTGGCGTTCACCGGGGTCGACTGGGGGCCCTCCCCCGAGCCGTTGTAGTCGGACACCGCGAAGGTGTAGGTGCCGGCGGCCAGGCCCGTGTACGTGTAGGTCGTGGGCGGGGGACTGGGGTAGCCGCCCACCCACCGCTTGACCCCGTTCTCGTAGGAGTGCACGCCCTGGGAACCGGCGGCGTTGGTCCAGTTCAGGATGACGCTGCTGCCCGACACATTGGCGGTGAGGCCGGTCGGTGCGGTCGGGACGGCCGCGGCCGCGGTGCCTGCCGCGCCGACGAGCACGGCTCCCACCGCGAGGGCAGCGGCTGCGAGCTGGGAGACCAGGCGGCGCGCACCGCGTCGGAACTGCGTCGGCCGAGGAGGCTTCGTCACGGGCCCTGCTTCGAAATCTCGGAGGCGGTTGTTCACGTGGTCACCGGAACGGGTCTGGGTTACCGGCACTTGGTCCATGGGCGACCGGGCTCGCCGGCCGTCCGATGGGCTCTCTCGTCGGGGGCTTCGAGGCATGGCGGTAACCACGCCCGGCAAAACCGTGACATCCCCCCGTCAACGCACCGTCCAGCGTCTCACAACAGTTGGTCAACCCCAGCTCAGAGGCCCTTTTTGCACTCCTCGGCGCAGTCTTGCAACCACGGTGCGTCATCAGCCCCGCCCCCTGCGTATCGGAGCCGACAAGGCGCTCCCAACTTCCCGTCACAATCGCGCCTCCCCCGCCCATATCCCGGGCCGCACGCGGTATACCGCAACGCCGGGGCCAACATCCCCCGATCCCTTGCGTTTCATCCCCGCACTCATACAAATCCTCGACGCGGGAGGCAGCCGGTGGCACTGCGCTCACAGCTGAGGACGGGCTCACAGCTGAAGAGGGGCTCACAGCTCAGGATGGCCGACGTCGTGGTCGTCGACGATCAGGACCTGCTGGATGACCGGGCGACCGACGACCACGAGGGCGAGGGTGTCTTCGAGCTCTTCGTCGACCGCGACGGCCTGACGCTCCATCTCATGGCGGTGCCGGCCATCGAACGGAAGTGGCTGTGGTCCTCCGTCGAGGGTTTCAAGACGACCTCGGCCGGCGAACCCCACGACGGTCGCCTGTCGGGCCCGCGTGACAGGCGTGAGCGGACCTCCCTCGACCTGAAGGTGGACGGCCAGCCGCTGCGCCTGCTCGTCCCCACTGACCAGCTGCCCGAGCGCCGTCTCGCCGCTCTGCAACGGTTCATCGAACGGGCCGCCCATGACGACCAGTGCCCGGAGAAGGCGGTGGATCCCGAGGCGCCGGCCGACCAGCCCTGGCACTACCCGCCCAGGACCAGGCGGCCCTCGAATGCGCGGCAGCGGATCGCGGCCGTCGTCGTGGTGGTGGCCGCGGCCGCGGCCCTGGGCGTGATGGATGCGTCGAACGGTGGCTCCCCGGCCGTCCCCCGCGGGGCCCGGGCGGTTGCGCCCGCGGCGAGCTCGCAGGGCGTCACGCCCGGCGCGCCGGGTACCGCCGGGCCGGCGACCGCGCCGTCGAGTGGGTCGGTCGGATCGGTCGGTTCCGTCGGCGCGCACGCCCGAGCGGTGTCGGACGTGACTCCTGTCCCGGGATCGGCTTCCGGCGGGGCGAACTCGCCTGCCCAGACCCCGGGACCGCTCCCACCGTCGAC
>DATGKD010000253.1:0-12662 GCA_035294855.1 Acidimicrobiales bacterium
CTCGAAAAGGCATTCGTCAAGGTGGCCAGGTCCTACAGCAGACGCAAGGGCATCGGTTACCACGCCTGGCGCGCATCGGGAGTGAGCGCGGCCGTGCTCCAGCGCGCCGGCATCACGCGGGCGACCGGAGCGGACGGGGCGTGACCTGCCGGATGGCGGGTGTGGCCGCCGGCCATCGAGCGCGCTTCGGGCGCCTTCGGTTGTGAAGAAGGGGTCGTTCGCGTCCACCGCCTCCTCGCACCTGGTTCAGCTGAACACCGATATCCCCGGGCCCGCGTGCGGGGGCGCGGTGTCGACGTTCACCATCACCGGCGGACGCGTCACGGTGTGACCGGTTGCCGCGGCCCGTGGGCGGCGACCTGCACCAGCGACCGCACGAGACCGGTGCCGTCGGTGGAGCCGGTCATGGCATCACAGGCGCGCTCGGGGTGCGGCATGAGGCCGACGACGTTGCCCTCCTCGTTGCACACCCCGGCGATGTCGTCGAGCGACCCGTTGGGGTTGCTCGTGTAGCGGAGCACGACTCTGTCCTCGTCCCTCAGACGGGCGATCGTGGCGGCATCGGCCGTGTAGTTGCCCTCGAAGTGGTTGATGGGCAACCGCAGGCGGGTGCCGGGTTCGAGGGCACCGGTGAGCGCGCTGCGGGTCGTGCCCACCTCCACGTCCACCGTGGTGCACAGGAACCGCAGCCCGCGGTTCTTCTGCAGGGCGCCGGGGAGCAGTCCCGCCTCGGTCAGCACCTGGAACCCGTTGCAGATCCCGACGACCGGTCCGCCGTCCGCCGCGTACTTGGCGACGGCCTCCATGACCGGGGAGAAGCGGGCGATGGCCCCGGGACGCAGGTAGTCGCCGTAGGCGAAGCCACCGGGGAGGACGACCGCGTCGTAGCCGGCCAGCGTGCGCGCGCCGTGCCAGACCAACTCGCCCTGCGCGTTCCCGGGCGCCACGAGGCCGATCGCCTTCACGACGTCGTGCTCGCAGTTGCTCCCCGGGAAGACGACGACGCCGATGCGCGCGGTCATCAGCGTGCCGCCGGCTTCGGGAAGTCGGCGTCCTCCCGCGCAGCCGACGTGCCGTCGCCGGGCGACACCGGGGTCATCGCCCGGATCGCCGACTCTTCGATGACGGGATTGGCGAGGAGGCGGTCGGCCATCTCGACGACCCGGCGGCGCGCGCTCTCCTCGTCGGCCGCGTCCACGCGCAGACGGAAGGCCTTGCCGACGCGTACCGCTTCGACGGTGTCGAAGCCCAGTGCGGGCAGCGCCCGCTCGATGGTGGCGCCCTGCGGATCGGCGATGCCCGGCCGCAGCCGCACCTCCACGAGCACCTCGTACTTCACGCCGCGGTCACTTCTTCGCCCCGTACCAGTCGGCGAGCTTGCGTCCGCTGATGCGCTCGTACGCGCTGACGTAGCGCTCGCTCGTGGCGGCCACCACCTCCGCCGGCAGCGGGGGGGGCGGCGGCTTCTTGTCCCAGTCGGTCGCCTCCAACCAGTCGCGCACGGGTTGCTTGTCGAACGACGGCGGGTTGGTGCCCGGCCGCCACTCGTCAGCGGGCCAGAACCGCGACGAGTCGGGGGTGAGGACCTCGTCGCACAGCGCCAGCTCCCCGTCGATGAACCCGAGCTCGAACTTGGTGTCGGCCACGATGAACCCGTTGCGCTCGGCCGCCGTCGCCGCCCGCCGGTACGCCTCGACGCACAGGTTGCGTGCCTTCTCGGCGACGTCCTTCCCCACCAGGCCGACGGCCTGATCGAACGAGATGTTCTCGTCGTGGCCCTCGGTGGCCTTCGTCGACGGCGTGAACAGCGGCTCGGGGAGCGGGCTCGCCTGCTCGAGGCCGGACGGCAGCGGCGTGCCGTGGAGCGTGCCCGACGCCAGGTATTCCTTCCACCCCGACCCGGCCAGGTAGCCGCGCACGATGCACTCCACGGGGAGCATCTCCGCCCGTCGGACGAGGACGGCCCGTCCGGCCAGAGCTGAGACCCCGCCGCCCAGGTCGCCGGCCTCGGCGGGCAGGTCGGCGGGATCGGCGGAGATCAGGTGGCTGGGGGCGAGGTCCGACAGCGCGTCGAGCCAGTACACCGTCATGGCCGTGAGGACCCGGCCCTTGTCGGGGATGGGCTCGGCCAGCACCACGTCGAACGCCGAAATGCGGTCGGAGGCCACCATGAGGAGCCGCCCCTCCCCGGCGTCGTACAGCTCGCGCACCTTGCCGGTGTGCACCAACCTCAGGCTCACCCTTCGACCTCCTCCACCGCTCGAACCACTCTCGGGACGTTGCGCAAGGCACGGTCCACGCTGAACGCCGCGTCCAGCCTGTCCCGGTCCAGCTTCACGTCGTCGTCTTCTGCCAGCACCTCGCGGAACGGGCGGCGCTCGATCCACGCCTGGCGCGACGCGCGCTGCACGATCCGGTAGGCGTCGTCACGGGTCATCCCCGATTCAACCAGAGCGAGCAGCACGGGTTGGCTGAAGACGAGGCCCAGGGAGCCGTCGACGAGGTTCGACCGCATGCGCTCGGCGTGGACCACCAGGTCGCGCACCAGGCCCGTCGCCTTGCGCAGCAGGTAGTAGGTGAGGAGGCAGGCGTCGGGGAGGACGACCCGCTCCACCGAGCTGTGCGAGATGTCGCGCTCGTGCCACAGCGCCACGTCCTCGAGGCCCGCGCCCAGATAGCCGCGCAACACCCGGGCCAACCCCGACAGCCGTTCGGAGAGCACGGGGTTGCGCTTGTGGGGCATCGCCGAGCTGCCCTTCTGCCCTGCGCCGAACGGTTCCTCCACCTCGCCGACCTCGGAGCGGGCCAGGTGGCGGACCTCGGTGGCCATCATCTCGACGGTCGCCCCCACCGCGGCGCACGCCCACAGCAGCTCAGCGTGACGGTCGCGGGCGATCACCTGGGTGGCGGGGACCGCTTCGAGGCCGAGCGCCCGGCAGACGTGGTCCTCCACCCGGGGGTCGATGTTGGAGTAGGTCCCGACCGCCCCCGACAGCTTCCCGGCCGCGACACGCCCCCGAGCGGCGCGCAGGCGTTGACGGTCGCGGTCCGCCTGCAGGCACCACAGGGCGAGCTTGGCGCCGAAGGTCGTGGGCTCGGCGTGCATGCCGTGGGTCCGGCCCACCATGGGCGTGCCGGCGAACTCCCGCGCCCGTGCCTTCAAGGCCGACACGAGCCCGTCCGACGCGTCGAGAAGGAGGTCGCAGGCGCGCGTGAGGGTGGCGCCGAGCGCGGTGTCCACCACGTCGGACGACGTCAGGCCGTGGTGCACGAACGCACCCTCGGGCGCCCCGACCGCCCCCTGGACCACGTCCACGAACGCGGCCACGTCGTGGTCGGTGACCTTCTCGCGTTCGGCCACCTGGGCCACGAGGTCCGACGTCACCTTGGGCGCCCTCGCCCGGATGGCGGCCGCCACCTCGGTGGAGAGCTCCCCGACCTCGGCCCACCCCTCGGCGGCCAGGACCTCGACCTCGAGCCAGGTCTCGAGGCGCGCCTCGTCGGTGAACAGCGCCGCCATCTCCGGGAGCGAGTAACGCGGGATCACGAGCCCACTGTGGCAGCCGCCACCGCGGCCGACTGCGCGATGTCGGTGCGGAAGTGCATGCCCGGCCACTCGATGCGCGCCACGCCGTCGTAGGCGCGGCGGCGGGCCTCGGCGATGGACGGCCCGGTGGCGGTGACGCCCAGCACGCGGCCGCCTGTCGTCAGCAATCGGCCCTGCTCGTCGAGCCGGGTGCCCGCGTGCAGGACGGTGACGCCCTCGAGCTCGTCGGCGTCGTCGACGCCGGTGATGACGTCCCCGGTACGCGGCGAGCCCGGGTAGCCCTCCGACGCCAAGACGACGCACACCGCCGCGTCGGCGATGGCGTGCGGATCGGTGCGCAGCCGCCCCGAGGCCGCCTCGGCGAGGAGTCCCGTCAGGTCCTCGTCCAGCCGGGGCAGCACCACCTGGGACTCGGGGTCGCCGAAGCGCACGTTGTACTCGAGCACCTTGGGCCCGTCCGACGTGAGGATGAGCCCGGCGTACAGCACGCCCCGGTAGTCGATGCCCCGCCGGCGCAACGTCCCGAGGACCGGCTCGACCGCCACCTCCAGCACGTGGTCGACCAGGCGGTCGTCGACGATCGGCACGGGCGAGTACGCGCCCATGCCCCCGGTGTTCGGACCGGCGTCGTGGTCGTCGACGCGCTTGAAGTCCTGCGCGGGCGCGAGCGCCACGGGGTGCCTGCCGTCGCAGACCGCCAGGATCGAGCATTCGGGTCCCTCGAGGCCCTCCTCCACGACGACGGTGCGACCGGCGTCGCCGAAGCGCTCCCCCGACAGCTTGGCGGTGACGTCCGCCTCGGCCTCGGCCCGGTCCTCGGTGACCAGGACGCCCTTGCCGGCGGCGAGCCCGTCGGTCTTCACCACCCAGGTCGGCCCGGGCAGCTCGCGCAGGAACGCGATCGCCGGGTCGGCGTCGTCGAACACGCCGTAGCGGGCCGTGGGCACTCGTGCTTCGGTCAGCACCGCCTTCATGAACGCCTTGGACCCTTCGAGCCGTGCGCCGTCCGCGCCGGGCCCGAACACGAGCTTGCGGTCGGCGCGCAAGCGGTCGGCCAGCCCGTCCACGAGCGGCTGCTCGGGCCCGATGACGAACAGCTCGGCGTCGACCTGTTCGGGCGGGTTGTCGGTGACCGTGACACCCGGTGAACGCGCCATGCCGGGATTGCCCGGTGTGACCACCACCTGCGCCGTCCGGGCGAGCGCCAGTGCGAGCGCGTGCTCGCGCCCCCCGGAACCGACGACGCAGACCTTCACGCTGCGAACCGGACGAATTGCTCGCGCCCGGGACCGACGCCCACGAGCTTGATGGGCACGCCGATCTGCTCCGCCAGGAACGCCACGTACTTGCGGGCCGCGGGGGGAAGGTCGGCGAGTTCGGTCGCGCCGGACAAGTCGGTACGCCATCCCTCGAGATCCTCGTACACCGGCTTCACCTGGTGCAGCACGGACTGGTGGTAGGGGAGGTACTCGTAGCGCTCGTCACCGGCCGTGTACGCCACGCACACTTTGACGGTGTCGAAGCCGTCCAGCACGTCGAGCTTGGTGAGCGCGACTTCGGACAGCGAGTTGAGCCGGACGGCCTGGCGCATCATGACGGTGTCGAACCAGCCGCAGCGCCGGCGGCGGCCGGTGTTGGTGCCGAACTCGTGTCCGCGCTCGACGAGAATGTCGCCGACCTCCCCCTCGCACTCGGTGGGGAAGGGGCCCGCGCCCACCCGGGTCACGTACGCCTTGGCGATGCCGATCACCTCGCCGATGTCGCGCGGGCCCACCCCGGAGCCGGTGCACGCGCCACCAGCCACCGGGTTGGACGACGTGACGAACGGATACGTGCCGTGGTCCAGGTCCAAGAAGGTGGCCTGCGCCCCCTCGAGCAGCACGTTGCGCCCGTCGGCCATGGCCTCGTGCACGAGCGTCACGGTGTCGCTGACCATGGGCTCGATGCGTGGCGCGTACTCGCCGAGATAGGTGTCGCAGATCGCCCCGGCGTCGAGCGGCAGCCGGTTGTACACCTTGGCCAGCACCGCGTTCTTCTCCTTGAGCGCGACGTCCAGCTTCTGCCGGAAGATCTTGGCGTCGAGCAGGTCCTGCACACGCAGGCCGACGCGGGCCGCCTTGTCGGCGTACGCAGGCCCGATCCCCCGCTTGGTGGTCCCGAGTGAGTTCTTGCCGAGGAAGCGCTCGGTCACCCGGTCGAGCTCGGTGTGGTACGGCATGATGAGGTGCGCGTTGCCGCTCACGACAAGGCGGCTGGTGTCGACGCCGGCCGAGGCGAGCGTGTCCATCTCCGAGAGCAGCACCCCGGGGTCCACCACGACGCCGTTGCCGATCACCGGCGTGATGTGCGGGTAGAGGACGCCGCTGGGGACAAGTTGCAGAGCGAACGACACCCCGTCCACCACGACGGTGTGCCCGGCGTTGTGGCCGCCCTGATAGCGGACGACCACGTGCATGTCCCTTGCGAGTAGGTCGGTGAGCTTGCCCTTGCCCTCGTCGCCCCACTGCGTCCCGACGACAACGGTTGCGGGCACGCGCGTCTCCTCCGTCACTGGCAGCGGATTACAACGCATTGTAACCCGGGGTCTCACGAGCCCCGGCCGAGGAGGCCCCGGCGGCCGGCCCGGTCTCCCGGGCGCGGGCCGCCCCCGGCCGCCCGTGGGCGGCTATCGTTCGCCGCCGATGCCCGGTGGCGTGGGCATCGACCAAGACAGCCACACGACCAAGACAGCCGCACGAACAAGACAGGGGTGACGTGCGCGTGCACGGCACCGAGCACAGGGGGGCAACTTTGACCGATACCGCGTCCGTCCTTGCCGACACGTCCGACATGGCGCCGGTGCACAAGGTCTTCCGTGATTCCCTGGCGATGGCGCCGGAGTTGATCGCCAGCGCGGCCGGCAACAGCGAGCGTCGGGCGATGATCGCCAACTACTACGCGAACCTGATGGCGTTCCTCGGCGTCCATCACGACGGGGAAGAGCAGCTCGTCTTCCCCCTGTTGGCGGAGCGCGTCCCCGAGCACAAGAGCGTGGTCGAGCGGGCGCTCCGACAACACGAGGACGTGGTCGGCCTCTTGCATGCGGCCGATGACCAGATCGCCGCGTGGGAGGAAAAGGGTGACCCGGAGGCCCCGGGACTCGTCCGCGCCCTCGCCGATCTCGCTGACACGCTGATTCCGCACCTCGACCTCGAGGAGGCGGACGTCGTGCCGCTGTGCGCCACGTGCATCACGGTCGAGGAATGGGGTGCGCTGCCCGGCCACGCCATGGCGAGGTTCCAGGGCGACAAGGTCTGGCTCATCATGGGGCTCATCCGGGAGAACTTCACCCAGGCGCAGCGCGACCAGATGCTCGAGCACATGCCGCCGCCGGCACGTCAGATGTGGGAGACGATGGGCGAGCGGTCGTTCAACGAGCTGATCGGCCAGGTGCGCGCCCGCTGAACCCGGAGCCGGATGCGGCGCCCGCGCCCGGGCAGCACCCGGTCAGCGCAACTCGACGCCCTCGCCGCCGGACCCTGCTTCGGCAGTCGTGTCGACGGTGACGGTGTCGCCCTCCCCATAGCGCCCCTCCAGCAGAGCGAGCGCCAACGGGTCTTCCACGGCGTGCTGCAGCACCCGGCGCAACGGCCGCGCCCCGAGGTCGGCGTCGTAGCCCGCGCGCGCCAGCCAGGCGCGCGCCGCGTCGGTCACCTCGAGCGACAGGCGCCGTTCGGCCAGGCGCTCCTCCAAGCCGTGCAGCTGGATGTCCACGATGCGCCTGATGTCCTCCTCGGAGAGATGGCGGAAGCGGACGATCTCGTCGATCCGGTTGAAGAACTCGGGCTTGAAGAAGTCGCGCGGGTCACCGGGAAGGTTCGACGTCATGATGAGCACGACGTTGGTGAAGTCGACCGTGCGGCCCTGGCCGTCGGTCAACCGCCCGTCCTCCAGCACCTGCAGGAGGATGTTGAACACGTCAGGGTGGGCCTTCTCGATCTCGTCGAGCAGCACCACCGCGTACGGCCGGCGGCGCACCGCCTCGGTGAGCTGGCCGCCCTCCTCGTAGCCGACGTAGCCCGGGGGCGCCCCCACCAGCCGTGACGTGGTGTGCTTCTCCTGGTACTCGCCCATGTCGATGCGGACCATGGCCCGGTCGTCGTCGAACAGGAAGTCGGCTAGGGCCCGCGCCAGCTCGGTCTTGCCGACACCGGTGGGACCGAGGAACAGGAACGACCCGATCGGGCGGTTGGGGTCCGACAGGCCGGCCCGGCTGCGCCGGATGGCGTTCGCCACCGCCCGCAGAGCGTCGTCCTGGCCGATGACCCGCTCGCGCAGCGCGTCCTCCATGCGCACGAGCTTCGCCAGCTCGGCCTCCATCAGCCTCGAGACGGGAATGCCCGTCCAGCGCGCCACCACCTCCGCCACGTCCTCGGCGTCCACCTCTTCCTTCAGCATCGCCCCCGTGCTCTGCAGCTCGGCCAGGGCCTTGGTGGCGGCGTCGATGCGCTGCTCCAGCTCGGGGATCTGCCCGTAGCGGATCTCCGAGGCGCGCGTGAGGTCGCCGTCGCGCGCGAAGCGCTCGGCCTCGCCCTTGCGCACCTCGAGCTCCTCCTTGAGGGACCGGATCGAGGTGATGGCGTCCTTCTCCGCCTGCCAACGCGCCGTCATGGCGTCGGCGGATTCCTTCAGATTGGCGAGCTCCTCGTCGAGGCGGCCCAGGCGCTCCTTGGAGGGCGCGTCGGTCTCCTTGGCGAGGGCCACGCGCTCGATTTCGAGCTGGCGCATGCGCCGGGTGACCACGTCGATCTCGGTCGGCATCGAGTCGATCTCGATGCGCAGCCGGCTGGCGGCCTCGTCGATCAGGTCGATGGCCTTGTCGGGCAGGAAGCGGCCCGTGACGTAGCGATCCGACAGCACGGCGGCGGCCACGAGCGCGGCGTCCTGGATGCGTACCCCGTGGTGCACCTCGTAGCGCTCCTTCAGCCCGCGCAGGATGGCGACGGTGTCGTCCACCGAGGGTTGGCCCACGTAGATGGGTGCGAACCGGCGCTCGAGGGCGGCGTCCTTTTCGATGTGCTTGCGGTACTCGTCCAGGGTGGTGGCCCCGATGAGCCGCAGCTCGCCGCGCGCCAGCATGGGCTTGATCATGTTGCCGGCGTCCATGGCGCCCTCGGCCCCGCCCGCGCCGACGATGGTGTGCAACTCGTCGACGAACGAGATGATCTCGCCCTCGGCGTCGGTGATCTCCTTCAGCACCGCCTTCAGGCGCTCCTCGAACTCGCCGCGGTACTTGGCGCCCGCCACCATGGCCGACAGGTCGAGCGCGACCACACGCCGGTCCCGCAGCGAATCCGGGACGTCGCCTTCCACGATGCGGTTGGCGAGGCCTTCGACGATGGCGGTCTTGCCCACTCCCGGCTCGCCGATGAGCACGGGGTTGTTCTTCGTCCGGCGCGACAGCACCTGGATGACGCGGCGGATCTCCTCGTCGCGCCCGATGACCGGGTCGAGCTTGCCCTGGCGGGCGAGCTCGGTGAGGTCGCGCCCGTAGCGCTCGAGCGCCTGGTACTGCTCCTCGGGGTTCTGCGAGGTCACGCGGTGGCTGCCGCGCACGTGGCGCAGCGCGTCGAGGAGCTGGTCGCGCGACACGCCCAGCTTGTCGGCCAGCGCCAGCAGCAGGTGCTCGACCGACAGGTACTCGTCGCCCATGTCACGCCGTAGCGTGTCCGCCGCCTCGAGCGCGTCACGCGCCTCGCGCGACAAGCCCACGTCCTGCCCACCGTACGACTTGGGCAGCCCGGCCAGCCGGTCGGCGACCCGGTTGGTGAGCGCGGTGGGCTCCACCCCGGCGCGCGCCAGCAACGGAATGGCGAGCCCGTCGCGCTGGCCGAGCATGGCGGCCAGCAGGTGGTCGGGCGTCACCTCGGGGTTGTTCCGGGCGCGCGCCTGCTCGGTGGCGGAGGCGAGCGCCTCCTGAGTCTTGAGCGTCCAGCGGTTGGGGTCGAGCGGCATGGTTACCTCCGGGTCCCGCGACCGGCCCGGCCCTCGGCGCCGAACGTCGGGCGCAACACGACGGCCTGGCGCAGCGGGACGAGATCGCGGCGGTAGTGGCGGTGGGTGCGCTCGACCGCCTCGCGCGCCTCTTGACGCACCCGGGCGAGCTCGGCCCGGAGCTCGGCCACCTCGGCCTCGAGCTCGAGCACGCGTCGCACGCCCTCGAGGTTCAGGCCCGCGGCGGTGAGGTCGCCGATGTGGCGGAGCCGGTCGATGTCGTCCTCGGAGTAGCGGCGGTTGCCACCACCGGTGCGCGACGGGTCGACGAGCCCGCGCCGCTCGTAGACGCGCAACGTCTGCGGGTGCACGCCGGCGAGCTCGGCGGCCACCGAGATCACGTACACCGCTCGGGTCGAGCCGTCCCCTCGCAAGAACGCGGCCATCTCACTTCACCTCCAGGTGGCTGCGGGGCTCCTCGTCGGAGAGACGGGCGAGCTCCTCGACCACCGCTTTCTGTTCCTTGCTGAGCTTCTTGGGCACCGACACCTCGGCCGTCACGAGGAGGTCGCCGGTGCCGTTGCGGCCCTGGGCGGGCACCCCGCGTCCCTTCACGCGAAACGTCTTGCCCGACGGCGTGCCCGCGGGCACCCGCAGGGTCACCGGCCCATCGAGGGTCGGCACCGTCACGGTCGTCCCGAGCGCCGCCTCCGGGTAGGTCACGGGCACCGTCAAGGTCAGGTTGCGCCCCCGCCGCCCGAACAACGGGTGCTTGTCGACGCGCACCGTCACGTACAGGTCGCCGGCCGGGCCGTTGGCGCGCCCGGGGGCTCCCCGTCCCTTCACCCGGATGCGCTGGCCGTCCTCCACCCCGGCCGGGATGCGGACTTTCACCTCGCGTGTCCGGCGCGTCACGCCGCTGCCCCGACAGGTCGGGCAGGGCGTCTCCACCACGGTGCCACGTCCTCCGCACTGCGGGCAGACGCGGCTCAACGAAAAGAGGCCCTGCGGTTCGTCGAGCGAGCCCCTGCCGTGGCAGGTGGGGCACGTCACCGGCGACGTGCCGGGCGCGGCGCCACTCCCGTTGCAGGTCTCGCAGCGCGCCTCGCCCACGACGTGCACCGCCGTGGTCACGCCGCGCACGGCGTCCTCGAACGACAGGTGCAGGTCGGCTTCGATGTCCGCGCCCCGGCGCGCCCCACCGGAACGGCCGCGGCGGCCGCCGCCGCCGAACACGCCCCCCAGCCCGCCGAGCAGGTCGCCGAGGTCACCGAGGTCCTCGACGCGGAACGTGCCGCCGCCCGGACCGCCGAACCCTCCGCCCCCGAAGCCACCGCCGAACCCACCGAGGCCGCTCGCGCCCAGGCGGCGGATCTCGTCGTACTCCTTGCGCTTCGCGGCATCCCCGAGCACGTCGTACGCGGCGCTGATCTCCTTGAACCGGTCCTCGGATCCCGGGTTGGCGTCCGGGTGGTACTGCTTGGCGAGCTTGCGATAGGCGCGCGTGATCTCCTTGTCCGTCGCCGTGGACGACACGCCGAGGACCTCGTAGTAGTCCTTGTCCAGCCACTCGCGCTGGGCGACCATCGCAGCTCAGCCCCGCACCCGCACCATGGCGGGCCGGATCACCCGGCCCTTCCACCGGTAACCGGTCCGCAGCACCGCGTCGACAACGGTGTCGGCGCCCGCGCCGCCGCCGTCACCACCCGCGCTGTCTTCGCTTCCCCCGCCGTCTCCGCCGGCACCACCGGCGCCGGCGTCGCCGCTCACCCGGTCGACGGCGTCGTGCATCGTCGGGTCGAACGGCGCGCCGACGTCGTCGATGCGCTCGAGGCCTTCTTTGGCGAGCGTGTCCGCCAGCAGGGCGGACGCCTGGATCAGCGCCTTGCCCTCGGCCGACAGGTCGTCGCCCTCGCCGAGGTGCTCACGCGCCAGGTCGAAGGCGTCGAGGGTCGGCAGCAGCTTCACGACGACACCTTCGGCGGCGCGCTCCAGGTGGTCGGTCTGCTGGCGGATCATCCGCTTCTTGTAGTTCTCGAAGTCCGCCTGCACGCGCCGCATCATGTCGAGGTACTCGTCGCGCTCACGGCGCGCCGTGACGAGGAGCTCGTCGATGTCGTGCTCGACGGCGGCGTCGTCGTCGAGGATCTCGCCTTCTGCGACCTCGCCCTCGGCGACGTCGGCGTCACTCGGGCTCGGCGCCCACGCCGCGTCCGCCTGCGGGCTGTCCCCGGAACCCGAACCAGAACCGGCACCGGGACGCGCCGACCCAGCGGGCCCGGACGGGCCCGGCCGGGTCGGGCCCGCCCAGTTCTTCGGCGTCGGGGTCATGCGCCGGACGTCCCCGTCCCGGGCTCGTCGTCGACGATCTCCGCGTCGACAACCTCGTCGTCGGACGGTGCCGAGCTGTCACCCCCGGCCGCGCCGCCCGCAGCCGAGCCGGCCGACTGCGACGCGGACGCCTGCTCGTACAAGCGCTGGGTGAACCCGTGGCTGGCGGTGACGAGCGCCTCGGTGGCCGACTTGATGGCGTCGGTGTCCGAGCCGCCGAGTGCGTCCTTCAGGGACTTGAGGGCGTCCTCGACCTTGGACTTCTCGTCGCCCTGGAAGTTGTCGCCCTGTTCGCGCAGCAGCTTCTCGGTCTGGTACACGAGCGTGTCGGCGTTGTTGCGCGTCTCGGCCTCTTCGCGCCGGCGACGGTCGTCGTCGGCGTGCGCCTCGGCGTCGCGCACCATGCGCTCGATGTCGTCCCTGGCGAGCGACGACTGGCCGGTGATCGTCATCGACTGCTCCTTGCCCGTGGCGGTGTCCCGGGCGGACACGTGCACGATGCCGTTGGCGTCGATGTCGAAAGCCACCTCGATCTGCGGGACGCCGCGCGGAGCGGGCGGAAGGTCGACGAGCTGGAACTTGCCCAGGGTCTTGTTGTACATGGCCATCTCGCGCTCGCCCTGCAGGACGTGGACCTCGACCGACGGTTGGTTGTCCTCAGCCGTGGTGAAGACCTCCGAGCGCTTGGTCGGGATCGTCGAGTTGCGCTCGATCAGGCGGTGCATGACGCCACCCTTGGTCTCGATGCCGAGCGACAGGGGCGTGACGTCGAGGAGGAGGATGTCCTTCACCTCGCCCTTCAGCACTCCCG
>DATGKD010000254.1:0-32140 GCA_035294855.1 Acidimicrobiales bacterium
CACTCCGCTGCAAGCCGGCCTGGGGTGGGTCGTGGGCTGGTCGAAGGGCTGTTTCCGGGGCCGCGAGGCGCTCGAGCTCGAGCGCGCCGCCGGTCCCCGCCGACACCTCGTAGGGCTCGTCGCCGAGGGTCGCCAGCCGCCGCGCGAGCACGCCAGGGTCCTCGCCGAGGGGGACTCGGTCGGCGAGGTCACGAGCGGGAACTTCTCGCCCGTCCTGGAGCGCGGCATCGCGATGGCGTTCGTCGACACGGTGAAGGGCGTATCCGAGGGCGACCACGTCGTCATCGAAGTGCGTGCTCGCACGATTGAGGGAGAGGTCGTCAGCCTGCCCTTCGTGCGTGCTGGCAGGCCGGCCGCGGGGTCGGAATAGTGGCCGATTACACCCCCCACACGTCGGACGAGATCGCCTCGATGCTCGCTTTCCTCGGGCTGTCGTCGCTCGAGGAGCTGTTCGACGCGGTCCCGGCCGCGCTTCGGCTCGCCGCCGGTCTCGACCTGCCTCCGGGGGTCCCCGAGCCCGACGCCATGGCGGCCGTCATGGACATGGCGTCTGCCAACCGACCGTGCGGACGCGACCTGGTCTGCTTCGCCGGGGCCGGCGCATACGACCACGAAGTCCCGGCTGTGACCCGCGCGCTCGCCTCACGTTCGGAATTCGTGACCTCCTACACGCCGTATCAGCCCGAGGTCGCCCAGGGCGTGCTCCAGGCTGTTTTCGAGTTCCAGACGCTCGTGTCCAGGCTCGCCGGTCTCGAGGTGGCGAACGCGTCGCTCTACGACGGTGCCAGTGCGCTGGTCGAGGCCGTCAACATGGCCGTGGGGGTGACGGGGCGCTCCGACGTCTGGGTCTCGCACGCCGTCCACCCCTCGTGGCGCGAGATGCTCGTCACGTTCGCGGCCGGCACCGGCCACCGGATCGTGGACGTTCCTCTCGTCGACGGGATCACCGACTGGTCCGCCTCGGTCTTCGACGACCCCTCGGAGCCCGGCGCCGTCGTCGTCGCGTATCCCAACTATCTCGGTTGCCTGGAGGACCTCGCCGCGGCGCGCGCCCTCTGCGACCGGACCGGCGCCCTCCTCGTCGTCAGCTTCGATCCCGTGTGCGCAGGGGTGCTGCGCACACCGGGCGAGTGGGGCGCGGACGTGGCGGTGGGGGAGGGCCAGGCCCTGGGCATGCCGCTCAGCTTCGGCGGCCCGTACCTGGGCCTCTTCGCCAGCCGACTGGAACACGTCCGCCGCCTCCCCGGGCGACTGGTCGGCGAGACCGTGGACGCGGACGGGCGTCGTGCCTACGTCACGACCCTACGAACGCGCGAGCAAGACATCAGGCGCGAGAAGGCGACCTCCAACGTCTGCACCAACCAGACCCTGATGGCGGTCACCGCCGCCGTGCAGCTGGGATGGCTCGGAACGACGGGCCTGGCCGAAGTGGCACGACGCTCGGCGCAGGGCGCGTCCTACTGTCGCAAGGGTCTGCTCGGTGTGCCCGGCGTCGAACCGCTCGCGCGCGCGGCAACGGTTCGCGAGTTTGCGTTGTCGCTCCCCGTCGGGTCCGAGCTGGCGGTCGAGCGCCTCGCGGACGAAGGATTCCTGGCCGGCATCCCCCTCGACCCCAGCTACGTCGGCGGGCGTGAGAACGGGCTTCTGGTCGCGGTGACCGAGAGGCGCACGCGCGCCGAGATCGACGCCTTCGTCGCTGCCTTCGACAAGGCGGTCCGGTGAGCAGCGACCTTCCCGAAGCCTCGGACAGCACCGCCGGCAACGTGGGCGGAGGCCGGGCGGCGAGCGCGCCCCTCATGAGCCGTGAACCCGAGCCCACGATGTTCGAGCTGTCCCGCCCTGGTCGCCGCGCCTGGCAGCTGCGGACAACCGATGTTCCCGAAGTCCCCATCGAGGAACTCGTGCCCGAGGAACACCGGCGCCGCGGGCCGCTTCCGGTCGCCGAGATGTCCGAGCGCGATCTCGTCGGGCACTTCACGCGGCTCAGTCACCGCCAGTTCTCGGTCGATCTCGGGGCGTATCCGTTGGGTTCGTGCACGATGAAGTACAACCCGAAGGTCTGCGACGCCGTCGCCGCCCTGCCCGGATTGGCAGACGTCCACCCGCACGCCCCGGCCAGCTGTATCCAGGGGTGGCTGGAATTGCTCGTGACGCTGGAAGAAGCCCTGTGCGCGATCACGGGGATGGCTGCCGCCACGTTGCAGCCCGCCGCGGGCGCGGCCGGGGAGCTCACCGGGCTTCTGCTCATGCGCGCCTGGCATGCCGCCCAGGGCGAGACCCGCCACAAGGTCGTGATCCCGGACTCGGCCCACGGGACGAACCCGGCATCGGTCACCCTCGGCGGGTTCTCGGTCGTGACCGTTCCGAGCGACGCCCGCGGGTGCGTGGACGTGGGCGCACTGCGGGCCGTGCTCGACGACGACGTGGCGGGGATCATGCTCACCAACCCGAACACCCTCGGCCTGTTCGAGGAGGACATCGTCGCCATCGCGGACGCGGTGCACGACGTCGGGGGACTGCTCTACTACGACGGCGCCAACTTGAACGCCATCCTCGGTGTCGTCCGGCCCGGGGACATGGGGTTCGACATCGTCCACCTCAACCTGCACAAGACGTTCGCCACCCCGCACGGTGGGGGCGGCCCCGGAGCGGGGCCCGTGGCGGTAGCCGAGCGCCTGGCGCCCTTTCTCCCGGGACCACGCCCGAGCCGTCTGGCCGGGGCCGGCGCCAGCTCCCGTTACGGCTGGACCACGCCCGAACACTCGATCGGCCGAGTCCACTCGTGGCACGGCAACGCCTTGGTCCTCGCCCGGGCGCTCACGTACATCCTCGTGCACGGTGGCGACGGGTTGCGGCGGGTGGCCCAACTCGCCGTACTCAACGCCAACTGGCTCCGACGACGGCTGACCGGATCCTTCCGCGTCCCCTACGACCGCACCTGCATGCACGAGTTCGTGCTTTCGGGTACCGAGTTGAAGCGCGCCACGGGCGTGCGCGCCGTCGACGTGGCCAAGCGCTTGCTCGAGGAGGGTTTCCACGCACCGACCGTGTACTTCCCCCTGACGGTGGACGAGGCGCTCATGGTCGAGCCGACGGAAACCGAGAGCCTCCAGACGCTCGAGGCGCTCGCCGAGGCATTCGAACGGATCGCGGCCCAAGCGGCCGAGCCCGGGGGGGCCGAAGGGGCCGCCGAAGCGCCGCGCACCACACCGGTGCGGCGCGTCGACGAAGCCCGCGCCGCCCGGCGCCTCGTGCCCACCTACGACGCCCGTTGACCTGAGGAGTCCGGCTCACCGCCTCGGGCGGCGGTGAGGATGGTCACGACGGCTCGCTCGCCTCCACCGGCTTCTGCTTGGCCTCGCGCTCGGCGTGATGCTCGGAGATCGCCTGCATGACGGCGCCGCCCGCTGCGCCGATGAACTCCGGCCGGTTCTCGGCCGCCCAGTCACGCGACCCCACGAGGGAGCCCAGGCGCCCCTGAAAGTGGGGGATGACCTCACGGGCGAACAGCTCGTAGGAATGCAGGGTCGCCTCGCGATCGGCCCACTCGTGCGCCATGAGGAGGTACGTGCCGAACCCGCCGGACTGCACCTTGAGCCGTTCGATCTGCTCGATCGCCATGGCCGGCGTGCCCACGACGGCGAAGCCCGTCGCCATGAGCGCGTCGACCATGCGCTCGGGATCGAGCGTCCCGGGGGCGAGGGGCAAGGCCGCCACGCGCTCGAAGTAGTCGACCCATGGCACGAGCCCGAAGGCCACATCGGCACGGGCCTGCTCCTCGGTCTCGGCGATGTGCATGGGACCGACGAGACGCCAGCGCCGCCGGTCGACGATGGTGCCGAACTCCTCGGCGCGCTCCTCCATGACCTGCCAGTGCGAACCGAGGACGTCGAAGCCCCCTGCGGTCGTCGCCCCGATCGAAAGCAGCGACAGGCCGAAACGGCCTGCGGCACGGGGGCCGGCGGGCGACACCTGCGCGGCGACGGCCACTTCGAAGCGCGGATGTGTATACGGACGGAGCTGCAGGCGGGCGTCGCGCAGGGTGAACCACCCGGCATCGCGGGTCACGAGCTCGCTGCCGTCCAGGAGCGCCAGGATCGCCTCGAGCGACTCTTCCATCATCTCGCGCTGTCGCATCGGGTCGATGCCCATCATGAACGCGTCGGAGGGAAGCGCACCGGGGCCGACGCCGAACATGGCCCGGCCGCGGGTGAGGTGGTCGAGCAGGATCATCCGGTCGGCGAGGATGAACGGGTGGTGGTAGGGGAGGGAGCTCACCCCGGTGCCCAGTCGCAGATGCCGAGTGCGCTGCGACGCCACCGCGAGGAACACCTCTGGCGACGCGATGATCTCGTAGCCGGCGGAGTGGTGCTCGCCGAACCACGCTTCGTCGAATCCGAGCTGGTCGAGGCGGACCACGAGCTCGAGGTCGCGCTCGAGCGCCAGCGTGGGATTCTGCCCAACGGGATGGAATGGCGCGATGAACACGCCGAATTGGAGAGGCCAGTCCACGACGGCCGATTCTAACGAAGTGCCATCGTCACCGAATCGTGGCGTCTTTGCGGTACCGTCCCGACGGTGAAGGGCAACGATGACGTCCGAACGGCGGGGCTAGGGTCCGCGCCCGTCGACGCGCTGGGCGCCCTCTACCGCGGCATGAGCGCGGCGCGCCAGAACTTCCTCGAGCGGAGGCGACTGCGCGGGGAATCGCCGCAATTCAGCGCGGCCTTCGCCCGCGCGTCGTTCATCGGCGGGTGGCTGAGCCGGGCGGAAGCCGAGCTCCTCTTCGAACTGGCCGCGGCCGTCCCCCCCGGACAGGACATCGTCGAAATCGGTTCTTACCTCGGGCGGTCCACGGCGTTCCTCGCCTTGGGCGCCGGCCCAGGACGGACGGTCCACGCCGTCGACCCCCACACGAGCGGCCGCCTGCAACTCGTGAAGGGTGAACCGATCGACACATCCGGGCAGTTCCGCCGGAACATGGCGGACATCGGCGTATCGGACCACGTCGAGACACACGTGGCACGATCGGTCGAGGTGGCGCAGTCCTACGGCGGGCGACCAGTCGGGCTGCTGTTCATCGACGGGAACCATTCCGAAGAGGCGGTCTTCGCCGACGGGCGCGAATGGTCGGTGCACCTGGCGCCCCAGTGCCTGGTCGCCTTCGACGACATCGCTTGGGCCGGCGTCGACAAAGGAGTGGCCCGTTTGGTCGCGCAAGGGACGCTGCCGAGGATCGATGGTCGCGTGGGCAAGATCGGCGTCTGCGGCCCACCCAGCCGCTGGCCCACCCGGGTACGGACCATCGCGCGGCCCGTCAATGCGCCCGGCCGGACGCAAATGCTCCTCAGGAAGTACATCCCCTTCCCGGCTCCGGGATCGTTCCGGCAGCCCGACGACCGAGCTCCGGAAGCGACCGCGTGATCGGCGTCAGCGAAGGCTCGAGCGTCTGATCCTGTCCAAGGAGAACAGCGACAACACGGCCAGCACGGTCGCGCACACCAACACGGCACGGAAGTCGCCGACGTGTTCGGACGCGACGCCGACGCCGATGACCGGGACGATCAACCCGACGTAGCCGAAGACGAAGTACGTCGAGACGACCTGACCGCGTCGTTCCGGGGGAGCCAGCCGGTTGGCGACCGACAGCGAGCCGATGAACACCGCGCCGATGGCGCTCCCGGCCACGACGGCGCCCACGATGAACAGGGCGAAGGACGCCGCCGACAACGACGCCACGATGAGCGCCAGCCCGACCACGAAGACGGTGATGCCGACCATGACCACCGGACGAATCGGGAGCCGGACCACCCGTGCCTGGGTAGCGGTCGCGGTGGCGAAGATGACGAACACCACGAGCCCGCCGACGGCGTGGTTGCGCTGGTGCAGGACATTGGCGAGGAACGACGGCGCCAGTGCCGTGAACATTCCGAGGATCGAAAACGCCGCGAACACAGCGACCCCCGCAGCGACGAATTCGCTCCGGCCCTGGCGGGGGATGCCGAGGCCGCCGAACTTGAGGGAGAGGCCGGCTCGGTCCGAGACGGTTTCCGGCATCACCGCCACACCGATAGCGGCGATCGCCAACAGCCCGAGGTAGACCTCGAAGACGAGGACGGTGGGGTTCGGCCCGTACTCGGCGAACAGGCCAGCCACGAGAGGACCCAGCCCCAGGCCGCCCATGTTCACCACCGTGGCGACGAGCGACGCTCGACGCGATGCCGCCCCGCCGGCCAGGTCGGTGAGCGCCGCGGTCCCCGTGCCCGTCATCAGGCCCGCAGAGAACCCTGAGAGGACGCGACCCAGGTAGAGCCAGCCCACTCCGGCCGCGACGATGAACACGACCGTGCTCAGGGTGCTGAAGGCGACGGCGACCGCCAAGACCGGTCGCCTGCCCACGCGGTCCGAGGAGCGCCCGGCGAGGAGCAGTGCCACCAGGACGCCGGCCGCGTACGCGGCGAAGATCACCGTGACGATGGCGGGGGAGAAGTGGAACTGGCTCTGGTACTCGACGTAGAGGGGCGTCGGCAGTGTGGTCCCCAACATCGTCGCCGCGAACACGTACGCGATGACCCAGAACGCCGCCGACCGCCGTACAGGAACCGGCATCCGCTTCGCGGCCAGGCCCGCTATCGACGTCACGGCCTCACCATGCCCCGGTCAAAACACGAGGGTGCGTAGTATCTCAAACTTGATATGACGAAGTTGGTCTGGCGGTGACGAAGGCCGATCGGGCTTACGGCGGGGGAGCCGTGCCGACCCCCAAGCGACGGGGTTCGTCTCGGCGAAGCAGTTACGTCTCGCGTTACGAGCGCTCGAGGACCTCGATCATGGTCGGAAGCTCGGTCCGCGCCGCCCGCCTGCGGGCAGGCGTGAGCCAAGTGGAGCTGGCACGCCGCACGGGCACGAGCCAACCCTCGATCGCCCGCCTCGAACGGGGGATGGTGTCGCCCACGGTGATCACGCTCGACCGCATCGCGCGGGCCCTCGGGGCGGAGCTGGTCATCGACTTCGAGCCCAACCTTTCGCCCGGGTAACGACTTTTCGAACGAGCCGACGCTCCAGGCGACGTCGGATACGTTGTCCCGATGCAGAGGGCCCGGTCGTTGCTGGCGTGCGCGGCGTTGGCGACGCTCGTCGCGGCGTGCAGCTCGGGGTCCGGCAGCCCTGCATCGCTCACCGGCAAGTCGCCGGTCGAGGTTCTGAACGCCGCCTCGGCGGCAGCCACCGCGGTGGGCAGCACCCACTACGTCCTCACCGAGACGGCGGGCAACCAGACCCAGACCATCACCGGCGACGCGACGACCACCGACGGCCGCCAGTCGATCTCCACAGGCACGGTGCACGTGCAGGTCGTGCTGGTGCACGGCGTCGCCTACGTGCAGGGGAGCGCGGGCGGCCTCGGCGCGGCGCTCGGATTCTCCGCCAACGTGGCGAAGGCCTACGCCGGGAGGTGGATCGCCGTGGGAAGCGCCGACAGTCCGTACGGCTCGATCGTGCAGGCCGTCACGTTGAACGGCACGATCTCGGAGCTACGTCCGACCGGTCGTCTGAGCCTCGCGGGGACCGCCATCATCGGCGGTCGCTCCGCCCTCGGGGTGAAGGGCGGCCTGCCAGGGCAGATCCCCTCGGGTGTCTCGGGATCCACCACGCTCTACGTGGCGTCGTCCCGGCCGACCGTGCCCCTCAAGTTCACGGCGCACGCGTCCCGCGGCTCCCAAACCATCGACGACGTGGGCACGTTCACCGCCTGGGGCCAACCCGTCCACCTGAGCGCCCCGGCCGGGTTCGTGGCGTTCTCCTCGGTCCGCTCCGACTGACGAACCGCACCTCTGCTTCGACAGAGACGTCGCCGGCTATCCAGCCGCCGCCATGGCGGCAGCGGGGTATGCGAGCCCGCGGCGAGGCGTGATGATGTCGTCGATGAGGCCGTACGCCTTGGCCTCCTCCGCTGTCATGAAGTAGTCGCGGTCGAGGTCGCGCTCGACCTGCTCGACCGCCACGCCCGTGTGATGAGCGATGACCTCCGCCATGCGACGCGTGGTGGCCATCACCTCCCGCAACTGGATCTCCATGTCGCGCGGGGCGCCGCGTGCCCCCGCGGATCCTTGATGGATCATGATCTTGGCGCTGGGGAGGGCGAGGCGCTTCCCCGGCGCTCCACCGCACAGGATCATCGCCGCCGCCGACATGCCCATGCCCACGCACACCGTCGACACTTCTGGCCGGATGTGCTGGATCACGTCGTAGATGGCCAAGCCGGCATACGCGACGCCGCCGGGGGAGTTGATGTACAACGACACGTCCTCGTCGGGATCCTCAGCCTCGAGGTAGAGGAGCTCGGCGATGATGAGGTTGGCGATCTGGTCGTCGACCTCCTGCCCCAGGAAGACGATCCGCTCCCGGAGCAGCAGTGAGTAGATGTCGAACGCACGCTCTCCTCGCGAGGACTGCTCCAACACCGTCGGGATCAACGACTGGCGCACCGACACATCGACCTCCTGCCTCGCCTTCCCCGACAGAGGTTATCTCATTTGCGAGATACCACGTTTGAGGTAGAGTGTGGCTTCGACCCGAGGAGGGCAGGGCTCCATGCCCGAACGCAGGCACGAGTCGGTGTTCCCGGGATTCCGGGAGATGGCCGAGCGCCGGCGTCAGCTGAGCGTCACGCTCGTCGAGCACCGCAAGGCGATCGGACTGTCCCAGACCGAGGTCGCGGCGCGCATGGGCACGTCGCAGTCGGCGGTCGCCCGGCTCGAGGCGGGGGAGGCCGACGTCCGTCTTTCCACCATCGAGCGCTACGCGGCCGCGGTCGGCCTCCTGGTCGACTGGCAGCTGGAACGGCCACGATGAGACCGACGTTCCCCGGAGTTCCGCTCGGGTCGGTCGGGGAGCACCCCCCGAATTCCGGGCCTGTGCCAGGCACCTGGGAGGCCTCGATCCGGGAGCGCTTGTTCGAGCAACGGATCGTGTTCCTGTGGGGACATCTCGACGACGCCACTGCCAACGATGCCGCCGCACAGCTCATGACGCTCGATGCCACCGCCGATGCGCCCATCCACCTCCACGTCGACTGCCCGGGCGGCGACCTCACCGCGGCGCTCAGCCTGGTCGACGTCATCGACCTCCTCGGCGTCGAGCTGCACGCGACGTGCATCGGACAGGCGTCCGGACCAGCCGTCGCCGTCTTTGCCGCCGCCCATCACCGGCGAGCCACCCCGCACGCCCGGTTCCGTCTCCAGTCACCGGTCGTCGATTTCCACGGCCGGGCGAGAGAAGTCGAGTCGTTCGTCGCGCAACACTCCGCGCAGCTCCGGAACCTGACCGAGCGCCTCGCCGCCGCCGTACGCCAGCCGTCCGAGCGCGTCGCCGCCGACATGGACGCCGGCCGGTTTCTCGACGCCCGCCAGGCGGTCAAGTACGGGCTCGTCGACGAGGTCTGTGCACGGTCTGCGACCGTGTACCCGCTGCACCCCCGCCCGCTCGGATTCCGCCCGTAGCCACGTCTCGGGGGCCACTCCCGGGGACCGGAAGGGGAGCCCCGCCGTGCCGCCGTGCCGCCGCCGGGTTCGCAGCGTCCGTCCTTACTTTACATAAGATACATTATGGGCGGACTGCTGAATGTCCAGGTGGGAGCCATCACGAGAATCTGAGCTCGCCCGAGACCTCCCGAGAAGCAGTGAGCCGAACGCGGTCGCCTCGATTGCGGGACGAGAGGTTGGAGGGTGCGCGTCTCTTCGGCGCCGTGTTCCATCGCGACGTCGCAGGAACCAGACGAGTGGTTTCCACAGGGGCTCGATCGCCACGAGGAATTCGCCCCAGGGAGGATCAGCTTCCTCTCGATGCGCTCGGAGAGCCGAGCGTCTGGACACCACAGGAAGAGCGTGCCAAAGGGCCCGGGATGTCACTCGGGCCCCTATAGCTTTTTTGCTATGGGCTCCTTTGGTATCGATCCCTGAGGGGGCATCAGGCGGCCCCCAGCTAGCGACCGAACCACTCGATTGTCCGC
This sequence comes from Acidimicrobiales bacterium, assembly GCA_035294855.1. GTDB lineage: Bacteria > Actinomycetota > Acidimicrobiia > Acidimicrobiales > UBA8190 > DATGKD01. The sequence continues at coordinate 10,010 of DATGKD010000254.1, forward strand.
CGCCACGCATCACGTGCCGCGTCCTCCCGATAATCGGGCCGCATGTCGCAGTGGAAGCCGTGGCCGGCGTCCGCATACCGCACGATCTCCGTCGGCACGCGTACATCGGTCAGCGCGCTTCGCAACGCTTCCACCTGCTCGGAGGGGATGCCTTGGTCGAGGTCTCCGTACAGGCCGAGCCACGGGGTCTGGAGCTCCGGTGCCATGTCGATGAGAGACGGCATGCCGAAGCGCCCTTCGGCGACTCCCCCGCCGTAGAACGTCACCGAGGCCCCCAGACGCCGGCGCACGCCGGTCAGGTAGGCCACCGTCCCTCCCATGCAGAACCCGACGATGCCGACGTTGGCGTGGTCGAAGCCGGCCCCGCGCAGGTGCAGGAGCGTGGCATCGATGTCCCCCAGCAGACCTTTTTCCGACAGGGCCTGGAAGTGCTCCATGATCTTGGCGTAGTCGCCGTAGTCGATGACCGGGTCCCCCGTCCGGTAGAAGAGATGCGGCGCCACGGCGCGGAATCCCTCGCTGGCAAAGCGCCGGGTGACGTCCTCGATGTGGTCGTTCACCCCGAACGCCTCTTGGATGACGATGACGGCGCCGCGCGGGCTGCCGTCGGGCGACGCGTCGTACAGCGCCATCTCGCCGTCAGGGGTCTGGAGCATCGCCGTCTCCGCCATCGTCGCCTCCTCGTCACGAACCGGTTGTCGCCGCTCGGCGGACAGGTGTCGAGCGCCCACCCTGCCACGGGACGCCTATACCGGAAATGGCATACCAGGTCGTCACGCCGGGGCGTCTTGTCCCCCTAGCCTCCTGGGTCATGGCCACCGCGGTGTTCTTCCATGCGCATCCGGACGACGAGGCGATCGCCACGGGCGGCACGATGGCCCTCATGGCGGCGGCGGGCCACCGCGTCGTCCTCGTCACGGCCACCGGGGGCGAGCTCGGCGAGGTGGCGCCTGATGTGCTCGCGGCCGGCGAGACCCTCGCCGAGAGGCGGGCGGTCGAGCTCGCGTCGGCGTGCAAGGAGCTCGGCGTCGCGCGCCACGAGTTCCTCGGCTACCGGGATTCCGGCATGGCCGGCGAGCCCACCAACGACGACTCGGTGTCGTTCTGGCGTGCGGACGTCGGGGAGGCGGCTGATCGTCTGGCCGCGATCCTCTCCGAAGAGGGTGCCGACGTGCTGACGGCATACGACGAGAACGGCGCCTACGGCCACCCTGACCACATCCAGGTCCACCGGGTGGGCCTCGAAGCCGGACGACGGGCCCGCACGCCGCGGGTGTTCATGGCCACGGTGAACCGCGACCACATGCTCGAGCTGGCCGCGGCGATGCCGGAGGTCCCCGGCGCCATGGACGAATCCCAGCGCGAGGTCATGCAGACCATCGGTGTGCACGCCGATCGCATCACGACCGCGGTCGACGTGAGCGCATTCCTCGATCACAAGCGCCGAGCCATGCGGGCCCATGCCTCGCAGATCGCGGACGCCTCGTTCTTCCTGTCGATGCCCGAGGACGCCTTTGCGAAGATGTGGGGAACGGAGTGGTACATCCATGTCGGCCGGAGCCCCTCCGACGGCATCGAACCGTCCCTGCTCGGCGTCGACGAAGGCTGATCTCCGAAGCTCGACCCCGCGGGTCGCGTCAGGCGACGATCCCGACTCAGCGCGCCGGCGCGGTCGAGAGCGTCGCCGAGACCGTCATCTTCTGCTGGCCCCGGTACAAGGTGATCTGCACCGTCTTCCCCGACGACGAGCCCCGCACGTCGTTGGTGAGGTCCTGCGCGGAGCTCACTCCCCGGCCGTCGAACGACACGATGACGTCGCCCTGCTGGATGCCCGCCGCCTCGGCCGGTGATCCGCTCACGACGAGGACCACCAGGGCGCCGGACGACGGGACGAGGCCGTACGCCTGTTGCTGCTGCGGTGTCTCGTCGGTGACCTCGACGCCGAGGTACGGCTTGACCGCCCCGTTCGTCCCGCCAGTGCGCAACGTGGAGAGCAGTCCCTGCAGGTTGGACGACGGGATGGCGAACCCGATGTTCTGCGCCGGGGCGTTCCCGCTGCTCGAGGAGGCCACGGCGGTGTTCATGGCCACGACCTGACCGGCCGAGTCCACCAGGGGCCCACCGGAGTTGCCGGAGTTGATGGCGGCGTCGGTCTGGATCATGTTCTGCAACGTCTCACTCTGACCGCCACCGGTGTCGCCCGCCTGCACGGTGCGGCCCAGGGCAGAGACGATGCCCGAGGTCACCGTGGGCGTCCCCGCCGACAGGCCGAGCGCGTTGCCGATGGCGATTACCGCGTCACCGACCTGCAGGTTCTTGGAATCGCCGAACGTCACGGCCTGCAAGTTGGGGGGAGGCGAGCTCAGCTTGAGCAGCGCGGCGTCGCTCGACGGGTCGGTGCCCACGATCGTGGCGGGGAGGGCCGCCGTCTGTCCGTACAGGGTGACGGTGATGGTGGTGGCGCCCGAGATGACGTGGTTGTTGGTCAGCACCTCCCCCGAGCTGGTGATGATCATCCCCGTGCCCTGGTCCTCCACGGTGCCGCCGAACAGCCCTCCCCCGACGCCGTTGGGCCCCTTGGCGTCGATGGAGACCACCTCGGGCAGCACGCTCTTCACGATGGTCGGGATCGAGGCCCCGCCGGCGAGCGCGGGACCGGGCGTCTCCTGTCCCACCTTGACGGCGGGTGCGGCCGCCGACGATCCCCCGGTGCCGACCGCCTCGGCGATGCCCGCGCCGACGGCGCCGCCTACGAGCGCCGCCACCACGGCGACGACGATCCACCGCTGCCACCCGCGGGGTCCCGAGGCGCCCGGCTCGGGGGCGGGCGGCGGCGCCGGCCACCCCGGCCTCGTGACGCCGGGCGGCGGCACGCCCGGGGGGGTGTCCGCGGCGCGCCACGCCGGAGCCGACGGTGTGGGCGCGGTGGGCCACCTCGGGGCCGTGGGCGTCTCGGCCGTCGGCGCCGACCAGGGGGATCCTCCCGGCGACGTGCCCGGTGTCGATCCGTAGGGATCTGCGAGGTCGGCGGGCGCGATGGGAGCCACGGGCGTGCGGGGGTAGTCCCACGAGGGGGCTGCCGAGCCGCCACCGTTGGTGCCTTCGGGCGCGCCCGGCGAGTTCGAGCCGCCGGAGCTTCGAGCGTGACCACCGGACAGGCCGCCCAGGGGCGGGGGCGGAGCGGGTGAGCCTTCGAGCCCGTCGGTCACGATGTCGTCGCGCTCGTCGTCCACCACACGCGCTCCTGTCGGTCGGATCGGCCCCACGGGCGCCACCCGCTCGCGTTCGAGCCTCCTGCCAGATTACGGAACCCCGACGGCGCTCCGGGCACCATCGGGCCACATTCTCAGCACATCCACAGCGACGTTGCGACGCAAGGCGTCGCGCCTGGCCGTGCGCCGGTTCCGGGACTGCGGTGCCGACGGTAGCGTTGTCGTCCGGCATGGCGCGGCGGATCGACATCGAGCTGACCAGCCGGCGCGACGACGGGTCGTGGACGTGGCGCGCCCCGGGGGCCCGCCAGCCGCGCGGCACCGTCGCCGGGGCCCTCGTCCCTGAAGGCTCGGGTGTCGGCGACGTGTTGCGAGCCGAAGCCGAGTTCGACCTCGACGGCATCGTGGTGACGGCGGTGCAACGTTCCCGAGTCGACAGCCGGGCAGGGCGGACGGCCGAACGCATCGAGCTGCTGGCGAACGAACGCGACGCACCAGGCGGGGTGTCGGTCGTTCTGGCGCCCGGCACCCGCCGTCGTCGCGACGACGGTGACGACCGGCGCGAGGGGCGTCCGCCCCGCGGACCTCGCCGGCCGCGTGAGGAGGCCCGAGGGGGTCAGCCCGACGGGCCACGCCGGGAGGGCCGGCCGCGCTCCGAGCGCGCCCGACCGGCACCTTCGGAGCGAACCGAGGGCGACGCGACCCGTCGGGGGGACCGCCGCCCGCCACGTCCCGACCGAGAAGGACGGGGCCGCGCTCCGGGTCGCAACGACGAAGAACGGGGGGGCCGGAGCGGACGGCCGGAGCGGACCGATCGGCAACGGCGCCTGCAACCCGTCGCCACCAATCGCAACGCCGCGCTCGCCGAGCTGCGACCGGAACAGCTTCCCGTCGCCGAACAGCTGCTGCGCGGTGGGATCCCCGCTGTGCGTCAGGCAATCGCCGAACAGAACGCCCGGGCGCGGGCCGAGGGACGCAACGAGGTGACGGCCGAGCCGTTGCTCGCGCTCGCCGAGCAGTTGCTGCCGAAGATGAATCTCGCGACGTGGAAGGACCGGGCGATCACCGTCCGCACCGCAGGCAAGGACGCGCCGCTGCGCGAGCTGCGCTCGGTCGTCACGGCGGCGTCGACGGTGAACCTCGACGACGACGGACGCGAGCTGGCGACGCACCTCCGCGACGCATTGCAGTCGAGGGTCACCGCGCTGCGCGAGGCCTGGGTGGGACGCATCACCAACGCGCTCGACGGCGGCCAGGTGGAGGAGGCGTTGCGGGTCGCGACCCGCCCACCCGAGCCGACCGCACGCATCTCGGCGGAGCTGGCGACGCGTCTGAGCCAGTCGGCCGGCGCCGCCATGTCGCCCGACGCCGGCGAAGCGCAGTGGCTTGCGCTCCTCGACGCCGCCATCGACTCCCCCGTGCGACGCACGGTCAAGCCCGCGGGGTTGCCACGGGACGCGGGGGCGGACCTGGTCAACCGGGCGCGGCGCGCCGCGGGGATGATCCCCGAGCTCGCCCGCCTGCTCGGGCTCCCCATCCCTCCCCCGCCGGGGCCGCGTCGGCCGAGCGCGTCAGCGGCACGCGGCGCCTGATCGGGAACCCCGCAGCCACGCCGGCGAGGCGTTACGCGAGGACGCCGTGGGCCCGCAGGAATGCTTCGACCCCGTCGACGAGATCGAGGTCCGGCACCCTCTCGAGCGCGAACCAGGCGCTGTCGGCGGCGTCACCGCCGGCCGACGGCGGGACCGCTCCCGCGGGGACGTCGACCAGGAAGTCGAGGATCACGAAGTGGTACCCGGGACCCATCCGCTCCGCCAGGCCGAGAAACCTTCCGCAGCGGACGTCGAGGCCGGTCTCCTCGGCGAGCTCCCGCTCCACCGCGTCGGTGAGCGCCTCACCGGGCTCGACCCGCCCGCCGGGGATCGTCCACGCCCCGGCGTGCGGCGGATGGGCCCGGCGCACCAGCAACAGCGCACCGTCCACCACCGCGATCCCACCCACGGCGACGACAGGAGCGGCCGCCGTCGATCCGTCGGTCACCGAAGGGCCCGGTGCACGGTGATCAGTCGCGCCTTGAACCCGGCCGCCTCGTAGAAGTTCTTGGTGGCGCGGTCGCCGGGCAGGGCCGTGGCGTCAGCCCCGCGGCACCCCGACGCGGTGAACCACGCCACGAGATCGTCCAGGAGCGCACGACCGACACCGACGCCGCGCGCCCCGGGCTCCACGTAGCACGCGTCGACGGATCCGAGCGTGGTCTCGCCGACCTCTTCGATCCGGCCGATGGCAAGCCCCACGACCTCGTCGTCGATGGTCCCCACGACCACGCGTCGTCGGTCGTCGGCAATGAGCCGGTCCAGTCCGCCGGGTCGCAAGAGCGCCTTGGCCACCAAGCCGGTCTCGCGCCGGGCGAAGAGCGCACCGCCGCGCTCGCCCCGCAACGAATCGAGTGCTTGCCGGCACAGCTCGGCGCATCGCTCGGCATCCTGCCGCTGCGCCCGGCGAGAGCCCTCCATCGCGCGGTTTCGGGCGCCCGTCAGGGCTGATCGCCGTCCGGCCCAGCCAGCAACTGCTCGATGCGATGCAGGATGGTCCGTCGGTGGCGGTGGGCGAGCTCGTGCGATCGCACGTCATCGAGCTCGTCGCGCGACAGGCCGTCGAGCCGCTGCACCACTTGTGACGCAGAGAGGCTGTCGTACCCGGGGATCGCCAGCGCGCTGACGGGGCCGCTCCCGTTGCCATCGGTCGCCGCATGGTCGGCGGCTCGGGCCGGCTGCAGCGCGCCATCGCCGTTCGACGCCGAGGAAGGTTCCGAGTGCGCGGGTGAAGCCGGGCGCACCTGTACGGGCGCCGGGCGTTCGATGGGACGCGTGAACCGGTCGACCACCTGGCCGACCTGGCGTCGCCCCATCTGGACCACGAACTGCCCCACGAGACGCGCCGTGTGCACCTGCCCCTCGACCCGGTGCCGCCCTTTGGCGGCCAGCCGGGGGAACTCCTCGACGGCAGTGATGGCGAGACCGGCGGGGCCGAAGACGAACAGGTCGAGCAGACGGTCGACCGGGGGCTTGGCGCCGGCGTCGCCCGGGCCCTCGGCCTCTGTGGCGTCGGAGCTCACACGCAGTCCCGGCAGATCATCCGGTCGTGGTCGGCGAGCTGGCTCGAGTGCTTCACCAAGAAGCACGAGCGGCAGACGAATTCGTCAGGCTGCTTGGGAAGGACCCGTTCGGAGATCTCGGAGCGGTCGTCCGGCTCGGCGACCTCGTCGTCCTCGGCCTCCTCCTCCTCCACGACGACGAGGCGTTCCTTCAGGATCTCGTCCAGGCTGGCCTCGACGTCCTCGTCGTCGACTTCCTCCTCTTCCTCCTCGGTCTCCTCGGTGACCGTGGCGGCCGGGGTGGCCTCGCCCTCGTCTCCCCCGTCGTCGGCCTCGGCCTCGGCCTCCTCCTCCTCCTCGAGTTCGAGGTCGGTCTCGAGGTCGTCCTCGTCGTCCTCGTCCAGAGCCTCGTCGATGTCCTCGTCGTCGAGCTCTTCTTCGATGTCGTCGTCGGCGATGTCCTCGAGGTCGCCCTCCTCGAGCTCGTCCAGTTCCGCTACGTCATCCAGGTCGTCGGCCATGCTGCTGCCCTTTGGGTCGTCGAACGCCGCGGGAGCATATCGGCTGCGATCCGGCGCACATTCACCCGCGCGTCACCGAAGAACCGGGTCAACCGACCTGCGGGGCCCCTTCACGGAGGGCGAAAGGGCCCGGGAACCTTTGGTACCGCCTCGACCGACCGACGCCACCGCCGTGGTGCAATCCGAGACGTTCTCTACTCGGTCCCTCGGGCCACCCTCCGCCTCTCACAGCATCCCCCCCTCGCCACCCGCATCCGCCGGGAACCGGCCGATGCAGCCGCAGGGGCGTCTGGGACTGGGCGGAACATTACGCGCGCCGTTGTCGGGGTCTCAATACCTTCTTCGTCACCTCGCCGGAGACCTCACCAGGGACTTCGCGACCATTCGATCATCGGTCCTGGTCACAACGGCAGCGGTTTTCTCCCCGCAATTCGTCGCGGCAAGTGGTCGCGAATCGTTGCCATCGCGACGCACATGAGAGGCCGTGGCGTCGGCGGACGACGTCGCGCTCGCTCGCCGTGACGTGCCGGGGCGCGGCGAGATGCGAACGCCTACGACGACAACACCGAACGGCGCGCTTCGGCCCGGCGTTCAGCCTCGAGCCGTTCGAGCTCGTGGTCCTCGTGATCGACGTACGTCATGGCCCCGGCGATCAGGTGATGGCCGGCGCGGTCACGGATGAGGTCGTGCATCTGTTGCGCGACCCGGCGGTACGCGGGATGCCCCTGCTGACCCGAGCGCAACTCGATGAGGTGCATCGCTTCGCGCGCGTTCATCTCCATGACGAAGCGGATTCGGAACGCGAGCGCCAGTGCATACGGCGCCTGGACCGGACACTCCTCTCGCATGGCCTCGTACAGCGCGGCCGAGCGCGCCATCGAACGTTCGAACCGCCCGTCGAGCCCGGCAGCCCGCAGGATCTCCGGCACGTCGTAGCCGAGCCCGGGCGTGAGGTCCTGCCACTCGATCGTGAGCATGCGGTGCCGCTGGAGATCCCGGAACGCGCCGTAGTCGCAGACCACCTCGAACCGGTACGTGGTGGCCTCGAGCGCCCGGCCGGGCCGGTGCCGACGGTTGGCCCGCTCCCCCACGTAGGCCTGGACCACGGCCCGGCGCTGCTCGCCGTCGAGCATCCGGACCCGCCGCAACACCTCGTCGTCGGGGAGCGCGGTGGCGGCGAAGCACATAGCGGCAATCACCTTGTCCTCGCCTTCGGGGTCGAAGCCGAGCAGGCGCACCCCGGCGGGCTCCTCCCCCTGGGGGCCCTGGGCGTCGGCCCACAGGCGTCGCACGGCGAGCTCCGTCCCGGCGCGCGTGTCGGCCAGGTACCGCTCCCAGAGCCCGCCGCGCTCGGGCACGTCGAGCCGCTTGAGGAACGACGGGATGACCTTGCGCAGCTCCTCCAGCATGAGGTCCGCGTACCGGCGCGCTTCGGGAAGCGGATGGACCCGCATGCGCAACAGGAGCTGTTCGTAGGCCTGGCCCGTGCCGTAGATGCCCACGTTGGACAGGGACGCGGCCGGCAGCAGGCCCCGCAAGGAGTCGAGCGCCTTGGCGCGGATCGACTGGCGGTACACGAAGTCCGAATCGCCGGGCGTCTTGGGGAACTGCGCGGTCAAGAACGACTGCATCTCCGGCAGCGAGGTTCGGTAGGCGTCGAACATCCGGTCCATGTCGCCGACGTAACGGGCTCCGACCGGTGACTCGAGCACCTCGGGGTCACGGTGGTAGCGGAAGTGCCCGGTGGGAAGACGGCTGTCGTACGGCACGTAGCGCGTCGACTGTTCCAGGTACGCCATGAGACGGCCCCACTCGAGCACCTTGGTGAGCACGTTCGACGCCTGTTCGCAAGCGAGGTGGACGCCGCCCAACTGGGCGACCGAGTCGTCCCCGTACTCGAGGAACACGCGGTCGTAGAGCTCCTCGGCGCGCCGGAGCCCGACCGTGGCGTCGATCCCCGCGTCGCCGCTCACGTCCAGGTCCCCCACGAACTCGTCGAGGAAGAGGCGCCGCAGGCTCTTGGCCGAACGCGAGTAGCGGGCGAACAGCGCGCCCTTCACGACCTCCGGCAGGTTGACGAGCGCGAAAACGGGCCCGTCGATGGTGGTGAAGTACCGGCGGAGGACCTCGGTCTCGTCCGGGCTGAAGCTCTCCGGGGCGTACGGGAACATGGCCCCGGCAACACTACGGGCGCGCGCCCGGCGGGGGCGCGGACCCCGGTTCGCCTGCGTCGTCGCCTCGGTCGGGGCCAGCCGGGAGGACGGCTGCCGGCCCCTCCCCCGGTGCCGGGGACCCGTCGGCGGCCGCCGCCGGGACCGCCGCCGCCGCGACCACCCCCCGCTGCAGCGCCTCGGCCGCCTGGTGGGCGGCGGTGGACACCCCCGCGGGGGCGGCCACCACCGCGAGCTGGCGGAGCAGGTCGACGAGCTGCTTGGCGTTGCGCACGAAGTCGCCCGGCGCGAGCTCGGCCCGCTCCAGCACGCGCTCGAGCCGCTGCCCGCGCGCCCAACGCCAGGCGACGTCCGCAAAGCCGGTATCGGGGACGCGCGTGCGCGGCAGATGCGCGGCGTGTTCCTCGTCGCGCACCCGCGCCGCCAGGGAGTCGAGCGATGCGAGCCGTTCGGTGACGACGTCGGGGGGGCGCGCCGGCGCGCGCCAGCGACCGGCCCGCGTCTCGAACGTGCAGGCGGAGACCACCGCGGCGAGCTCGGGCGCACCGAGGTCGTCGAGGATCCCCTCGGCGAGCGCCTCCGCCACGAGGAGGTCGGACTCGTGGTAGATGCCGGCGAGACGCTCGCCGCGCGCCGTGAGTCGCCAGGCGTCGATCTCCACATAGCCGAAGCGCTCGAGGAGGCGCAGGGCACGGTCCAGACGACGCGACAGCGCGTCGCGATGACGGCTGTCCAGGAACTGGGCGAAGGACCGGTCGAGGACGTAGTGGACCTGGTCGGGCGGATAGCGGCGAACCAGGTTCACGGCCAGGTTGTAGGTGGGCCGGAACGACGAGCGGAGGTCGGGGGCAGGCGAGGTGGCCAGGGCGGCCACCTGGGCCGCGCTCACCCCTGGCGTCCAGACGACGACGGCGTGGCCGACGGGGTCGAGTCCCCGCCGTCCGGCGCGGCCGGTCATCTGCGCGTACTCACCGGAGGTGAGGCCGCTGCGCGTCTCACCCCTCACCTTCGTGAGCCGCTCGATCACCACCGTGCGGGCGGGCATGTTGATGCCGAGCGACAGCGTCTCGGTCGCGAACACCACCTTGAGCAAGCCGGCTGCAAAGCAGTCCTCGACCGTCTCGCGAAACGCCGGGATGAGCCCCGCGTGGTGGGAAGCCAACCCCGCCTCGAGGCACGCGCTCCACTCGCCGTACCCGAGGACTCGCAGCTCGTCGTCGGAGAGCCCGTCGGTGTGGTCCTCGCAACGTCGCCGGATCTCGGCGCGCTCGTCGCCGCTCGTGAGCCGCACACCGTCGCTGAGGCATTGGCGCACGGCGTCGTCGCACGCCGCCCGCGAGAAGATGAACACGATCACCGGCAGCATGGCCCGCTCATCGAGCGCTTCGACGAGTTCGCTGCGGCGCGGTCCTTTCAACCGCGGTTGATGGGCCCCGTGTGGTCGCCGGCGGGCGGCCGCCGCCCGTTGGTCGAGTGCGATCGCCCGGGGATGCAGCTTGCCGTCGGCGAGCACCGGGACGAGCTCCACCCGTCGGCTCCGCCGGTCGGCCCACGCGACGTGGTTGACGAGCTCGACCGGCCGCTTCTGCTCCACGACGACATCGGTCGGGCCCCGCACGCTGGCGATCCAGTCGCCGAGCTCCCCCGCGTTCGACACCGTCGCCGACAGGCACACGAAGACGACCGGTGGCGGGGTCAGGATGATCACCTCCTCCCACACCGAGCCCCGGTACGGGTCCTGGAGGTAGTGCACCTCGTCGAGCACGACGAGGCCGAGGCCCGCCAGCTGTGGCGAGCGGGTGAAGAGCATGTTGCGCAGCACTTCGGTCGTCATGACCACCACGCGCCCATCGGGGCGGTGGGCCACGTCGCCGGTGAGCAGGCCGACCGAGCCCGGCCCGTAGATGCCGGCCAGTTCGGAGAACTTCTGGTTCGACAGCGCCTTGAGCGGCGTCGTGTAGAAGGCCCGGGCGCCCGCGGCGAGCGTCCGCGCCACCGCGTAGTCGGCGACGACGGTCTTCCCCGATCCCGTCGGCGCCGACACGAGGACCGAGTGGCCGGCGTCGAGGGCGTCGAAGGCGTCGCGCTGGAACTCGTCGAGGGCGAAGCCGAGACGCCCGAGCACCCGAGAGCGCACGTCAGTCCCGGCAGCCGGGCCGGTCAACGGCGCAGCAGTCTTCCGAGGACGATCGACAGCTCGTAGAAGAGGTACATGGGCACGGCGAGCGCCAGCATCGAGAAGGGATCGCCGCTCGGCGTGATCACCGCGGCGAACACCACGATGAGGACGATGGCCCACCTGCGCCACGACTTCAGCCTCGCCGGCGACAGCACGCCGGCGAGCTCGAGCGAGACGAGGACCACGGGGAATTCGAACGTGAGCCCGAAGACCGTCATGAGCGCCACGATGAGCCCCAGGTACTTGTTGGGGTCGTAGATCTGCTGGAGCGTCGGGCCTCCGACGCCCTGGAGGAACGACAACGCGTGCGGGAACGAGTAGTACGCGAGCACCGCCCCGCCGATGAACAGCAACAGCGATGCCGCCACGAACGGAATGGCGTACCGCTTCTCGTTGGCGTTGAGCCCGGGCGTGATGAATCGCCAGAGCTCCCACAGGATCACCGGCGACGCCAGGAACAGCGCCCCGTACATGGACAGCTTGACGCGCAGCGACAGGCCACCGAGCGGGTCGGTCACCAGGAACTTGCACCGGCGGGGGCCAGCGGTGTGACAGTACGGCGACTGGAGGAAGTGCAGCACGTGCGGGAACACGATCCAACTCACCACCGCGGCCACGGCGATCGTCAAGAGGCAGACGATGACGCGCCGCCGCAGCTCGGTCAGGTGCTCCGCCAGCGTCATGGCGTCCGGCGAAGGGCGCGCTGCCCGGTGGCGGAAGGGAAGTTTCAGTCGGGCGACCATGCGACGAGGGAGACCGGGCGGCTCAGTTCATGCTCGGGTCGTCGGGGGCCACGTGCGGCCCAGCGGTGGCGTCACGGGTGCGCACGTCGCGGGTCGCCGGCTGGGCCGCCCAGCCGTTGCCGCCGGCGCTGGCCGGCGGCGCCTCGGGCGCGGGCGGTGGGCCTGCCCCTGTCCCCGACGATGGGCCGCCCGGCGCGTCGCTGCCGTTGCCGTCCGCGCCCAGGCTCCGCTCGTGCTCGTCGGCGAGCCGGTCCAGGAACGCCAGCGGAGAGCGCACGACGCGGGCCACCTCGTGAGTGGGCGGCAGGTCGGGGAACGTGCCTCGGACTTCGCCCTCCAACTTGGAGCGCCAGGTCCGGAAGTCGTGCCACGTCGCCCCGATCTGGCGGGCCATGCCCGGGAGCTTGTCGGGGCCCAGCACGATCAACATGATCACCAGGACGACCAGGATCTTCGCGGGGCTGAGCGACAGCATCTCGGGCGAAGTCTACGACCCCGGGCCTTGTCCCCACCGATGGCGCACCACCCGCTGTACGGCGCTGCGCGCTCTGACGGATGACGGGGAACCCGAGAAGGGTCAGAAGAAGTGCCCGAAGAAGGGTCAGAAGAAGTGGATCGCCGAAAGCGGCCAGATCCGCAGCACCACGTGCCCCACGATGAGCGACCGCCGGATGGGACCGAAGTAGCGGCTGTCCTGCGAGTCGGTGCGGTTGTCGCCCATGACGAAATACTCGCTGGGCGGGATCTTCTGCGTCTCGATCCCCGTGGTGATCACCCCGTGCGGTAGCCACGGCTCGGCGAGCGGCTTGCCGTCGATGTCGACGTGGCCCGACACCGACGAGATGACGTCGCCGGGAAGGCCGATGACGCGCTTGACGAGGTCCTTCACATTGTCGGCGGTCTCGCCGGGCGGGCGGCCGAAGACCACGACGTCGCCCCGGTGCACGGCGTGCAGGTGGTAGCTGAGCTTGTCGACGAGGATCCGGTCCCCCACCATGAGCGTCGGCACCATGGACTCCGAAGGGATGTAGAAGGTCTGTACGACGAACGTGCGGATGCCGACGGCCACACCGACCGCCACCACGAGGACCGCCGCCCACTCGAGCACCCACCGCCAACGCCGGGACCGACGCGCGGGCTTGGCGTCACCGGGGTCGCCCGCCCGTGGCTCGATCGGCGCAACCGGTCCCCCCGGAGCCGCGCCGTCGGAGGTCCCGCCGGGCGGGGCCGACGGAGGGCTCGGGGCTCGGGGCGCGACGACCTGTGTCGACCACAGCCCCTCGGGGCCGGTGCGCACCCACAGCCCGTCCGCGGCGCGGCCGTTGCCGGAGCGCTGTTCGACGGGACGCGTGGGCGGCGGAGATTTCGCGTCGCCGGCCATGTACGTCCGAGGCTACCCGACCCTGCTGTGTTACCGGTTGGCGGGGACGCCCTCTCGGTGCGGGCGAACGCGGTTGCGCACGGAGGTCAGAGGCTCGCGATGAGCTTCTCGACGCGCTCGTCATGGGACCGGAACGGGTCCTTCAGCAGCACGGTTCGCTGCGCCTGGTCGTTCAGCTTCAGGTGGACCCAGTCGACGGTGAAGTCCCGACGGCGCTCTTTCGCCCGGCGGATGAATTCTCCGCGCAGGCGGGCGCGCGTGCTCTGCGGGGGCCGGGTCATGGCATCGTTGATGGCGGCTTCCTCGGACATTCGCTCGACGCGGTCGCGCGCCTCGAGCCGGTAGTAGAGGCCGCGGCTGCGGTTGACGTCGTGGTACTGGAGGTCGAGCAGCGCGACCTTGGGGTGGCCGAGCGGAAGCGAGTGGCGCGCCCGGTACGCCTCGATGAGCTCGTGCTTGGCCACCCAGTCGCACTCGCGCCCCAACGTCATGGGATCTGACTCGAGGCCCTTCAAGCAGTGCTCCCACATGTCGAGGGCGCGGTCCTCCTGCGGGGACAACCCGTGCGTGTCGCGGTAACGCAGGGCCCGGGTGAGGTACTCGGACTGGATGTCGAGGGCGCTCACCTCGCGCCCGTTGGCCAGCCGGACCTTGCGCCGGCACGTCAGGTCGTGGCTGATCTCGCGGATGGCCCGGATGGGATTCTCGAGCGTCAGGTCGCGGAGGACGGTCCCGGGATCCTCGAGCATGCGCAGGAGGATGCTGGTCGCCCCCACCTTCAGGTACGTGGCGTACTCGCTCATGTTCGAGTCGCCCACGATGACGTGCAGCCGCCGGAACCGCTCGGCATCCGCGTGCGGTTCGTCGCGGGTGTTGATGATCGGTCGGCTGCGCGTCGTGGCTGACGACACGCCTTCCCAGATGTGCTCGGCGCGCTGGGACAGGCAGTACACCGCACCGCGGGCGGTCTGCAGCACCTTGCCGGCGCCGGAGTAGATCTGCCGGCTCACCAGGAACGGGATGAGGACCTCGGTGTAGTGGGCGAAGTCGTCGCGCCGGCTCGTCAGGTAGTTCTCGTGGCACCCGTACGAATTGCCGGCCGAGTCGGTGTTGTTCTTGAACAGGTAGATGACACCGCGGATGCCCTCTTCGCGCAGTCGGGCCTCGGCGCCGCTGACGAGGTGGTCGAGGATGCGCTCCCCCGCCTTGTCGTGGGACACGAGGTCGACGATGGCGTCGCACTCCGGCGTGGCGTACTCGGGATGGCTGCCGACGTCGAGGTACAGGCGGGCGCCGTTCTCCAAGAAGACGTTCGACGACCGGCCCCAGCTTACGACGCGCCGGAACAGATAGCGGGCGACTTCGTCGGGAGACAGACGACGTTGGCCGCGCAGCGTGCACGTCACGCCGTACTCGTTCTCCAAACCGAAGATCCTCCGGTCCATCACACCCACGGTAGTGCCGCCCCGGCCCGACCAGGCGTCTTGCGGGTAGCCTGCTCGAAGTGCAACGACCTCTCATGGTCCCGCTCACCACGGTCGGCTCGACGTTCGAGGCGCGCGTCGTCATGGCGCGCCTCGGGGCGGAGGGCATCCTCACCCAGGTGCGCGGCGCGCGTGACGTCTACCCCTTACCCGGCCCGGTCGAAGTGTTCGTCATCGCGGACCAGGCGGACGAAGCACGCGAGCTGTTGCTGGCGGATCAGGTGGAGGCGCTGTTCGAGGAGTCCGACGAGGACGCCTGACCGGACCGGCCACCGCGGCCGCCCCGCTTGGGCTCGGCCAGCCGCTCGGCCAGCTCCTCGTGGCCCAGCCTCTGGAACGCCCGGCGCCCGTTCGCCCGCGACAGCACGGCCACCTCGAGGTCGGCGGGGCCCAGGGTGCGGTCCGGGCCGGCCAGGGCGGCGATGGCGCCACGCAGAGCGCCGTCGAGGCCCCACCCGTCCTCGAAGGAGCCGGCGAAGCGCTCGGTGATGACGTCGGTCTCGCCCCCGAGCACCGCGAAACGGTCCTCGTCGGTGATCGTCCCCTCGTAGGCGATGTGGTACAGCTGGTCGGGACGGCCGTCCCCGCCCAGCTCGGCCACGAGGATCTCGACCTCGAGCGGCTTCATCTCGTGCGTGAATACCTGCCCGAGGAATTGTGCGTACAGGTTGGCGAGCGAGCGGGCGTCCACGTCTTCGCGACTGAAGGCGAAGCCCTTGGTGTCCGCGTGGCGCACCCCCGCCACGCGCAGCTGGTCGAACTCGTTGTACTTGCCGACCCCGGCGAACGCGATGCGGTCGTAGATCTCGCTGACCTTGTGCAATGACCTCGACGGGTTCTCCGCCACGATCAGGATGCCGTCGTCGTACTCGCAGGCGACGAGGGAACGGCCGCGGGCGATGCCCTTCTGCGCGTATTCCGCCCGGTCCTTCATCACCTGCTCGGGCGCGACGTAGAAGGGCATCGTCATGGCCCACCCCCGGCGATGCCTCGGCCGATGGCGCGCCGCTCCACGAGCGACGAGAACCGCTCGGCCACCTCGGCGTCGGTCACCCGCTCGTAGCCCGACACGGTCACCGTCGCCACCAGCGGGAAGATCTGCCGCACGAGGTCGGGACCGCCCGTGGCGGCGTCCTCGTCGGCCGCCTCGTACAGGGCGCGCACGGCGAGCTCGATCGCCTCGTCGCGCCCCAGGTCGGGCCGCCAGCCGAGCTTGATCGTGGTGCGGGCGTCACGGCCCCCGGACCCGGTGGCCGCGTGGTCGGCCTCCTCGAAGTGCCCGCCGGTCACGTCGTAGGTGAAGATGCGCCCGAGCCCCCGGCGGACGTCGAAGCCGGCGTAGAGCGGCACCACCACGAGGCCCTGCATCGCCATGGGGAGGTGCTCGCGCACCATCTGCCCGAGCTGGTTGGCCTTGCCCTCGAGGCTCAGGGCCACGCCCTCCACCTTTTCGTAGTGCTCGAGCTGGGTCTGGAAGAGCTTCACCATCTCGACCGCGGGCCCCGCGGCGCCGGCGATGGCGACGGCCGAGTGGCGGTCGGCGGGGAAGACCTTCTCCATGGCGCGGTGGGCGATGACGTTGCCCTCGGTGGCGCGACGGTCTCCTGCCATCACCACACCGTCGGCGAAGCGGAGTGCCACCACGGTCGTGCCGTGGGCCACCGCGGGAGCCGCCCCCGTCCGGTGCTGGGCGGCGGTGGCCGGAATGCGATCCGACGGCTGCGACGGGTCGAACGGGGCACCGGAGCGGCGGAGCAGCGCTGAGAAACTGGGTCCCGGGTCGTCCCCGGGGGGGAACAGGGGCAGGCCCACCCGTTACTGCCCGCCCTTTTGTACGTAGTTGCGGACGAACTCCTCCGCGTTCTCCTCGAGGACCTCGTCGATCTCGTCGAGCAGGTCGTCGAGCTCGGCCTTCAGCTTCTCGCCCTGGGGCGACGCGGCGACAGCCTCCGCCTCCTCGGCGGGCTGCTGCTCCTCACGCGTCGACTGCGTCTGGCGACGCTTCTGTTCACGCTCTGCCATCCGACGACTCCTAGCCGCTCAACCGTGTCAACAGCTCGGCCGGCGAGGAGCTTCCGTTCAGGAGCTCCTCGGTGTGCTCGGCTGTCCCACGTAGCGGATCCATCATAGGGACGCGCCGCAGAGGATCGGTACCCAGGTCGAACACCAACGAGTCCCAGTTGGCGCTGGCCACGGCGGACGCCCAGCGCTTCAAGCACTGGCCCCGGAAGTACGCACGTGTCCGCCGGGGGGGCTCGGTCACCGCCGCCGCCACGTCGTCGGGGTCGACGAGGCGCTCGGTGTCGAGCCGGGCGAAGAGGGACCGCTCGGGGCGGAGGTCGTGGTACTGCAGATCCAGGGCCGCCAGGCGGTGGTCCTCCCAGTCGAGCCCGTGGCGATCGCGGTACGCCTCCACCAGGTGCAGCTTGGCCGCCCAGTCGACGCGGTCGGCGACCACATCGGGATCGGTCTCGAGGCCCTGGAGCACGTCCTCCCACCGTTGCAGCACCTGCGCGCCGACGGCTTCGTCGCCCAGGCAGCCGAGCCCCCGGTCCTCCGCGTACTTGCGCGCCAGGCCGAGCAGCTCCCACTGCACGCCGAGGGCGGTGGTGGTCCGGCCGTCGGCCAGGTCGACGACCGCTTTGAGCGTGGGGTCGTAGGACACCTGGCGGATGGCCTTCACCGGGTTGGCCAGCGTGAGCTCGAGGGAACCGAAGGCGTCGTCCTCGATGAGCGCGAGCACGAGCGCGGTGGTACCCATCTTCAAGAAGGTGGCCGCCTCGGCGAGGTTGGCGTCGCCCACGATGACGTGGAACCGCCGGTACCGCTGCGGATCCGCGTGCGGCTCGTCGCGGGTGTTCACGATGGGCCGCTTGAGCGTCGTCTCCAGGCCGATCTCCTCCTCGAAGAACTCGGCCCGCTGGGAGATCTGGAACGTCACGTCGCGCCCGCCCGTCCCGGGGGTCTCGGTCCCCACCTTGCCGGCGCCGGTGAAGATCTGGCGCGTGACGAAGTGGGGGGTGACGAGGTGCGCGATGCGGGCGAAGGGGACGGCCCGGTCCATGAGGTAGTTCTCGTGGGTGCCGTACGAGTTGCCCTTGCCGTCGGAGTTGTTCTTGTAGACGACGATCGACTGTCCCTCGGGCAGCATGTGGCGCACTGCGATGAGCGAGCGGCGCAGGACCTCTTCGCCGGCGCGGTCGTACAGCACCGCTTCCAGGGGATCGGCGCACTCGGGCGTGGAGAACTCGGGGTGGGCGTGGTCGACGTAGTACCGCGCCCCGTTGGTGAGCACCGCGTTCACGAGGTGGGTCTCGACCTCGGGTGGCAACGCGCCTTCGCGGGCGAAGCCCCGTGCGTCGTTGCCGGGCGACTCGTCCTCGAAGTCCCAGCCGGCGCGAGCGAGGTCCGACACGTAGGCGTTCACGAGCAACGAAGACGACGCCACCGGGTTGCCGTCACCGCCCAGGTGCTGGATGCCGTATTCGGTTTCGATCCCGCAGACCTTGGCGACCGCCACGAGCCGACCCTACTGCCTGCCGCCGCGCGTCACGCGGCGCGAAACGGTGGCCGGAACCGACGCCCCCGTGCTGACGGGCGCGGTGCGCTCAGAGGTACTGGCCGGTCCCCACGCGCTCGATGGACCGGCCACCGCGCGTCTCCTCGCTGTCCGCCAGCAGCGTGCGCACGTACACGATGCGCTCGCCCTTCTTGCCCGAAATGCGGGCCCAGTCGTCGGGGTTCGTCGTGTTCGGCAGGTCCTCGTTCTCCTTGTACTCCCGGCGGATGGACTCCACGAGGTCCGATACCCGCACCCCGGTGCCCTCACCCGCGATGGCGCGCTTGATGGCGAGCTTCTTCGCCCGGCGGACAATGTTCTCGATCATCGCCCCCGAGGCGAAGTCCCGGAAGTAGAGGACTTCTTTGTCACCGTTCTGGTAGGTCACTTCGAGGAACTTGTTGTCGTCGTCGGCCCGGAACATCTCCGACACCGTCTTTTCGATCATCGCCTGCACCGACTTGGCGGGGTCGCCCCCGCCCAGGCGGTCGACCTCGGACCCGTCGAGCGGCAGGTCCGATGTCAGATAGCGGGCGAAGATCTGGGCGGCGGCCTCCTCGTCGGGACGCTCGATCTTGATCTTGACGTCCAGCCGCCCCGGCCGGAGGATCGCCGGGTCGATCAGGTCCTCGCGGTTGGAGGCGCCGATGACGATGACGTCGCGCAGCGTCTCCACGCCGTCGATCTCGGCGAGGAGCTGCGGCACGATCGTCGACTCGATGTCCGAGCTGATGCCCGTGCCGCGGGTGCGGAACAGCGAGTCCATCTCGTCGAAGAACACGATGACGGGCACGCCCTCCTCGGCCTTCTCCCGCGCGCGCTGGAACACCAGACGGATCTGTCGCTCGGTCTCGCCCACGTACTTGTTGAGCAGTTCGGGGCCCTTGATGTTCAGGAAGTAGCTGCGCGTGTTGGCGTTGCCGGTCACCTCGGCGACCTTCTTGGCCAGTGAATTCGCCACCGCCTTGGCGATGAGCGTCTTGCCGCATCCAGGCGGGCCGTACAGCAGGATGCCCTTCGGTGCGGGCAACTTGTACTCGTTGAACAACGCGCGGTGGAGGTAGGGAAGCTCCACGGCGTCGGTGATCGCCTCGATCTGGCTGTCGAGCCCGCCCACATCCGCGTAGGTGACGTCCGGCACTTCCTCGAGCACGAGCTCTTCGACCTCGGGGCGGGCGAGCTTCTCGACGAGCAGCTGCGAGCGGGTCTCCATGAGCACCGCGTCGCCGGCGCGCAGGTGCACGCCCAACAGGTCGTGGGACAGCTCGACCACGCGTTCTTCGTCGGCCCGGGCGTAGACGATGGCGCGCCGGCCGTCGTCGAGCACCTCCTTGAGCGTCACGATCTCGCCCGAGTCCTCGCCCTCGCGCGCCAAGATGACGTTCAGCGACTCGTTGAGCACGACCTCCTGGCCGCGGCGGAGCTCGAAGGGGTCGATCTCGGGGTGGACGGCAACGCGCATCTTGCGGCCACCGGAGAAGACGTCGACGGTGCCATCGTCGTTGACGTGCAGGAACGTCCCGTAGGCGCTCGGAGGTTGGGTGAGCTTGTCGACCTCCTCGCGCAGCGCGGCGATGTGCTCCTTCGCCTGCTGGAGGGTGTACGTCAGCTTCTCGTTCTGCGAGACCGCCTGGGCGAGCTGTCCCTTCGTCTCGAGGAGGCGCTCCTCCAGCGATTGGACGCGGCCGGGCCCCTCGGAAAGGCGCCGGCGCAGGATGCCGACCTCGTCTTCCGCCTGACGTGACCGCTCCCGCAGGTGGTCCAGTTCCTCGCGCAGGGCCCGCTGTCGTTCCTCGTCCGATTCGGCCGTCGGAACCACCTCCCGGTGCTGCTCGCGGGCCTCTGTTGGGACCATACACCGGCCCCAGCGCAGATTGACGCTCCTGGTGTCGGGGTACGACGCACCCGCCCGGTAGTCTGGAAGCCGTCGGACCGTGGCGCTCCAGCGAGCCTGGTTGAGCCTGACCGGGGCGACAGCTCGTCACGGCGTCGGTCCGCGAGGTTCACGAGGGTGATACCTACTCAATTGACACCTCGAAAACGGCGTCGTTACCGTCCCCGGGACGCCGCCCACGGCGCGAAGAGAGGCAGCACGAACCGATGAAGGTCTGGATCGACCAGGATCTCTGCACCGGTGACGGCCTTTGCGAGGAGATCGCGCCCGCAGTCTTCACGCTGCTCGACGACGGGCTCGCCTACGTGAAGGAAGCCGACCAGGTGAAGAACGAGCCCGGCGGCTCCGCCGGCATGGCGCTCGTCCCCGAGGACCTCGAAGACGCCGTGACCGAGGCGGCGGAGGAGTGCCCCGGGGAGTGCATCTTCATCGAGCAGGGCTGATTCATCGAGAAGGGGTCGCAGCCCCTCCCCCAGGGGCGGCTCCGCCGCCCACCGCGAGCAACCGGCCGGTGGTGATGAACCCGGTATGCGCCACCATGCGGTGGTCCGGACGCACCGATCGGTCCTCGATGTGCCATGTTCGCCGCAGGAGCTCGGACGTCTCGGCGAGACCGAAACCGCTCGCGTCCATGGAGGCGCGCAGCTCGGCCACTTGGGTGATCGACGGCAGGTAGGCGAGGAGGATGCCGCCCGGGCGCAGGGCGCGGCGCGCCGGCTCGAGCGCGCGCCACGGCTCGGGCAGGTCGAGCACCACGCGGTCGAGCTCGCGCTCGTCGATGCCGTCGTAGACGTCGCGCTCTTCGACGCGGTAGGCGACGTCCTCCCCCATCCACGCGACGACGTTGGTGTGCGCCCGGCTGGCGAAGTCGGCGCGCACCTCGTAGCCGACGACCTCCGCGCCGGCACGCAACAACGCCATCGACAACGCGCCCGACCCCACCCCGGCCTCGAGCACCCGGGCCCCGGGCCCGATGTCTGCCGCGATCAAGATCGCGCCGAGGTCCTTCGGGTAGATGACCTGGGCACCCCGCGGCATCTTGAGCACGGTGTCCGCCATTGTCGGGCGCACCGCGACGAAGCGCCGCCCCGTCGTCGATGACACCTCCACGCCCTCGGGGCCGCCGATGAGGTCGTCGTGGGCGACGATGCCGGCGTGGGTGTGGAAGCTCCCCCCGGTGTGCAGCGTCGTCAGGTAGCGGCGTCTCCGGGCGTCGACGAGCAGGACGCGCTCCCCCGACCGCAACGGTCCCCGGGCCAGCTCGCCCGGTCGTGTCACGCCCCGCCCGGGCCCGCCGTCTCCGGTGCCCGGGGGTCGACGGTGGCGATCACGAGGCGCTCGCCGGGCCCCACCTTCCCCTTCCACACGAGCGGAGCCTCCTTGTTGCGCCCCCGGCGCACGAGCCACGCGGCCAACGCCACCGCGAGCCACACCGGTTCCCCGGCGAAACCCCGGCGGGTCGCGCGCGCCACCAACACAGCAAGGACCTTGTCCACGTGTCAGACCTTGCGGATCTCCACGACCGCCGAGCGGGCCCGGCCGCTCCGCCGGCCCAGCAGGTAGGCCACGAGCACCACGAGCACGGCGACGGCGGCGGCACCTGCGAGCAACGTCGGCCGTGCCGTTTCGACGGTGTCGTCGAGGTCGCCCGCCATGTCGCGCAGCTTGGCCTCGAGGTCGTCGCGCGTGATCCGCGTCCCTGTCCGTGTCCCCGACCGTGACTCGGTCAGTGTCCCCGTCGTCGTCAGGCCAACTGCCAGGCCGATCATCCTCAGGATCGCCATCCTCATCGCCCTCCTCGCCGGTCGCCTCGGCTCCGCTTGGCCGCCGGTCCCTTCGTGATCCGCCAGGCCGCCGTACCGATCACCAGTACGGCGAGCGCGGCGGTGATCA
>DATGKD010000255.1:0-9424 GCA_035294855.1 Acidimicrobiales bacterium
AGCGCACTCTCGGTGGCCCGCGCGCGCCTGCCGGCAGACGCCGAGGTCATCGCCTCCTCGGGCGTGATGGGGGGCTTCTACTCCCACGCCGTGCTCTATCCGCTCGAGGCGTCCCCCCAGGCGTTCACCGTCGACCGGCCCACGGTCGTCTTCGTCGTCGAGGCCGTCGAAGGCGTGGAGATCGAGGCTCCGGCGGCGGCCGAGCGCCAGCTGCACGACATCTACGCCGTCTTGCACGCCCGGCTCGTCGTCAACCGGGACAACGTCTCGGTGCTCGAGTGGCGCCCTCCGCCGAGCACCACCGCTGTTGTGCTGCCGTAGGGAGTTGGCGCCCACCCTCCGGGGAACCGTCGGGCGGTCACTCAGGGCGCGCGTTGGTCCTCATGTCGCGGCTTGTTCCTGCCGACATTCGGGTGGGAAAAGTCGGGTCACCGCTTCGGCGTGACGGTCCGGGTGGAGGTCGATGTCGATGGTTGGTGCTCGATGGCACCGAGGCGCGACGGCAGCGGCCCTCGCGACCCTGGTCTCGGCGGGCGCAGGCGCACTGGTCACGACGAGCCCGGCGCACGCCGCCGCGCCGAGAGGCAGCGGGCTGACCGTGAGCCTCCTGTGGCACGACCTCCTGGGAGCCAACACCGGCATCGACCTGTCCTCGCCGAACGGCGTCACCTTGGACGGGGCGGGGCCTTCGGTCGTGGTGGGCTCCCGGGCCAACGGCTGCGTGTACGCCGTCCACGTCACGAACGGCTCGACGACCCCCGGATGGCCCAAGTGCACCGGCACCGCCGTCGACTCGACTCCGTCCGCGCTGCCGGTGGGCGGAGGTCTCGACAACGTCATCGTGACGACGGGCAACGGCATGGGGTCGGGCAGCGGGTCGATCGCCGCCTTCGGCCCGGGCGGCAACTCCCTGTGGAGCCGGACGCTGCCCGACATCTACGGCGCGTTCGGGTCCAGCCCCGCCGTCCCCGCCTCGCCGGCCCTCGGTGACACCGGCACGGGCCAGACCCGCGTCGTCGTCGGCGGGGTGAGCCTCAGCCTGTACTCGCTCGACCCCGGTTCGGGCGGGACCATCGGCGGCTGGCCCCAGAAGACCGCGGACAGCACCTTCGCCACCGCGGCCATCGCCAACGTCAACGGTTCGCAGATGATCGTGGCGGCCAGCGACTCGACCGCCGGCCCCGGTGCCCTCAACAACTGGAACGGCGGCTCCACCCGCCTCATGAGCGCGCGCGGCTCCACGGCGTGGACCGACGCCAGCAACGAGGTGGTCACGTCGTCGCCCGCCGTCGGGAACCTGAACGGGTCGGGCCCCGTCGTGGTGTACGGCCACGGCGACTACTGGCACGGCAGCGATCAAGACGGGCTCATCGCCGTCAACGCGGCCAACGGGGCGCTGTTGTGGGAGAACCACCTCGGCGGCTACACCCGCGCGAGCCCGGCCCTCGCCGACCTCGTCGGCAACGGGCAGCTCGACGTGGTCGAGCCCACCTGGACGGCCGTCGGGCAGACCACGGGCGGGGTGGTGGACGCGTACCGGCCCGACGGGTCCCTGCTGTGGGGCCCGGTGGTGCTCCCCACGGGCGGCGGCGGCAACCCGAACACCATCGCCGGGGGCGTGGCGACCGCCGACTTCGGCGAGGGTTACCAGGACGTCGTGGTGTCGTCGGGCCTCGGGATGGACATCCTCGACGGCCGCAGCGGCAGCGTGGTCTCGAACCAGGGCCTGGCCGTGAACTGGGACGGCAACCAGGCCAACCTTTCGATGCAGAACTCGCCGCTCGTCGTGCCCGACCCGTCAGGCAACGGCGACGACATCGTGGTGGCAGGGACCTACTTCGGCCTGAACAACGACACCTCGCAGGGCTTCATCGCCGCATACCGGGTGACGAACGGGTCCAACAACTCGCTGGGCAGTGGCGCGTGGCCGGAGTTCCACCATGACGCGCAGCTGACGGGATCCGCCATACCGCCCGTTCCGCCACCGGGTACGTGCATTCCGAACGTGCCGCCCTGCTCGACCGAGGGCTACTGGATGACGGCCACCGACGGCGGGCTGTTCGCCTACGGCAACGTCGGGTTCTACGGGTCGATGGGCGGCACGCGCCTCAACCAACCGGTCGTGGGCATCGCCGCCAGTCCCGACCGCGGTGGCTACTGGGAGGTCGCGTCCGACGGCGGGGTGTTCGCCTTCGGTGACGCCTCCTTCCACGGGTCGATGGGCGGCACGCGCCTCAACCAACCGGTCGTGGGCATCGCCCCCACCGCCGACGGCGGCGGGTACTGGGAGGTGGCCTCGGACGGCGGATTGTTCGCCTTTGGCGATGCCGCCTTCCACGGGTCGATGGGGGGCACCCACATCAACAAGCCGGTGGTCGGCATCGCTCCCACTCCGGATGGCGGCGGGTACTGGGAGGTGGCCTCCGACGGCGGCATCTTCGCCTTCGGCGACGCCGGGTTCTACGGCTCCATGGGATCCACGCCCCTGAACCAGCCGGTCGTGGGCATCGCCGCCACCCACACCGGCCGCGGCTACTGGATGGTCGCTGCGGACGGCGGCGTCTTTAGCTTCGGCGACGCGTTCTTCCGGGGCTCGGCGGGCAACATCGTGCTCAACGCCCCCGTCGTGGGCCTCGCCGGCAATGGCTGAGGCCGAATCCCAAGTGCCGGGCTCGTTCGCGACTCCGGGTGACGGCGGCGGAGGGCTCCGCATCGACGACGCGTACCTCGAGGGCGCCACTCCCGAAGGCCACGCCATCGTCGGCCACCTGTCGGTCGTGATGAACGCCGGTGGCATCACCGTCTTGGGGCCTTCCCCCGGAGCACAGCGAACGGTGCCATGGGGCCGGATGACCTCGTTCACCCAAGGCCCCGCGGCCACCCTTCCGGACGGGGGCCCGGCGACGACGTTCGAGTTCGAGCTGGACGGCCGACCACTTCGCCTTCTCTTCGCGGCTCCCGCGGCCGAGGCTCCGGGGGAAGGCACATCCGATCAGGTCGGTGCGTCCACCGTGGTGGTCGAGGATCCGCCGCCCGTCGCCACGCCGACGCCGGCTTCGGAGAACGGCGCTGTGGCCGATGTCGACGGCGGCCCGCCGGCGCGGGAGGAGGCTCTCACCGAGGAAGGAGCGGCGGCAGCCGAAGTTCCGGAGGAAGCAGCCTCGATTGCCGAAGTCCGGGGAGCGGAACCTCCTTCGACAGAGATGGCGCCGGCAGATCCTGTGGTCGCAGAAGCTCCAGTCGCAGAAGCTCCAGTCGCAGAAGCTCCAGGCGCAGAAGCTCCGGTCGCAGAAGCTCCGGTCGCAGAAGCTCCAGTCGCAGAAGCTCCAGTCGCAGAAGCTCCAGTCGCAGAGAGCGCGGCAGACGCGGAAGGAGACGCCTCGACGTCGACCGCGTGGGAGGAGCCCGTGGGGCTTCCCCCGACACCGCGAGCCTTCTCGCGCTCCGCTGCCCCGCCCTCGTCCAAACCGTGGCGCCGCGCCGCTGTCGTCGTCGCGCTGATCGCCATGGCGGGGGTTGCAGCGGGGCTCTGGTACACGCGCGGGTCCAGCACGTCTCCGAGCCCAACGCCTCATCCCACGAGGGACGCCGCGCTGGCGGCCTCGATCGGGATCCGGTCCGGTGACCTGTCCGGATGGCAGGCAGCCCACGGCTCGATGGCGAACCCGTTCGCGGCGGGCGCGGGAGTGAGCGCAGCAGCCATGCGCACCGCCGAGCAGGCGACGGCCGTCCTCGCGCGGTGCCTGCGCGTCCCGGTCTCCGCCGTGGACGGAGCCTTCGGGCTCAGTGGCGGGCCTCGGCCCAGCGGTCAGGCGGACTCGGCGGTCTACGCCGATCCTTCGGGTGACGGCAGCGCCGCGGGCTCCACGGTCGAGGTCATGCGGAGCGTCCGCGACGAACAGGCGGACGCCCGGGTCTTCGGAGACCCGAGCTTGTTCTCGACCTGCTACCAGCCCTACGCCCAGGCGATGCTGCCGTACAGTTCGGCGGGGAGCGGGCAGCCGGGGTTCTCCTTCGCCACGGTCGAGCCCGTGGCCGTGCCCTCGCCGCCCGGCGGTTCGACCACGCAGGTGGCCGGGTTCCAGATCGCCCGGATCGGCAACGACCACGGCCAGAGCGTGACGGAGGTGACCACCGCCGTGGCCCTCTTCGGCGGCCGCGTCCAGGCGTCACTCAGCACGGTGAGCGATTTCGTGTTCCCCATCGACGTGCAGAACCAATTGGTCCACTCCGTCGAGGCGAGGGTGATCGGCTCCAGCCTCCTGTGAGCGCAGCGCCCCCCGGCCGACGCCCGCGAGCGCTCGCCGGCGGTCAGTTCGGTGCGAGCCGGGCGATCAACTCGAGCGCGCGGTAGGCGGCCTCGGCCGGGCCGATCTCCTCCGGCCGCACCAGGTTCGCCATGATGCGCAGCAGCCACTCCATGAACGTGCGGGAGCGCATACCGGTGCTCACGCACACCCGCATGGCCTCCGGGCGGCTGATGAGCTTGACGAACTGGCGCGCCACCTTGAAGTACAGCCCGTACGCGGCCTGCACCTGCGACTCGTAGTCGACGAGCGCATGGAAGCCCTCGCCGGACATCGCCCGGGCCACGCACGCCGCGGCCAGGCGGCCGGTTTCGTACCCGTAGGCGATCCCTTCACCGTTGAAGGGGTTGATCGCGCCCGAGGCGTCGCCGATGGCGAGGACGTTCGAGCCGATGCGGGGATGCACCGACAGACCCATCGGCAGCTTCCCTCCGGTCGGCGGGCCGCACGAGGTGGCCGGGGAGAGGGCCCATGACTTCGGGGCCCAATCGACGAACGCGTCCATGAGGTGCGTGGTGTTCACGCCCTTCCAGCGCCCCTCCACGGTGAGGATCCCCACCCCGGCGTTCACGCGCCCGTCACCGAGCGGGAAGATCCACCCGTAACCCGGCACGACCTCGCCCGATGCATCTCTGATGTCGAGATGCGACTCGATGAACCCGTCGTCGTGCCGAGGGGAGCGGAAGTAGCCCCGCAGCGCCATGCCCAGCGGGAAGCTGCGGTCGCGCGACGTACCGAGCGCTCGACCGAAGCGTGAGTTGGCCCCGTCGGCGACCACGACGTAGCGCGCCCGCACCGAACGCGTTGTGCCCGCGTCGCGGTCCAGGACCCGGGCGCCCTCACAACGGGGCAGCAGGTCGGTGTGACGGCCGCCCGCCGCGGCGGGGCCGAGCGCGCCGCGATCGAGGATCGGGGCGACCGCCTCGGCGCCCTCCCACACGTGCGCGCCGGCCTTGGCGGCGCGTTCTGCCACGAGCTGGTCGAGGTCGTGACGGGTGATGACGTAGCCCACCGAAGGGAACGCGGAGTGGTCCGGCCAGGCGAGCTCCAGCGTGCGGCCGTAGGCGCAGGCGCGCAGCCCCTCGTACCGGTGTGCGCCCCCCAACGCGCCGGACAAGCCCATGTCGGAAAGTTGGCGGACCGAACGCGGGGTCAGGCCGTCGCCACACGTCTTCTCGCGCGGGAAGTGCTTCTTCTCGATGACGACGACGTCCCAACCGGCGTCGGCCAGCCAGTAGGCACACGACGATCCCGCCGGGCCGCCGCCCACGACGAGCACGTCGTGCACTTCGTCGTCGGCGGTCGCGGGGGGCCGGACTGCCCCTGTCACGTTCGAGGGATCCGGGGACGAGGTCACCGGGAAGATCGTATGTGTCCGGGGCGCTCCCCACGCCCGCACGAGGTGGTCGGCCCTTTCGTCAATGTGCTCGTGCGCAGGGGGCCGTGGTAGAACCGCATGCGGTCATGGCTGACTACCTGCCGATCGTGTTGTTGCTGGTCCTCGGCGTGCTCTTCGCCGCCCTGTCCCTCGTGGCCTCGCGCCTGCTGGGCCCGCGCAAGAAGCCGTCGGACGCCAAGCTCGCGCCCTACGAGTGCGGGATCATCCCCGACCGCGACCCCCCGCAGCGGTTCCCCGTCCGGTTCTACCTCGTGGCGATGATCTTCATCATCTTCGACATCGAGATCGTCTTCCTCTATCCGTGGGCGGTGATCTACCGGCACGATCTCGGAACGTTCGGCTTGGTCGAGGTGCTCGTGTTCGCCGCGGCGGTCTTCGTGTCGTTCCTGTACCTCGTGAGCAACGGCGCCCTCAACTGGGGCCCGGCCAAGCGGCTGCGCACCGCGCTGGCGGAACGGACCACCGAGTCGACCATCGCCCGCGTGGGATCCGGCGGCGGCCCCGACACACCGAAGGCGGCTTAGGGGGAGGCGGCCATGGGGCTCGAAGACCTCCACCACAACTTCCTGACCGGCCGGCTCGAGGACCTCGTGAAGTGGGCCCGGCGCAACAGCGTGTGGCCCGTCACCTTCGGACTGGCTTGCTGTGCCATCGAGATGATGGCGGTCGGCGCTGCGGACTTCGACATCAGCCGGTTCGGGATGGAAGTCTTCAGGGCTTCGCCGCGCCAGGCCGACCTCATGATCGTCGCCGGTCGCGTGTCGCAGAAGATGGCGCTGGTGCTGCGCCAGGTCTACGACCAGATGATGGAGCCCAAATGGGTCATCTCCATGGGAGTGTGCGCGTCGACGGGCGGCATGTTCAACAACTACGCCATCGTCCAGGGTGTCGACCAGGTCGTGCCCGTCGACGTGTACGCACCGGGCTGCCCACCGAGCCCCGAGATGCTGTTGCACGCCATCCTCACGTTGCACGAGAAGATCCGCACCGGCGAGATCACCCGCCGCCAGGGGACGGCGCCGCAGCGCCCCGAGGAGCTCGCCGGCTGGGTACCGGAGCGGCCCGACGCGGTGCGCGTGGGGACCCCGCGTTGAGCACCGACGTCTCGCCCGACAGCCCGCACGACGACCCCACACCAGACGGGCCGGTCGACGCCGCCGTCGCGGGCGTGGTCGGCGCGCACGTACCGGTATGGCGCTCGATCGACGGGCACGAGGTGGTGTTCGTAGGTCGCGGCGACTACCACCGCACCGTCGAGGCCTTGAAGGCGTCCGGCTTCGAGATGCTCGCCGACCTCACCGCGGTGGACTACCTGCGGCACCCCGCCCGGGCCGTCGCCGACGGCGTCGAGGCCGAGCGCTTCGAGCTCGTGGTCATGCTGCTGTCGATGGCCCAGCGCCGGCGGGTCCGCCTGCGCGTGCAAGTCCCCGAAAGCGATCCGGTGGTGGCGTCGTTGTGGGACCTGTACCGCGGGGCCGAGGCGCCCGAGCGCGAGGCGTTCGACATGTTCGGCATCGTCTTCGAGGGTCATCCCGACCTGACGCGCATCCTCATGCCCGAGGACTGGGAGGGCCATCCCCTCCGCAAGGACTTCGGGGTGGGGCGCGTGCCCGTCCAATTCAAAGCCGCGCCTGGGCCACGATGACCGACGGCAAGCGCACCGCCACCGAGCCGGCCCAGCCGGCTCATCCGCTCTCGTTCGAGACGTCCGAGGGCCCCCAGGAACTGAGCCCCCGCACCGACACGCCTCCGGACGAGCTCGGTCGGGAAGTGGGGGCGGTCCTGCGGCTGCCGGAGAGCGGCGCCGAGGGCGGCCCACGCGACGGTGACCTCGACGTCGAGCGCCCCGACGACGAGACGATGATCATCAACATGGGGCCGCAGCACCCCTCCACACACGGGGTGCTCCGACTCATGATGGAGCTCGACGGGGAAACGGTGCTCAGGACCAAGCCGATCGTCGGCTACCTCCACACGGGCATGGAGAAGACCGGCGAGGAGCTCACCTTCCAGCAGGGTGCCACCAACGTCACGCGGATGGACTACCTGTCCCCGCTGCACAACGAGCTCTGCTTCTCCCTGGCCACCGAGAAGTTGCTCGGGATCGAGCTCCCACCGCGGGCGGTGTGGATCCGGATGCTCCTGTCCGAGCTGCAGCGCGTCTCCTCGCACCTGATGTGGCTCGCCACCAACGGCATGGACGTCGGCTCCACGACCATGATGATCTTCGGGTTCCGCGAACGCGAGATGATCCTCGCCTTCTTCGAGAAGACCACCGGGCTGCGGATGAACCACAACTTCATCCGGCCCGGTGGTACGGCGGCGGACCTGCCCGACGGCTGGGAGGACGACGTCGAGGTCATCCTCGAGAACGTGAGCGCCCGGCTGGGCAACTATGACGAGCTGCTCACCGGACAGCCGATCTTCCGCGAGCGGATGGAGGGGGTCGGCACCTTGAGCGCGGACGAAGCGCTCGCCTTGTCGGCCACGGGCCCGATCCTGCGATCGACCGGGGTGCCCTGGGATCTCCGCCGGACGATGCCGTACCTGGCGTACGACCAGGTCGAGTTCGACGTGATCATCGGCACCTACGGCGACAACTTCGACCGCTACGCCATCCGCCTGAACGAGATCCGGGAGTCGGTCCGGATCATCCGGCAGGTCCTCGACAAGATGCCGACCGGGGATTACCGGGTCCAGGACAAGAAGGTCACCCCGCCCCCGCGGGCCCGCATCGACGAGTCGATGGAAGCGCTCATCCACCACTTCAAGTTGTTCACCGAGGGCTACAAGGTCCCCGAGGGCGAGGTGTACGTCGCCATCGAGTCGGCGCGCGGCGAGTTGGGTTGCTACATCGTCTCCGACGGCAGCGCCAAGCCCTACCGCATCCACATCCGGGCGCCGTCCTTCGTCAACCTGCAGTGCCTTCCCGTCATGATGCACGGCGGCCTGGTGGCCGACGCCGTGGCCACCATCTCGTCGGTCGACCCCGTCATGGGGGAGGTGGACCGGTGACGCCCGCAGGTGCCGGGCACCTCACGCCGGAGGTCGTCGCCGAGGCCCGCGAGATCCTGGATCTCTATCCCCACCGGCGTTCCGCGTTGATCCCCATCTGCCACCTCGCCCAGCGCCAGGACGGGTGGCTGCGGCCCGAGGCCGTCACCGAGATCGCCGAGTTGGTCGGCATCACGCCCGCCGAGGTCATCGGCACGGCGTCGTTCTACGAGATGCTGCGGACGACGCCCGTGGGCACGTACGTGATCTCGGTGTGCACGAACATCGCGTGCATGCTGCGCGGCGCGTACGAGCTCCTCGAACACGCCGAGCAGTCCCTCGGCGTCCGGGCGGGCGCCACCACCGAAGATGGCGAGTTCACCTTGGAGGAGGCGGAGTGCATCGCCGACTGCGGGCGGGCACCGTGCCTGCAGGTGAACCACCGCTTCGTCGGGGACGTCACCGCCGAATCCTTCGATCAGCTCGTCGACGACCTGCGCCACGACCGCCGCCACGACGACATCCCCTCCCACGGCACGCTGGTGCGCGTGCGGCGCCAGGGGGGCCTGCGCGTCGACGAGGCCACGGTGCGCGCCGAGCGCGACGCCGCCGCTGCGGCCATGGCCGAGCGGGCCGCGGCGGCGTCGGGGCAGCACGGTGGCGCGGGCACGACGACTTCGGGGAGTGCTTCGTGACGGTCACCGACGCTCCGCGCATCATCACG
>DATGKD010000256.1:0-8468 GCA_035294855.1 Acidimicrobiales bacterium
TTCGGTTCGCGCTGGCCGACACCACCTGGCGGCGCGCCGTCCTCCTGGCGGGCATGGTCCACGACACGACGTCGTGGCGGGAGCGAGCGCAGTTGTCGGCGCGTGTGGTCAGCCAGGCGGGGAGCCGGTGGCGGGCGCTACGTCGCACCGGCGAGGTGACCGCGTAGCTGCGCTGGCGGCGCGCTCGGTCAGCTCAGGCCGGCGAGCGCGGCGAGGACCGGCATCCCCGAAGGGGAGGGCTGGAAAGGGCCGCTCGCGGGCGTGGACGAGACGAGCCCCCAAGGTGCGGTCGAGGTGAACGCAAAGGCGTTCCAGCCCCATCCGTGCGCGTTCGCATAGGCGACGACGTTGCGCATGTAGGTCCCGTCCGCGTTGTTCGGCCACCCGAATTCGCCCACCACGACGGGATAGGTGGCGCCCACGCCGGTCCACTGCCCCAGGATGGGCGAGGGATCCATGGGGTTGGCGGTGCCGCACGCTGGCGGCGCCGCTCCCGGGCACGTGTAGGCGTGGACCGAGTACACGATGTTCGTGCCGAACACGAGGCTCGAGGGCACGGTGTTGCCCCAGTTGTTGCCGCTCACGAAGACGACGTTCTGCGGCGCGACCGCGTGCACGACGTCGTACAGCTGTTGCATGCCGGCCGCGATGTAGGTGGTCCCGCCCTCGGAGACCTGGCCGCCGTTCAGCCACACCTGGTCGGAGATGTCGTGGGGCTCGTTGTAGAGGTCGAACGCCACGAGGGGGTTGCCCGCGTAGCGCGACGCCACCTGTGACCAGAACTCGACCGAGCCGGGATTGTCGGCCATGTCGTGCGGACTGCCCGCGGGGCAGCCGCCGCCCAGTGAGGAATCCTGCAGCTCGAGCACGGCCACCATGCCGAGCGACGTGATCCATTGCACGGCCTGGTCCACCGCCGACTGGTAGTTCGGGTCGTACCGGCAGCTCGAGGGGTCCCACAGCTGCTCGCCGAGCGCCACGCGCATCATGTTCGCCCCCCACGCGGATGCCGAGGCCACCGCGGCCGCCGACACAGAAGGCGAGGCGCTGGCGGCGTCGAGCCCGTAGAGCTCGGTGCCGCGCAGCACCACCGGGACGCCGTTCGCCTGCACGACGCGATTGCCCGCCACGTGCAGTGGGCCGACCACGTGCGTGCCGGCGTGCCCGGGCGTGCCGGTCAGCGCGGGTAGCTCGAGGTACAACGCCGGCCCCACCACGCCCGAGTAGATGAGCACGGCCATGCCGACGTACGCGCTGCCGGGCGGCGCGATGCCGAGTGCAGGGGAGAGCCACGTCCACGAACCCGCCACCGCGGTCGCGCCCGAGCCCCACACCGACGTCAGGTAATTGCCGGCCGCGTCGAAGAAGCCCACCACCGGTTGGACGAGTACGGGCGCTCCGGCGGACTGCACGACGGCCGCCGCGCTGTAGACGCTCCCCGGCGTGGCGCGGGCGAGGCCTCCGGACTGGGGGGAGCCCGACCAGGCCCACATCGACTGGTTCGACGAGGCGATCGCTTCCAGCGAGCCCCCCGGCGTGGTCGCCGGCGCCGGGACCCAGCGCAGGCTGCCGGCCATGGCGATCCAGGTGCCGGTCGTGCCGTTGAAGTCGACCTGGTTGCCGCCGAGCAGGTTGGTACCCGAGCCGGCCCCCGCGCCGCCGCCTGAGATCCCGCCCCCGCCATTCGCGTGGGGCAGCCCGCCCGGTCCCGAGGGCGAGGCGAGGTCGCGTGCCACCGCGCCGTTCACTGGACCGAGCGGCGCGCCCGGTGGGGCCCCCGTGGTCGTGGTGTCCTCCGGGCGGCCGCGTGGCCCGTGCCGCGTTGCTCCGAACGGTCCGGCGGCCGTCGCCGAAGAGCGGTGCGACGGGGTGCCGGTCGGCGCCGACGGCACGGCGACCATGTCGACGGCCACGACCAGGACGAGCAGCAGCGCGCACCCGGCCGCGACGACGCCGATCTTCCGCGGGCCCTGCCAGGCCCATCGCCATCCCGGCTGCAAGACCGATTGGGACGCCGACCGACATGCCGATACGGCCGACCGACGCGCCGCCGTGACGCGGGACGGCAAAGGGAAACGTCCAAGCCGAGGGAACGGCAGGCGCACAGCACCTCCTCGTCCACGATGTCGGACGCCACGCCGCGGGTCTTGAGCGATCCATGGACGGACAGGGCTGTGCCACGCGAGAACGCTCACCGCCGCCCCTTTCCGCCCAGCGACCCCACCTGGTCCGGGGGAATTTCGCCGCCCGGGTCGGAGACCCGCCCTGTCGGAGGAAAGGTTGTCGGCCAGTTGTTCGGGGCACAACCCCCAAAATCGCGACGAGGTCCCAGGCCGGCCCCGTGAGAAACCCCTCCGTCGAACGTTTCCCCTGGCAGCCGGGGGGTTCGCTCGAGTGCGTCGGCGCCACGAGCGCCCGCGTCAGCCGGCGGGGGTTGGAGGCCCGGTGAAGACGCTGATCCTGTGCGGTGGCAAGGGCACGCGGGCCTACCCGCACACCCTGGAGGTGCCCAAGCCGCTTCTCGAGGTGGGCGGACGACCCGTCCTCGCCCACGTCATGGAGATCTATGCCCGGCAGGGCTTCTGTGACTTCGTGCTGGCGGCCGGGTTCAAGGCCGACCTCGTCGAGGTGTTCGCCGAGACCGTGCGAGGCGACTGGCGGGTGGAGGTCGTGGACACCGGCGAGGAGACCAACACCGGTGGCCGCGTGGCGCGGTGCGCACCACGCATGGGCGACACCTTCTTCGTCACCTATGCCGACGGCCTCGGCGACGTCGACCTCCACGGGCTGCTCGACTTCCACCGGGGCCACCGCGGCACGGCGACGCTCACGACGGTGCCGCTCCCGTCCCAGTACGGAACGGTCGAGTGCGACGGCGGGTCTCGCGTGTCGCACTTCGTGGAGAAGCCCAAGCTCCCTGACCACTGCATCAACGCCGGGTACTTCGTGTTCGACCGGGACGCCGAGCGTTTCTTCGTCGGCGACGACCTCGAGCGGGAATTCCTCCCCGCGCTGGCCAGTGCGGGCGAGTTGTTCGCCTACCGCCACGACGGCTTCTGGCGGTCGATGGACACCTACAAGGACGCCCTCGAGTTGACCGGCTTGTGCCGAGGCGACGCGCCACCGTGGTTCGGCGCGCGCGGTGCGGAAGGCCCAGGCCCCTCCGGTGAGATCCAGGCGGTCGAGGCGGCCGAGGCGGCCGAGGCGGTCGGGGCGGCCGAGGCGGTCGGGGCGGCTGAGGTCATTTCCGCAGCGGGTCTGCGATGACCGACCACGTCGACACGACCGGGGCCCGCGCCTCGGATGCGCAGCCTGTCCGGCTGCCGGCATCGGCGCGCGTCCTCGTCACCGGGGCGGCGGGCTTCATCGGCTCCCACCTCGTGCGCCGGCTGGTCGCCGACGGCAACGAGGTCTTCGCGCTGACGAGCGCGGTGTCGAGCGTCTACCCCGTCCGCCTCGTCGACCTGCGGGACCGCATCACGCTCGTCGAGGGGAGCTTGACCGATCGCAGTGCCATGGACGCGGTGGTGGCCTCGGCGCGGCCCACGCACGTCCTCCATCTGGGCGCCTACACGCACGTCGGCAAGTCGTGGCAGCGCGTCGACGAATGCGTGCAGGTGAACGTGCAGGGAACGGTGAACCTCCTCGAGGCCCTGGACGGCTCGGGCTACGAGCGCTTCGTCAACACCGGCACGAGCGAGATCTACGGCGATGTCGAGGTGCCGTTCCGGGAGGACCGAGCGGTGCGGCCGGCGTCCCCGTACGCGTCGAGCAAGTACGCCGCTGAGCTGTTCTGCCGGGTCTTTCACGACGGGCGGGGCTGGCCGATCGTCATGCTTCGGCCCTTCAACGCCTACGGCCCGGCGCAGACCGCCGACCGCATCATCCCCGAGGTGATCGTCCGGGCGCTGCGCGGTGAGGACCTGCTCATGACGTCGGGGCGCCAGACCCGGGAGTTCAACTTCGTGGAGGACCTCGTCGACGGGATGGTGCGCGCCGCCGTGACGCCCGGCGTCGAAGGCCAGCTGTTCAACCTCGGTTGCGAGGAGGACGTGGCGATCCGGGATGTGGCGACGCTCATTCTCGACCTGATGGGGAATCCCGTGGAGGCGCGCTTCGGCGCTCTGCCCGACCGTCCGATCGAGATCTGGGAGATGCGCTGCGACGCCACGCGCGCCCGCGAGACCCTGGGCTGGAAACCGCAGCACTCGCTCGCCGACGGCCTCGAGAAGACCATCGCCTGGTACCGCGAGGAGCTTTCTCATCCGTCCTCGCTGTTCGTAGCGAGCTAACGAGGTCGCGGAGCGCCGGGTCCCAGTGCAGACCGCAAAGGCCCTCGCCTCCTTCCCGCGGCGCGTCGTGTTCCGCGTGGTGCACCTCGCCGCGCTCCCCGGTGCCGTGGCGCGGTGGCGGCTGCGGCGGGAGATCCTGGTGTGGAGGGTCCGTGCCAGCGCGGCCTGGGGTCGCGCCAAGGTCGAGCTCGACATCGCCCCCGATGTGCGGGTGGGCCGCCGGGTGCGGTGCACCGTGGCTGCCGGGACGACGAACGTGGTCCGGATCGGCACCGGTTGCACCATCGGTGACGACGTCCGGGTCGGGTTGCGGGGCGGGCAGCTCCTCCTCGGCGACGCGGTTGACCTGCGTCACCACTGCGTGTTGGGCGTCGCCGGTCGCCTCGAGCTGGTGGGCCGCAACCTCATCCAGCAGGGGTGCACGGTGCACTGCGACGAGGCGGTCACGATCGGCCACTACGCCTCGATCGCCGAGTACGTGTCGATCGTCGACTCCAGTCATCGGCTCGACGGCCCCAACGAATGGTGGATCGACGACATCCACACGACACCGGTCGACATCGGGGCCTACGCGTGGATCTGCGCCAAGGCAACGATCACGCGCGGCGTCCGCATGGGTGAGCGCAGCGTGCTCGGCGCGAACTCGGTCGCCACCAAGGACGTCCCTGCCGGGTACCTGGCGTCGGGCGTGCCGGCTTCGGTGGTGCGCGCCGTTGTCCCCGTTGACACGGAGCCGGCACCGGGTCAGGCAGCACCGGGTCAGGCAGCGCCGGGTCAGGCGGCAGGGGATCTGGCAGGAGGGGACCGGTCACCCGATCACATGCACGACCAAGGTCGTCCGGACGGCTTCAACGGCCGAGTGCGGCTCCCCGACCGTGCCCTCGGCGCGTCGCCGACGCGTTGAGGTCCGCGGCCAGCAGCTCGTCGTAGAGGTCGTCCACCTGTCGGGCCGTCCGGCGCAGGTCGAATGCCGCCGCCCACGCCGGCCCCGCCCCCCCCAGACGCCGGGCGAGGTCGTCGTCGGTCAGAACGGTGACGAGCGCGCGCACCAGCTCGCCGGGGTCGTTCTCCGGCACGACGAGCGCGGTCTCGCCGTCGGACACGAACTCGGGGATGCCACCGTGACGCGTGGTCACCACGGGACGCGCGCTCGCCTGCGCTTCCAAGTTGACGACGACGAGGCTCTCCACCGCGTCCCCTCTCGCCATCCGGCTCGGGCTCACGACGACGCGCGCGCCGCGCATGGCGTCGCGCACCGCGGGACGCGTCGGCGACAGCACGACCTCGACGTCTCCCCCGATCGACCGCGCCAGCGGCTCGAGCGGGCCGAAGCCCAGGAGGCGCAGCCGCGCCGTCGGGACCGCCTCGCGCACCGTGGGCCACGCCGCCGCCAGGACGTCGAGCCCCTTCTTCTCGACGAAACGTCCCACGAACACGACCTCGGGATGTTCGAGGGGGACGGGACTCGGCGTGAAGTAGGACGTGTCCACGCCGGACGGGATCACCCGTATCCGCTCTGCCGCGAACCCTTGGCTTTCCGCCAGCCCGGCGAGGAACCTGCTCGGCACGATCACGGCCCCCACCCTGTCCACGATGTGCCGGTAGTAGTCGGGCTGGGCCGCCACGTGGCCGGTCACGTCGTCGCCGTGCAAGGAAAGGACGAGCGGCATGGACCGGTGGCGCAGCAGGCCGGCGAGGTTGTCGGCGCGGTAACCGTGATGGGCGTGCACGACGCCCACGCGATGTCGACGGGCGAGAGTCAGGAGCGACGCGGTCACCGCCTTCTGGCGCAGCGGCGGGGGCGTGACCGCCCGAACCGTAGCGAGCGAGACGAGGCGCACGCCGCCACGCAAGGGGAACCGTTCGGTGTTCTCCGGTCGCGCCATCGAGACGACGAGTCCCCCCCGCCGCACGTTCTCGACGAGGTCGTGGACGAAGCCCTCGGACGCGGGGAGCCAGCGCGCGATGTAGTGCAGGACCCGGTCCGGGGCGCCGCTCACGTTCGACCCCGCCGATAGGCTCCGAGGCCGCGATGGGACCCGAGTTGAGCGTGGTCGTCGCCACCCGTGACCGTCCGCAGATGCTCGAGGAGTGCCTCGCCGCGTTGGAACGGAGCGTCGCGCCCGACGACGAGGTGATCGTGGTCGACTCGGCGTCGAATCCCCACAACGCGTCGCTCGTTGCCGCGGCCGCAGAACGCCACGGAGCGCGCCTCGTCGTGTGTCATCTGCCCGGAGCCTCGCTGGCCCGCAACACGGGCTGGCACGCTGGTCGCCACGTCGTCGTCGCGTTCGTCGACGACGACGTCCGTGTGAGCGCCACGTGGGCCGACGGGGTGCGAGGCGTGTTCGACGGTCACCGCGCCGTCGCCTTCGTCACGGGCCGCCTCGCGCTCGACGAGTCCGGGGAGGCCGCCGAGCGACCCGTGGCGCATTTCGACCGTGCCGACGCGGGCGTCATCGATCAGACGACGGCGCGCGAGTTCGGCCACGGTGCCAACCTGGCGGTGCGTCGTGGCGCGCTCGAGGCGGTGGGCGGCTACGCCGAGGAGTTCGGTCCGGGTGCCCGCTGGCCGGCGGCGGAGGACCTCGAGCTCCTCGACCGGCTGCTCGGCGCAGGCTTCGCAGGCCGGTACGAGCCGTCGGCCGTGGCGACGCACGTGCAGTGGCGTGCCCGCCGCGACCTCGTGCCGCTCGAGTGGTCCTACGGAGTGGGCCAGGGTGCCCGCCTGGCGCGCCTGTGGTCCTCCGACCGTCCGCGCGCCCGTCTGGTCGGCCGCCCCATCCTCTGGGACGACGGCGCACGCGACCTGGCCCGCTGTGTACGGCGTGGCTACGAGTTCGGCGCGCTGCTGGCGCTCACGCGGCTTGCCGCCACGGCGCGCGGCGCACTCGGCTACGCGCTCACCAACGTGCGCTCGGGGCGTGGGGCACGCGGGGATCGCTGAATCCTCACGACACCGAACGGTGGCGCAGCAGCGTGGTCGACACCACCGACGGGGCCCGAGTACCGGCATAGGCCGCGGCGTCGGGGACGCGGTCTTCGGTGTTCGAAGGCCGTGGGGTGCGGCCGTCGGCACGACGTTGGTCGGGGAGTGGGGCCGACCGATGTGGTGAGCGGCGGACAGCCCGTCGCACGGTCCGGCGCGCCGCCACGACCTCCTCATACAGCGCCTCGTGAGCGGGACCGACCGCTTCGTGCCATCCCCAGTGGCGGGCACGCGCCAGGCATGCTCCCGATGTCGCCTGCGACGCCGCGAGGCGGATGACCGCGTCCATCGCTTCCGCCAGCGCCCTCGGCGTGGCCGCCTCGGCCACGCGGCCGACAGGGTGGTCGCCGACGATCTCGGGCATACCGCCGCTCGGCGTGCACACCACCGGCGTGCCACAGGCCATCGACTCGACGAGTGCCAGGCCGAATGCCTCGTGCTCGGCAGGAAGCAGTGTCAACGTCGCACCGCCGTAGCGAGAGGGGACGTCGTCCGGGTGACCGGGGCCGAGCACGTCGATGGCTCCCCGAACACGGGCGTTCGGAGCGGCGGCGAGCGCCCATGCGGCGTCGCCCTCCCCTGACAACGCCAGACGGGCGGCGGGGTGGCTCTCGAGGAGCTTGGCGAACGCGGCGACTGCCAGATCGGCGCGTTTGCGGTGATCGGACAACGAGCCCGACACGAGCACCCGTGGGGGGCCGTTCCTCGGCGACAGGTTGGGGGTGAAGCGTTCCAGCCGGACACCGGGAGGAAGGACGACGGCTCTGCGCCCCATCGTGGACTCGAGTGCCTGGGCCGACGCGGTGCTGAGCGCGGCCACCACCGTGCCGGTGCGCACAGCGGCGCGCCACAGCAGCCACGGCACCGGGTGAGACGGCAGCTGCTCCACGTCGGGATGGCCGAGGATCGTGAAGATCGTGGGGAGCCCGGCAAGGCGTCCCGCCACGGCGCCGCTCGGGGTGAGCGCGTGGACCACGTCGGCACGGTGGGCGAGCAACGGCGCCAGGGCGCGCACCGCGAACGTCTCGGAGGCCGTGACACCGTGGCGAGTGCCGCGCGAAGCGAGGAGGTGCTCGCGGTAGTGGACGGTGACCCCGTCGTCGCGGCGTTCGGTGCGCGCCCGGTCGCGGGTGCCCGTCACGACATGGACTTCGTGACCGGCGCCGCCCAAGTACGCCGACAGGTCG
>DATGKD010000257.1:0-41967 GCA_035294855.1 Acidimicrobiales bacterium
CGGGGAGGCGTGCGGACCCCGGCGGTGGACACCCCCGTGCTGGCGCTGTCCGGGCAGTCGCCGCCCGGGGTGAGCGTGCTCTGCTCGCTGTTCGGCTCGACCACGCCGCTCGGCTCGACGACGCTGCTGCGGCTCTACCACGACCGGGCCGGGTACCTGGCGGCGTACACGCGTGCCCTGGACACGGCGATCAGCGCCGGCTTCCTCCTGGCTGCCGACCGGAGCGCGCTACTGGCGCAGGCGCAACAGTTCGACTTTCCGTCGTAAAGACAGCCCCAGGGGCCGGGCCCTCGGGCCCGCCTCAGGTGCGGACGGTGTACGGCCCGAGGCCTCGTTCCCCGATGCCCGGGTACCCGCCCCCGCCGAAGCGCTCGTCCAGCGCCGCGTAGTCCACCGCGAAGCCCTGGCGGGGCAGCGCGTCCACGAACTCGACCGACTTGGGCTTCTTGTAGGACGCGATGTTCGACCGGCAGTGCTCGATGAGGTCCTCCTCGGTGGCGCTCGCGCCCTCGCGTAGCACCACGACCGCCTTGACGTTCTGGCCCCAGGTGGGATCGGGGACACCGATGACCGCGGCGTCGGCGACCGCCGGGTGGGAGCGCAGGCAGCCCTCGACCTCCGTGGGGTAGATGTTCTCGGCGGCGGACTTGATGAGCCTGGTCTTGGGCCCGATGAACGAGAGCGAGCCGTCCGCCTCGAGCCGGCCCAGGTCGTTGGTGTGGTGCCAGCCGCCGGCCTGGCGCTCGGCGTTGAGCTCGGGGCGGTTGAAGTACCCGTTCATCACCGTCGCCCCCCGCACGACGATCTCGCCGGTCTCGCCCGGCGGCAGCAGCGCACCGTCGGGGTCGACCACGCCGATGCGGACGAAGGGCGCCGGTCGTCCGTGGCTGCCGATGCTCGGCTGCAGGGCGTTGAACGTGGCCATCCCCATGACCTCGGTCTGCCCGTAGCCCGCGGGCCGGCGGCCCCAGGGGCTGTCGTCGATGCTGACCATGGTCGACCACGGAGGCTGCCCCCGGAAGGTGCGCAGGCTCTGCAAGTCGAAACGGCGGTCCGCGTTGAGCTGCACGATCTGTTCGATCGTGGGGGGCATGAGGAACGCCCCGGTGCAGTGCTCGCTCGAAATGAGCCGACACAACTCCTCGGCGTCGACGCGGGGTGTGAACACGTTGGTCCCGCCGGCCACGAACGTCGCCAGGGTGGCCATGAACGTGGCCACGTGGAAAAGGGGCCCGCAGTTCAGATAGACGTAGTCGGCGCCCACGCCCATCATCTGCGCCATGAACGAGCCCTGGAGGACGAGGGCGCGGTGGGACAACAACGCGCCGTTCGGGCTCCCGGAGAAGGCCGCGGTGTACATCATGAGCACCGGGTCGCGCTCGTCGGAATCACGGCGCGGGTCCTGCGCGGACGCCGATCCCACGAATCCCTCGTAGCTGTCGTCACCCTCGCCGTCGTGCTGGAGCCAGAGGGCCTTCGATCCGGTCTCGTCACGTGCCTGGCGGAGGGTGTCACCGATCTCGGCCTCCTGCCAAAACACGACCGCGGGATCGCTGTCGTTGAGGACGAACGCGAATTCACCCGCGCTCTGGCGCCAGTTGGCGGGACAGAAGGCGGCGCCGAGCTTGGCCGCGGCGAGGAGACCCTCGAGAAGCCGGTGGCAGTTCTGCCCCAGCCACAGAAGACGGTCGCCGGCCCCGACGCCCTCCGTGGCGAGGGCGTTGGCGAGCCGGTTGACGCGCTCGTCCAATGCGGTGAAGTCGGCGCGCTCGTCGCCGCACACCGTCGCGATGGATGCCGGGCGGGTCGTGGCGTGGCCCCGCAGGACGTCCGCAAGGGTGATGTCGTGGATGGGGTCGCTCATCGGGTCACTCGTCGACGACGCGCGCGGCCTTGTAGCCCGACCGCGGGATGGTCTCGCGCGCCAGCACCTCGACCTCGGCGTCGATACCGAGCCGCTCGCGGATGGCGACCGCGCACCGGACCGCCACCTCGGTGTCGTCGTCCGCTGCGCTCGTCCCGCGCTCCACCCGGACGCGCAACGGGGCGTCCTCGTTGCCGGTGCCCGGCCGCACCATCTGCCACTCGACGGTCGGCTCGGTGACATCCCCGACGGTGCGCAGCGCGCCCTCCACCTCGTTCGCCTGGAACCGCTTCCCCTGTGACGCGATGAGGTCTTTGAAGCGCCCGCCCCAGAGTCCCCGGATGCTCGTCTCCCCGCACGGGCACGGCTCCCGCAGAATGGCGCAGGCTTCCTCGAGGTCGTAGCGCAACAGCCCGTTGTCACGGTCCAAGGTCGTGACGACGAGGTCGCCCCACTCCCCGTCGGGCACCTCCTCGCCCGTCGCCGGGTCGACCGCCTGCACCACCGCCCAGTCCTGGGCGAGGTGCGCCCCGGGAAGCTGGCCGCACCCGCCACCGAGGTAGGCGAAGCACTCCGCCCCGGCGGTCATGAGCGGCATCCCCTTGCCCATGCCGAAGCCGGGCATGCCCCGAAATTCGAGCCCGGCGTCCTTGGGGTCGATGCCGAGCTTGCCCGCCACCTCGAAGAAGCGGCCGGTGGAGAAGCCCATGAACGGGATGTCGGGCTTGACCCGCATCCAGAAGCGCAGCGCCTGCTCGGCGAG
This sequence comes from Acidimicrobiales bacterium, assembly GCA_035294855.1. GTDB lineage: Bacteria > Actinomycetota > Acidimicrobiia > Acidimicrobiales > UBA8190 > DATGKD01. The sequence goes on from DATGKD010000257.1 coordinate 2,628, forward strand.
CTCGTCGGTCTCAGGCGGCGGCACCCAGACGTTGAGCATGCCGAAGTACTCGTAGGAGCCGGACAGCATGGGACCGCCGCTGTAGAGGTAGGCGGGGTGGGCGTGGGTCACGATCATCCCGGGCCGGTACCCGTAACGCCACCACGTCCGGGCCGAGGCTTCGTACTCGATCCACAGGTCGCGCCGGGTCCAATACGAAATCGTGGGCTGGCCCGTGGTTCCGGTCGAGGTCCCGATGCGCACCGCGGCGCGCAGATCGGTGAAGCGGTAGTCCCCGTACGGGGGGGCCTCGGCTTCTGAGTCGCGCAGGTCCTGCTTCACCGTGAGCGGCACGTTGCGCAGGTCGTCGACGGTCTTGACGTCCTCCGCGGCGCCGATCCCGGCGTCGCGCAGCTTGCGCACGAAGAACGGCACCGGGGTGTCGAAGATCTTGCCCATGAGCTCGCGCACGCGCTCGTCCTGGAGCTCGCGCAGGCGCTCGGGATCCATGGTCTGGACGTCGGGGTCCCAGAACTTCTGCTCGGAGTCGCGCGGCGGCGGGCCGAGGATCTCCGGTCCGTACGTGGGCATGGTCCCCCTCCTTCGGCGCCGGCGGGCCCGCTACCGACGCGGCAGCCCGAGCACGCGCTCGGCGATGATGTTGCGCTGGATCTCCGACGTGCCACCGGCGATCGTCCCCGAGAACGACTGCAGCCAGTGCACCAGCCAGGCCTCGTATTCTCCCCGGCGGCTGACCTCGGGGGCGTCGTGACGCGTGAGGTCCAGGCCGTCGGGCCCGAGCGCCTCCCCCACGTCGAGCGCGAGGTTCCGGCGCAGCTCGCTGCCGAGCAGCTTGAGGACCGAGTGCTCCGGCGACGCCATCCCCTTGGCGAACTTGGCGAAGCCCCGGTAGCCGAGCAGCTTGAGCGCCTGCGACTGGACATAGGCGCGCGCCACGACCTCCCGGAACACGGGGTCGTCGGCCGGTCGTCGCCCGCCGGGGAGCGTGGTCGTCGCCGTGGCGATGACGCGGTCGAGGATCCTCTGGGTGCCGGACGCTTCGTTGATCCACAACATGCCCCGCTCGTGGGCCAACGAGCCGCCCGCGACGGACCAGCCGTGGTTCAACTCCCCCACGAGGTTCTCGGCGGGGACGACGACGTCGGTGAAGAACACTTCGTTGAAGTCGGCGTGCTCGCGGTCGGTGAGCTCGGCGATGGGCCGTGTCTCGATGCCCGGCGTCTTCATGTCGATGATGAGCACGCTGATGCCGGCGTGCTTGGGTGCGTCGGGGTCGGTGCGCACGAAACAGAAGCAGAAGTCGGCCTGGTGGGCGCCCGAGGTCCACACCTTCTGCCCGTTCACCACGAAGTGGTCGTCCACCAGCTCGGCGCGCGTCCGCAGCCCGGCGAGGTCACTCCCGGCGTTGGGCTCGCTCATGCCGAGGCACCAGCTGATCTCGGCCCGCAGCGTGGGCAGCGCGTAGCGTTCTTTCTGCTCGTCGGTCCCGAAATCCAGGATCGACGGCGTGATGATCGACAGGCCCTGGGGATTGCAGCTGCGGGGCACCCCGAGACGGGCCAGTTCCTCGAAGTACACCATCTGCTGGACGGGCGTGGCGTTGCGCCCGCCGTATGCCGGCGGCCAGCCGGGCACGAGCCAGCCGTTGTCGAACAGCTTGCGCTGCCAGCGCCGGGCCCACTCGGGGATGTGCGCCGAGGACTGGATGCGCTCGGCGCGCTCGGAAGCAGGCGGCAGGTTCGCCTCCATCCACGCACGGAGCTCGGCTCGGAAGGCCTCGGTCTCGTCGTCGTAGTGCAGGCGCACGGCCGGGATCGTAGCCGGTCGGCCGTGAAGACCTGACGCCCGTGTCAGCTTCGCACGAGGCCCGTGAGTGCGCCCTGGCCGGCCCCGGCGAGCACCGGCGCGCGGCGGCGGTCGCTCAGCTCGGACCGCGTGTGAGCAGCATGCAACCGGCGATCGGGCCGCCGCCGGCCGCCACCGCGGCCACCTCGGGTTGCGCAGGGACCTGGCGTGCCCCGCCTTCGCCGCGCAGCTGCACACAGGCCTCGTGCATCATCCCGAACCCGTGCAAGCGGCCGGCCGACAGTTGGCCACCGCTCGTGTTGAGCGGGATCTCGCCGTCGAGGGCGATGCGCCGGCCGCCTTCGACGAACGGGCCGCTCTCGCCTCGGGGACACAGGCCCAGCTCCTCGAGCCACACCATGGTGAGGATGCTGAAGCCGTCGTAGAGCTCGGCCACGCCGACATCGGAAGGGACGAGCTCGGTGCGCTCCCACATGCTCGCCGCCGCGTCGCGCGCCGAGAACGTCGTCATGTCGTCGAACTGGTCCCAGCTCGGCCGGCCGCGCAGCGCGGTGCCGATGGCGTTGACGTGGCACGCCGGCTTGGGGGCGTCCGGGGCGTAGTCGACGTGCGAGACGACCACGGCCGTGGACCCGTCGCACGGGGCGTCGCAGTCGTACAGGCACAGCGGCGTCGTGATCATCCGGGCGGACAGGTAGTCCTCGAGCGACATGGGCTGGCGGTAGATGGCCTTGGGGTTGAGCGCCGCGTTGGCCCGGGCGTTGAGGGCGATCTGCGCGAGCTGCTCGCGGGTGAGCCCGAACTCGTACATCCGCCGCTGCGCGATCCACGCGATCCAGTTGGCGGCCGACACTGCGCCGTAGGGGATGGTCCACTGCAAGAAGCCCGAGAACCGGGGGACGCCCCGGCCGCTCCCACCGCCCGCCCCGCCGATGCCCTGGCGACCGCCTTCGCCCTGGGCGCTCGACTCCGTGACCGTCCGGTACACGAGGACGTGGCGCGCCAGGCCGGCCGCCACCGCCAGGCACGCCGCGAAGACGGCGCGCAGCTGGCCCGGGCCCTCGAGCCCGCCGTCGTGCCAGTTGAGGCGGAGGCGCAGCGCGTCCTGCACCTCCGGGCTCGACGGCCCGGCGAACCCCGCCGTGCCCACGCCCGCGCCGGGGAAGGTGGCCAAGCCGTCGATGTCCTCACGCGTGAGCCCGGCGTCCTCGATGGCTTGAAGACAGGCGTCGAGCGTCAGGTCGAGCTCGGTCCTCCCGAGCCGACGGCCGACCGCCGATTGCCCGATCCCTGAGATGACGGCGCGTCGCTCGAGCGGCTCGCGCGCGCTCATGGGCGCGGCGTGCCGCCGGCGGGGGCGAACAGCGGGACCCAGACGTCCTCGTGCCGTTCGAATTCGACTGCCACGGGCATGCCGATGCGGACGTCCTCCGGCGCGCACCGCACGATGTTCGTCGTGAGGCGCACGTCGTCCTGCTCGGCGATGGTCACGAGCCCGATGATGTACGGGTCGGAACCCGGGATCCACTGTTGGTGGTTGACGGTGAAGGAGTGCACCACACCCCGCCCGCTCACCGTCTCGGGCACGAGCGCATCGGCCAGGCAGTACGAACAGCGCGGCACCGGGGGATGCACGAAGCGGTGGCACCGGCCGCAACGCAGGAAGCGGAGCACCCCGTCGGCCCCCGAGGTCCAGAAGAAACGGTTGGTGTCGTCGAGGCGCGGCAGCAGGCGTATGGACGGCCCGGTCGTGGTCACGGGCCGGAATGCTAGGGCACGACCCCCGAACCCTGACAAAGCCGTCAGGGTCCGGACGGTACGCTCCGAGCGCCGGTCGAGACGGGCTCGGCGGACGGGGAGGGACGATGGCCGGGGCAGACGCGGACCTCCGAGGACGGCGGGTGCTGGTGGTGGGGGCGTCGTCGGGCATCGGCCGCGCCATGGCCGTGGCCGCCGGGCGCCGAGGGGCGACGGTGGCGGTGTCCGCCCGCCGCCGCGACATGGTGGAAGAGGTTGCCGCCCAGATCCGGGCCGCGGGCTCCGACGCGCGGGCCTGGCGGTGTGACGTGACCGACGACGCGCAGTGCGCCGGGCTCGTCGACGACGCCGCCGCCTGGCTGGGGGGCATCGACCTGCTCGTGTACATGTCAGGGAGCTCGCCCCTCGTGAGGATCGCCGACGCGGACGCGCGCACCTGGCACACGATGCTGGCGACGAACCTGATCGGAGCCGCCCTCGTGGTGTCGAGAGCCCTACCGCACCTGCGCCGATCCGAGCACCCCGCCGTGATCGTGACCACCCATTCGATGGGCGACCCGTGGCCCTGGCTCGGCGTCTACGGCTCGACCAAGGCCGCCCTGGCGGAGATGGCGCGCGGCTTGCGCGCCGAGGAGCCGGGGATGCGCGTGGTATGCGTGGCCGTGGGCAACACCGCGACCTCGTTCGCCGAACAGTGGGAACCCGAGGCGGCCACCGCGGCGCTCGAACAGTGGATCGCGGCGGGCAAACTGCGCTACCGCGTCCTCCAACCCGACGAGATGGCCGGCGCGATCTTCGACGTGCTCGCCGACGACGACGCGCCGGACGACGTGCTCATCGCCGGTGAGGAGGGAACCGACGCGCTGCTGGTCGTGGCCCAGGACACGGCGTCGTGAGCGAGCAGGTGGCATCCGGCTCGTCGTGAGCAGGGAGAAGTCAGTCGTCACCTCGTGACACGCGCCCGGTGGAAGCGCTCTGCACCAGCGAGCGGAGCGCTCGCCGGTCCACCTTCTCCATCGCGGTGCGGGGCAGCTCGGAAGTGACGACGAGGTCCTCGGGGAGCTTGTGGGCCGCCAACCGGTGGCGGGCGTGCTCACGGAGGGCTTGCAGTGTGGGCGGCTCATTCCCGGGGCGCGGCACCACCACGGCGACGCCGATCTCGCCCATGACCTCGTCGAGCCGCGGTGCCACGGCGACGTCGGCGACGGCGGGATGGTCGGCGAGGACGTTTTCGACCTCGAGCAGGAACACGTTGTAACCGCCGCGCACGTACATCTCCTTGCTCCGCCCCGCCAGGTGCAGGCGGCCGCGCTCGTCGACATGGCCGAGGTCGCCGGTGCGCACGGCGCCGTCGGCGGTGAAGACCGCGGCGGTGGCCTCCGGGTCGCGCCAGTAGCCGGTCATGACCGCGCCCGAGCGCAGGCACACGCCGCCGTCCTCGCCCGACGGCAGGACGCGATCGTCGTCGGAGCGGATGGTGAGCTCGACGCCGGGGCGCGCCCGACCGACGCTCTCCTCGGCGTCCTCGGGCGGGTCCTCGGGCGTGGTGCCGACGCCCACCCCCGCCTCGGTGCACGTGTAGCGCACGACGACCGGGACACCGAAGGCCCGGCGCGCCTCGCGTACGAGCGCGGCCGTCGAAGGGCCGCCGCCCATGGCGATGAGCCGCACGCTCGAGACGTCGGTGGTCGGGAATCGCTCGTGGCGCAGCATGAGAGCCACCTGGGTGGGGATGCCGCCGAGCACCGTCACGCGGTGACGTTGCACCATGTCGAGCGCGTCACCCGCCGACCACCGCCGCATGAGGAACGTCGTCCCGCCGCCCCGCAACGTCTGCGGCAGCTTGGTCATGTACCCGAGGTGTGCGAAGGACGTCGACGACAGGCCGCGGCCCCCGCCCCCCCACCGCCGGCCCCCGTCGATCTGCCCGACGGCGTCGAGCTGGCGGCCCGAGAACACCGCGCCCTTGGGGGCGCCCGTGGTGCCGGACGTGAACACGATGGCGACCGGCCGGTCCGGGTCGGGCCGAACCGGCGCGGCGTCCGCGGCGCCGGTGCGCAGCTCGGCCAGTGCGTCGTCGGGCGCGGTCTCGGCGTCCACCTCGAGCACGTCGTCGACGGCGGGAAGGACTCCGGGCTGGGTGTCGCGAGCGAGCGACGGTGATGCGAGGACCAGGCGGGGCCGGGCGACCTCCAGGCAACGGCGACGTTCGGGGGGTGACAGCCGGTCGTTGACGCCCGCGGTGACCGCCCCGATCTTGGCGGCGGCCGCGTACGCCACGGCGTACGCCGGTCCCGACGGCAGGAGCAGTGCCACCACGTCGCCCTCGCTCACGCCGCGGGTGCGCAAGCCCGACGCCACCTCGTCCGACAACTGGTCGAGTCGGCCGTAGCTCAGGGCGAGCCCGTCCGGGGTGACGTACGCGGGGGTGGGGCCGTAACGAACGGCGGCTTCGCGTACGACGTCGCCCAGCACGGCCGCGCCCGATGTGCCCGACGTGCCCAGCGCGTTCAGCGCGCGACGGGCTCGTCCGCGGGGGCGGGCTGGCCCGTGCCGACGTTCGCTGCTGGCGGCGCGCCCCGGGGCGGCAGGCGGTAGAGCTCGGCGGCGTTGGCGCCCAGGACCAACGCCTGGACGGCGGCGTCGAGCGGGGCGATCGTCCGCCGCAGCGTGTCCAGGGCGCCGGGGAACGTGGCGTCGTGGTGGGGGTAGTCCGAGCCCCACACGACGCGGTGCTCGCCGATGTACGGGGTGAGCGCCGGAAGGGTGTGCTCGTCGATTTCGTAGCTGACCCAGCACTGGCGGGCGAAGTACTCGCTGGGACGCAGGCGCAGGTCCGGGCAGAACCCCCCGAAGCTCTCGGCCTGCTCGTCGAGGCGCTCCAACCAGAACGGCACCCAGCCGCCCCCCGACTCCAAGAAGACCACCCGCAGCCCGGGGTGGTGCTCGAGCACCCCCCACGCGATCAGCTGCGCGCACGCCAGCATCTCTTCGAACGGGTGCGAGACGGCGTGCAGGACGAGGGGATTGAACGGACGGTCGGAACCGAGGGTGGGGACGATGACCGAGCTGCCTTCGTGCACGCCGATCGCCATGCCCGTCTCCTCGGCCGCGTCCCACAGCGGGTCGTAGGCACGGTCCGACAGGCTGCGCCCACAACAGGGGTTGGGGCGGACGAAGGCCGCGGCGAAGCCGAGCTCGTCGTGCGCCCGGCGCAGCTCGGCGGCCGCCGCGGCCGGGTCCTGGACAGGGAGCATCGCCGCCCCGAACAGGCGCGTGGCATCCGCCGCGCAGTACCGAGCCAGCCAGTCGTTGTACGCGCGGGCGATCGGAACCGCGGCGGCCGCGTCGTCGAGCGCCCAGAAGTAGAGGCCGATGGAGGGGAACAGGACGGCCTGATCGATGCCTTCGGCGTCCATGTCGGCGAGGCGCGCCACGGGGTCGGAGCCCCCCGGGTGGGCCTCCTCCAGGGTGCGGAACGACGACGGGTCGTCGAAGTGGGCGCCCGGTGTGGCCAGGGTCCCGAGGGGGACGGCCAGGATCTCGGTGTCGTCCACGACGACGTGCTCGAACCCGCCGGCGTCGCGCACGATGCGCGGCCGGTACGGATCCGGGACTGCGTCCCAACAGGCGCGCGGTTCGACGACGTGGCCGTCGGCATCCACGACGACGGGCGCGCCGGCCGGCCCGCCCGGGGCGTGCCCCTCGCCGCCGGCGGCCGTGGCGCCGGTCACGGGGCGTGGCGCCAGTCGTCGGAGGGGGGGAGCGGGTGGCGGAACAGCCGCGCCGCGTTCTCGGCGGCGATCAGGCGCGTCTCGTCCTCGGGCAGGTGCGCGAGCGCGGCGGCCAGGACCTCCTGGGTATCGGGCCACGTCGAATCGGCGTGCGGGTAGTCGCTCTCCGCCATGATGTGGTCCACGCCGATGCGGTGCCGGAGCTCGATCACCGAAGGGTCGTCGATCGTGCAGAACCAGAAGTTGCGCCGGAGCACTTCGCTCGGCGCCAGCTCCGACGGCCATGACGTGCTCTCTGTCCCTGAGCCCGAATGGGCGAGGACATAGTCGACGCGGTCGAGCAGCATCGGGACCCACCCGATGCCCCCCTCCGAAAGCGCCACCGCGAGGTGGGGGAAACGCAGCGGCACCCCCGACCACAGCCATTCAGCGGCGGCGACGAGCGCGTTCACCGGGAACAGCGTGGGGAACAACTCGAACGGCGGGTCCGACGACGCGAACGGCGCCCACGCGGACGCGCCGGTGTGCAGGCAGAGCACCGTCTGGGTCTCCTCACAGGCCGCGAAGAACGGGTCCCACAAGCCGGAGAAGATCGAGGGCAGGCCGAGCTTGGAGGGGAACTCGGGGAAGCTCACCGCTTTGAAGCCGCGCGCCGCGTTGCGGCGGACCTCTTCGGCAGCAACCGGGATGTCGGCCAGCCAGGGAAGTTGCAGCGGGATGATGCGCTCCGGGTACGTGCCGGCCCACACGTCGATGTGCCAGTCGTTCCACGCGCGCAGGCATGCCAACCCCAGTTCGGGATCGTCCGAACGCGAGAAGACCGAGCCGCAGAAGCCCGCCACCAACGACGGGAAGCACAGAGACGCCCACACGCCGTTCAGGTCCATGTCGGCGATCCGGGCGTGGATGTCGAAGCAGCCCGGGCGCATTTCGTCGAAGCGCGACGGGTCCATGCTCCACGTGTCGCGTCGCCGGCCCGCCACCGCGTTCAGGCCCACGTTGGGGTAGGTCCGACCCTCGTAGACCCACTGCTGCACCCCGTTGTCCTGTTCGACGATGCGCGGGGCGCGCTCGGCGAGCTTCGCCGGGAGACGCCCCTCGAACAGGTCGGGGGGCTCGATGAGGTGGTCGTCCACCGAGATGACCGGTACCCGGATGGGCCTCGGGGCGGGATCCGGCAGGAGCACGGACTCGTGGTGGGCGCGAGCGGTCATGGTCGCAGCGCCGCGGCGCAGAACCGCCACAGGTCCTCCGCGACGTCCGTCGGACTGTCGTCGATCTGGTGACAGATGAGCGCGTGGAGATGGGACACGACGACGTGGAAGAGCGTGCGGGCGAGACGCGCCGTGTCACCGGAGCGGACGGCTCCGCGCTCCTGGGCGCCGGCGACCTCGCGCTCGAAGAGCGCCACGAACGGGTGCAAGACGGCGCGCAGCTGCTCAGGGTGCGACTCCGCCAGGCGGAGGTGCTCGCGCACGAGCGCGGCCGCGTAGGGGAGCCTCCCGTCCAACGACACGAAACGGAACAGGCCCTGCACGGCGCGCCGCAGACGTTCGTCGGGCGATCCCGCCTCGTCCACGTCGACGGCCAGGGCGGCGGCCCCCCGACGGGCGTCGTCGGCGAAGAGCGCCACGAGCAGCTCGTCCTTGCCGGCGAAGCAGCGGTAGAAGCTCTTGAGCGAGGTGCCCGCGCCCGCCACCACCTGGGTGACGGTGAAGCTCGGGCCGCCGGCCTCCCACATCAGGCGGCGCGCCGCCTCGACCAGCCGTTCGGCGACGTCCGCCCGGTGGACCCGGGCCCCGTCGAGTGTCCGGCCGAGCGAGCCGTCGATCCGGGTCGTGGCCGGGGCGGTCTCACGCGGCTGGGACGCCATCGGCGAAGGAAACTATCATCCCGGAGAACGGCATTCTCCGGAGGGGAGGCGAACCGTGGGTGACGCCATCGGGCTGGTGATCGACGGGAGCGTGGTGCGGGGCGAGGAAGGCACCTACCCGGTGACCAATCCCGTCCGTCCGGCGGAGGTCGTTCTCGACGCGCCGTCCGCCTCGTCGGCGCAACTCGACGCCGCCGTCACCGCGGCGCGCCGCTCGCAGGCTGCTTGGGCCGCGCTCGACGTGCGCGAACGCGCCGAATTGGTGGGCAAGGCGGCCGCTGCCGCCGGGGCGGCCGTCGAGGCGCACGGGCTCGCCAACCTGCTCACCCGCGAGCACGGCAAGGTGGCGTGGGAGGCGCAGTTCGACGCGGGGACGATCGGCGGCATGGCGGGAGCGTTCGCGCCGATCGCCGCCGAGGCCCTGTCGGGCCGCACCATGGAGGGTGGCAACCGGCGCACCCGCGTCGTCCACCAGCCGCACGGCGTCGTCGCCGCGTTGTTGCCGTTCAACTGGCCGGTCTCGGTGTTCGGGAACAAGGTCCTGCCTGCCTTGCTCATGGGCAACACCGTCGTCGTCAAGGCCCCGCCCACCTGCCCGGGCGCGGTGCTGGCCGCGGCGGCCGCCCTGGCCGAGGCCCTTCCTCCCGGCGTCGTCAACGCGGTCAACGGGCCGGGCGCGGAACTCGGCGAGATGCTCGTGACCCACCCCGGCGTCGACATGGTGTCCTTCACCGGGGGTGTCCCCACCGGCCGGGCCGTCATGGCCGCCGCCGCCGGGGCGGTGCGCCCCGTCGTGCTCGAGCTCGGCGGGAATGACCCCGCCATCGTGGCGCCCGACGTGGAAGTGGACGACGCGCTCGCCGAGAAGATCGTAGGGGCCACGTTCATCACGAGTGGGCAGGTGTGCATGGCGATCAAGCGCCTCTACGTGCCCGAGTCCAAGCGCGCCGCCATGGTGGAGGCACTCGTCGACCGGGTGTCGCGCGAAGTGGTGGGGGACGGCCTCGAGCCCGAGGTGACGATGGGCCCCGTCCACCGGCCCGCGGCCCGCGATCGCGTCGAGGCCATGCTCGCCGACGCCGACCGTCGCGGCGCGCGCGTGCACCGTCCGGCGCGCGTGCGCGACGTCGACGCCCAGGCGGGCGGGTACCTGGTCTCGCCGGCGATCGTCGAAGGAGCGTCCGAAGACGCCCCGATCGTGAGCGAAGAGCAGTTCGCCCCGGCGCTCCCGGTGCTCGGGTACACAGAGGTCGAGGAGGCCCTGGAGCGCGCCAACGCGTCGTCCTTCGGGTTGTGCGCGTCGATCTGGACGGGCGACACCGATCTGGCCGAGCGCGCCGCCGACCGCCTGCAGGCGGGCACCGTGTTCGTGAACAACCACGGCACCGCGGCCATGGACCACCGCGCCCCGTTCGGTGGGTGGAAGCAGTCCGGTTACGGCGTGGAGCTGGGGCCGGAGGGGATGCTGGCGTTCACCCGGCCCAAGACGATTCTGGAATTCCCGGCCGCCACGGCGTGACGGTCGCCGAGCCGCCGGGCGCGCGCCCGGCTTCACAGGAGGTACGCCGATGCTCGACCTGTTGATCCGGGGCGGCACGGTGGTGGACGGGACCGGGGCGGCGGCTCGTCGCGCCGACGTGGGGGTGCGCGACGGGCGGGTGGTGGCCGTGGGGGAGGTGGACGAGGCCGCGGCCCACCGCATCGACGCCGGAGGCCTCATGGTCGTCCCCGGATTCGTCGACCTGCACACCCACTACGACGCCCAGCTGTCCTGGGACCCGACGGCGAGCCCGTCCCCGCTCCACGGCGTCACCACCGTGGTGGGCGGCAACTGCGGCTTCTCGCTCGCACCGGCCGGCCCGGCGCACGCCGACTACCTCACCCGCATGATGGCCCGGGTCGAGGGCATGCCCATCTCGGCCCTGGAGCACCTCGACTGGTCGTGGTCGTCGTTCGGCGAGTGGCTGGCGCGCTTCGACGGCGCCATCGCCGTGAACGCCGGGTTCCTCGTCGGCCACTCGGCGCTGCGCCGCGTGGTCATGGGGGAGCGCGCCGTCGGCTCGGCGGCCACCGCCGAGGAGACGAGCGCCATGCGCGCGCTCCTGGCCCGCTGCCTCGAGGAGGGCGCACTCGGCTTTTCGACCTCGCAGGCCCACACCCACAACGACGGTGACGGCATGCCGGTGCCGTCGCGCTCGGCCGAGCGTGAGGAGCTGGAGGCGCTGTGCGCCGAATTGTCGGGGCATCCCGGCACCACGCTCGAGCTCATCCTGCCCGGGTGTCTGAACGGCTTCAGCGACAGCGAAGTCGAGTTGATGACGTCCCTGTCGCTGCTGGCCGACCGTCCCGCCAACTGGAACGTGCTCGGCGTGTCCGCCCTCAACCCCGGGGCGGCGGACCATCAGCTCGCCGCGTCGACGGCCGCCGCGGCGCGCGGTGCCACCGTCGTGGCGCTGACGCTGCCGCACACGATGAAGATCCGCTTGTCGTTCGAGCACGGCGCCATCATCGATGCCCTCCCGGGCTGGCGCGAGCTCTTCGCGCTCCCGGTGGACGAGCGCATGGCGCGTCTGTCGGACCCGGCCGAGCGCGCCCGGCTCGACGAGGGAGCCAAGTCCAAGGACGCCGGCATCATCGGCGCCCTCGCCCGGTGGGAGAACCTCCTCATCGACGAGACGTTCAGCGCCGCCAACCGGGCCTACGAGGGACGGTCGGTGGGATCGGTGGCCAAGGAGACCGGCCAGGATCCGTTCGACGCGCTCGTCGACGTCGTGCTCGCCGACAAGCTGCGCACCGGGCTGCGGCCACCGATCGGCGAATCCGATGCCGACTGGGAGCTGCGCGCCAAGGTGTGGCGTGACCCGCGCACGGTGGTGGGCGGCTCCGACGCCGGCGCGCATCTGGACGTGATGTGCGGGGCGATCTACTCGACCTCCCTCCTCGGTGACGGCGTGCGTTCGCGCCAGCTGCTTTCCTGGGAGGAGGCGGTGCACCAGCTGACCGAGGTGCCCGCCCGCCTGTACGGGCTGCGCGACCGCGGCCGGGTCGCCGAGGGTTGGTGGGCGGACCTCGTGCTGTTCGACCCCGAGCGGATCGGGCACGGCCCGGAGCGGACGCGCGACGACCTTCCCGGGGGCGCCAGCCGGCTGTTCGCCGAGGCCGACGGCATCGAGCACGTCGTGGTGAACGGGACCGAGATCGTGCAGTCCGGCACGTTCACCGGGTCCGTGCCCGGGGCGGTGCTGCGCTCGGGGGCCGACACCCAGACGGTGCACGCCGGGGCGGGGGCCGCCTGATGGCCCGGACGGGCACGTCGGTGCGCGCCGCCGTGGTGCACGAGGTCGGTGCTCCGTTCGTGGTGGAGGACATCGAGCTGGCTGCGGTCGGTCCCCACGACGTGCGCGTCCGCATGGCCGCGAGCGGCGTCTGCCACTCCGACCTGTCGGTCCAGAAGGGGACGATCCCGTTCATGTTCCCGACCGTCCTCGGACACGAGGGTGCCGGTGTCGTCGTCGAGGTGGGACCGGCGGTCACGCGGGTGGCGCCCGGTGACCACGTGGTCCTCACCTGGATGCCCGCCTGCAGGAGCTGTTTCTGGTGCCTGTCCGGCCAGGCGATGCTGTGCGACCGGGGGCTCGCCGAGTCGCTGTCGGGCCCGTACGCGAGCCTCGACGGCCGACCGCTCGTCCGGGGCCTGGGCACCGCCACCTTCGGCGAGCAAACCCTCGTGCCCGAGGGCGAGGTGGTGCGCATCGACCCGTCGGTGCCGCTGGAGCTGGCCGCGCTGGTGGGTTGCGCGCTCGCCACGGGCGTCGGTGCCGTGTGGCACACGGCGCGCGTCGCCCCGGGTTCGACCGTGGCCGTCATCGGGTGCGGTGGCGTCGGGCTGTCGGTGATCCAGGGCGCGCGGCTGGCGGGCGCGTCGCAGATCGTGGCCGTCGACCGCGTCGCCACCAAGCTCAAGCTGGCCGAGTCCATGGGGGCGACCGCCGTCGTCGACTCGTCGAACGGAGACCCGGTCGAGGCGGTGCGCAGCCACACCTCTGGCCGGGGGGCGGACTACGCCTTCGAGGTGGTGGGCCGGAGCGAGACCATCCGGACCGCGTTCGCGTGCACGCGGCGCGGCGGGGCCACCGTGCTCGTGGGGGCGGGCTCGCCCTCGGACACGCTGTCGTTCTCGGCCTTCGAGCTTTTCGTCGACGCCAAGACCGTCGTCGGCTGCGTGTACGGGTCGACCGACGCGGACCGCGACTTTCCCGTGCTGGTCGACCTGGTGGCGCGCGGGGTGATCGACGCCAGCGGGCTCGTCAGCCGGCGTATCGGCCTCGACGACATCAACGACGCGTTCCGAGCCATGGAGGCGGGCGAGGTGGCGCGCAGCGTCATCGTGTACGACGGCGCATGACGCCGGACCCCGGGGGACGCCATCGAGGGCCATCGACGCCGTGACGACTGACGACAGCATCACCCGAAGGGAGCCGGAGATGGCGACGGGTCTGTACGTGGTGGACGCCGACGCCCATGCCGTGGAGACACCCGAGTTCTTCGGCGAGTTGTTGCAGCGCTTCGGGGACCAGGTGGGCATCCGCACCGACACGAAGCTCGGCGTCCTCGTCGAAGGACGCCCGTATCCCCAGTACGAAGGCCCGGGAGCGGGATGCCCGCCGGAGCACGGTCTCACGACCGCGGACGGCGTCGACCCCGGAACACCTGGCGGCGTCCTCGGCAACGCCGACACCGACGGCATCGACGAAATGGTCCTGTTCCCGAGCTTCGGGTTGTGCGTGCCGACCATCGAGGACGCCGCCCTCGGTTCCGGGATCGCCCGCCTGTACAACGCGTGGGCGGCCGAGTTCTGCGCCAAGGGCGGTGGCCGGTTGCACGGCGCTGCGGTCGCCCCCATCGAGCACACCGACGACGCCATCGCCGTCATGGAGGAGGCCAAGGGCCTCGGCCTCGTGTGCACGGTCGTGCCGCCCGCGCTGAAGACGCGCAACCTCGACCACCCCGACCTCGACCGGTTCTACGCAGCCGCGACGGCGCTCGACATGCCACTGGGCGTGCACGGTGCTCCCGGGATCCACCTGCCCAAGATCGGCGTGGACCGCTTCGACAACTACATCCAGGTGCACTGCATCAGCTTCCCGTTCGACCAGATGACCGCCATGACCGCGCTGGTGAGCGGCGGCGTGTTCGACCGCCACCCCGACCTGAAGGTCGCCTTCCTGGAGGCGGGGGCGGGGTGGCTGCCCTGGTTCGTCGAGCGGCTCGAGGAGCACTTCGAATCGCGCGGCGACTGGGTGCCTCGTGGCTGGGAGCGCCCGCCGTCGGAGTACGTCGCCCGGGGCAACGTCTTCGTGACGTGTGAGCCGGACGAGGGCACGTTGCCCTGCCTGGTCGACGCGCTCGGCGACCGCTGCGTGATGTTCGCGAGCGACTACCCCCACTGGGACGGGGCATGGCCGCGCGCCACCGAGGAGCTGCGCAGCCACGCGGGCCAAGGCCTCGCCGACGGCGCGCTCGCCCGGGTGGCCGGCGCCAACGCGCAGGCCTTCTACAACCTCCCCACCCGTCGTTCGTCCTGACGGGAATCACATCGACCGGGAATCACATCGATAAGGAGATGGCCATGACCACCACGGCGGAACAGGAACGGTCCGCGGCCACCGGTGTGCAGTTCTTCGACGCCGACGGGCACGTGCTAGAGCACCCGACGGGCTTCCGGGAGTTCGCCCCTCCGGGCTTCGAGGACCGGGTGTGGCACATCGAGACCGACGCCGAGGGCACCGAGTGGGCCGTCATGGACGGCACCCGGACCCCCGCCAACTTCATGGCGTTGGCCGGCACGGCCGGCATGTCGGCGGCCGACCGCGCCCGGGCGCAGAAGGGCGAGCTCCGTTACACCGAAGTGCGCCCCGCCGCTTGGGACGCGGCGGCGCGCCTGGCCGACATGGACGAGGACAGCATCGACCAGTCCGTCCTGTACCCGACCCTGCTGCTGGGGATCGCCGGGCACCCCGATGCCGAATTCGCCGCGGCCATGTGCCGTGCCTACAACGACTGGTTGTCGGCCCACACCGGCGACGGCCGGGGACGCCTGTACGGGGTTGCCATCGTCCCCCAGCGGGACATCGCGGCGTCGGCGGCCGAGATCCGCAGGGTGGCGGGGCTGCCGGGAATCGTCGGCGTGATGGTGCGACCCAACCCCACCGCCGACTGGAAGCCCTTCTCCGATGCTGCCTACGACCCGTTGTGGGCGGCCGCGTCGGACGTCGGGCTGCCCATCGGCCTGCATCCGTTTCTGGCCGCGGACCTGCCGGGGACGTGCGTGGGCCTGCGGATCAACCAGCTGCGCAGCTCGTCCAGCCCCCTGCCGCCCGACAGCGGGACCGTCGCCATCGACAACATCTTCTTCACCCAGGCGATCTCGAACCCCTTCGACATGATGAGCTCCATGACCTTCCTGCTCGCCGGGGGGGTGTGCGAGCGGTTCCCCGAGCTGCGCATCGTGTTCTTGGAGTCGGGCGGAGGGTGGCTGGTGCCGTGGCTCGAGCGCCTCGACCACCACTACGAGATCTTCGGGTGGGACGTCCCCGTGCTCAGGCAGGAGCCCTCGGCCTACTTCCGGAGGCAGTGCTGGATCAGCTTCGACCCCGACGAGTCGACGCTGGCGTTCACCGCCACCTCGCCGCTGTGCGGTGCCGACCGGATCGTCTGGGCGTCGGACTACCCGCATCCCGACGCCGTCTTCCCCGGTGTCACGCGCGAGCTGCGCGCCGCGCTGGCCCCCCTCAGCGACGAGCAGGCGCGCATGATCGCGTCGGCGAACACCGCCGCGCTGTACCGCCTCTGATCGCCGCCTCTGATCGCCGCCTCTGATCGCCGCCTCTGCCGAGTGCGGGAGAGCGCTCCCGGAGCGGACGAGTAGCCTCGCCACGTGACCGATCTCGCGGCGAGTTCAGAATCCCTGCGCACACCGACACCCGTGCCGAGCGCGGACTGGCGGCAACGGCTGCCCGAGATGCTCGCCGGGTTGCGGGTGGCATTCGGGCTCGCGCTCATGGTCGCGCCGTCGTTCGCAGCGGCGCCCTATCTGGGCGCCGAGGCGAGGCGCCCGAGCGTGAGGTTCACGAGCCGTCTGTTCGGCGTCCGCGACGCCGCGCTCGGCGTCGCCGTCCTGAGCGCGCGTCGGCGCGGACGTGAAGACGAGGTGACGCGCGCGCTGTGGTTGAGCGCGGCGTGCGACGCCTTCGACGCCACCGCGGCGTTTCGGCGCCGGGAGCTGTCGTGGTGGGGACGCCTCCTCGTGGGGACGACGGCGCTGGCGGCCGCCGGGCTCGGGGCGGCCGCCGCTTTGACGCCGGGCGAGCAGTAGAACGTCACCTCACCTCGGACACCGACCTGCCGCGATGGAGGCGACGGAGGCGGCCGGCGACGCCGTCCTGCGGGCGCGGGTCGCGGGACTCATACGCGATATCCCGGTTTTCCCCCAGCCCGAGGTGGTGTTCAAGGACATCACCCCGGTGCTCGCCGACGCCGAGGCCTACACGGCGGTCGTGCGCTGGATGGCGGCGCCGTTTCACCACAAGACCGACAAGGTGGCCGCCATCGAGGCGCGCGGCTTCATCCTCGGCGGACCCGTGGCCCACGCACTCGGCACCGGGCTGGTGCCCGTCCGCAAGCTCGGGAAGCTCCCGGCGCCGACCGTGGCCGAGGCCTACATGCTCGAGTACGGCGAGGCCACCCTGGAGATGCACGTCGACGCCATCGAGCCCGGCGACCGCGTCCTCATCGTGGACGACGTCATCGCCACGGGCGGGACGGGCGTCGCCACCGCCCAGATCCTGCGGCGCTCCGGCGCGCAGGTGGTCGGGGTGGTGGCGTTGCTCGAGATCGTGGCGCTCGGCGGCCGAGCACGGCTGTCGGACTACGACCTCCGTGTGCTCCTCTCCGTGTGACGGGCGTCGAGGGATCGCATGGCGGCAGGCGTCGACGGGCCCCTCACCCTGGAAGCGCTCGACGAGCAGGAGGCGCGCTTCGCAGACGCCTACGCCGCGGGCGACATCACCCGGGCGCAGGAGCTGTACGGGCCGGACGTCGTCTACCTGAGCCCCACGACCCGTCTGTACGGCTGGCCCTGGCGCATCGAGGGCCGCGAGCGCACCCTCGAGTTCATCCAGCTCACGATCACCGGGCTCGCCAACGTGTCGTACCGCGTCGTCGAACGCGCCGTCGTCCCCACCGGGGGTGCCTACGTGCTCGTGCACTTCGACTTCGACGCGGCGCGCACGCGCCTGCGGTCCCGGTACGTCGCGGTGTACCGCTACCGCGACGGCCGCATCGCCCAGCAGGAGCTCTACTACGACCCCAGTGGCCGGCTCGAACCGGTGGCCCGGTGACGGGGGGCGGCGACCCGGGAGCCGTGACCGGCGCGCCGGGCCCGACGTCCCGTCAGCCGGGTTGTGACACCCACAGGTCGGACTTCGCCGCCGTGTCGTGCATGCTGAGGAAGAGCTCGAGCTGCGCGCCGGTGAGGGGCCGCCCGTAAAGAAATCCCTGGCCGGCGTCGCAGTTGGCGAGGATGAGCGGGTCGAGCTGCCCGGCGTTCTCGATCCCCTCGGCGATGACCTCCAAGCCGAGCGTCTGGCCGAGCTCGACGAGGGTGCGCACCAGGGCGGAGGACTTCGCGGGCGTGGACGACGAGGCGATCAGAGAGCGGTCGATCTTCAAGATGTCGACGGGGAACTGCCGCACGAAGGCGATCGACGAGAACCCGATCCCGAAGTCGTCGACCGCCAAGCGCACACCGAGCGCCTTCAACGCCGCCAGCTTCTGGAGTGCGACCTCGGGGTCCTGGAGCAAGGTCATCTCCGCCACCTCGAGGACTAGCGCGTGCGGGTCGAGCCCCGAGGTGGTCAGGGCGTCGGCGACGTCGGACGGCAGCGCCTCGTCCGCGAGCTGGCTGGCCGCGAGGTTGACCGACATCGAGATCGGCCGCCCCCGTCGGTGCAGGTCCGCGGCGTGCATGCACGCTTCGCCCAGGACCCAGCGGCCCACCGGGACCATGAGCCCGGCGTGCTCGAGGTGGATCAGGAAGTGGTCGGGGGGCAACACGCGCCCGTTGCGGCGATCCCACCGCAACAGCGCCTCGACCCCGATCGTCCTTCGGCGGTCGATGTCGAAGATGGGCTGGAAGCGCAGCGAGAACTCCTCGTGCTCGACCGCTCTGCGCAGCTCGTCCTCCAGGGCGAGCTGGCTCTCGATCGCCTGGGGCGTGTCCTGGGCGAACAGCACGTAGCGTCCCGCGCCGTCCTCTTTCGCCTGCCGGAACGCAACCTCGGCGTCGCGGAGCAGGTCGTCGGCCGACAACCGCGGCCCGAGGGCGGCCCCGACCGAGGCGGACACGGTGATCTCGTGGGGGTTGTCGCCGCGCACCTGGAACGGCGTCCGCAACACGTCGAGGAGGCGCTCGGCGATGACCGCCGGGCCCGCCGCCAGCGCCGCTCCTTCGGTCAGCACGACGAATTGGTCGCCGCCGAGGCGCCCGACGGTGTCGGCCTCGCGCAACGCCGCCGCCAGCCGCTTGCCCACGGCCTCGAGCACGGCGTCGCCGACCGCCCACCCGTGCAGCCCGTTGACGTCGCTCATGTGGTCGATCCCCACGATGAGAGCGGCCGTGGCGGTCTGGTTGCGGCGACCCCGGGCCAGCATCTGCTGGGCGCGGTCGCGCACCAGCGCCCGGTTGGGCAGCCCCGTGAGCGGGTCGTGCAACATGACGTGCTGGAGCTCTTGATGTTGAGCGGCGGCGAGCTCTGCGGCCCGTCGACGCCGGCGTTGCGAGGTGCGCAGTGCGATGAACGCGAGCAGCGCCATGACGGCGATCGCCATGCCGGCGAGCGTGCCCTCGACGTTGCCCGACGCGAGACCGGCCGGGGCCGGTTGCGCCACGGCGAGGGTCCAATTGCCGGCCGCGGCGATGGTCACGTGCGACGTGAGCGCACCGGGACGTGCCGGGGATCCAGCCGTGATCGTGGGTGCGCCCGCGCGGGTCAGGGCGACGTGCACGCCCGGGTGCGTCGCCACGGCGTCGTCCAACAGAGCGGCGGGGTCGACGAGGATGCCGGCCCATCCCACGAGCGCGGCGCGGCGGGCGGCGGCAGTCTCCGGCGCGGTTGACGAGTAGACGGGGAGGATCACGAGCTGGGCCCGGTCCACCACCTGGAACGTGCGGTCCAGCCCGGTGACCGCGCTACTCGGCGACGTGGCGCCGGCCGGCAGGCCCAGGCGCTGTCGTTCGGCGCGGTCGAGCATCGACGACACCACGAAGGTGCCCGTGCTCGCCGCGGTGTCGAGCGCAGGCGACAGCGACGTGGCGCACCAGTCGAGGCCCGTCGGGGCCAACGCGTTCTCCACGGTCACGTCCGCAGACGCGGCGGCGAACAGACGGGTCAGACACAGAGGCGGCGTGGCGCTGCCCGGGGTGACCGTGTAGGTGCTCGCATCGGTGGTGGCGTTGACGGGGTCGTGCTCGAGCGTCACCAGGAAGAAGAAGAACTGCTGGGCCGACACGCGTTGGATGAAGGTGGCGCCTAGGACGTCACGCTCCCGGGCCGCTCCCAGCGCGGCGAACCACTGGGCGAGGCCCGGGTTGGTCAGCTGGGGGTCACGGGCGACGAAGGCACCGGTGGCCGTGGCCAGGTCCACGTCCCGCTGGAGGGCGGCTCCGGCCGTCCTCGCCAGGTCCGAAGCGGTGCGGTCCACCGACTGCTGGGCCCGGCTGTCGGCCGAGGACGCCAACGCGGCGCCGACGATCGCTGCGAGGGCGACGGCCACCGCCAGGAACAGGACCGAAAGCCGGGCCGACCAGCCGCGTGGCGACGCCGGGGCGCGTTCGCCCCCGCTCGGGAGAGATGCCCCGGGTTGCACCCCCTATCAATCGGCATGGGGGGCACCGGCCATGAGCCGCGGCAAGATTCGGGGCCCCGCCGGTGGCGACGCCCGGGGCCCGGGGAACCGCTGCTCGCGCCGGCCCTGGGCCCGGCGGCCTCAGCGGCGGGGCAGCTTGATGGCCCGGTCGGCGATGATGTTCTTCTGTACCTCGGTCGTGCCGGCGCCGATCGAGGTGAAGCGCTGCCACACATAGTTGTGGCTCCAGTGGCCCTTGTCGACGGCGTCGGGTCCACCGCGGGCGAGCGCCCCCGACGGCCCGAGCACGTCGACCCCGAGCTCGGCGATGGCCTGCGACAGATAGCTCCACTGGAGCTTGGCCAGCGGGACCTCGGGCCAGTTCTTCTCGCCCTTCAGGATCTTGGACAGCGCACGGGCATTGAGCAGCCGGGTCAGCTCGAGCTGCGTCCACAGTCGGGCCACGCGCTCGCGGATGCCGGGGTCGCGCAGCGCGTCCGGGTTGTCCCGACGCGCCGTGGCGATGAGGTTGTCGAGCTCGATGCGCATCGACACGGACAGGCCGGAGGTACCGACGCGCTCGTTGGCGAGCGTGCCCATGGCGACGTTCCACCCCATGTTCTCGTCACCGAGCCGGTACGCGGTCGGAACGCGCGCGTCCTCGAACACGACTTCGCAGAAGAGCTCGCCACCGGTGATGTCCCGGATCACGCTCACCTCGATGCCCGGGAGCTCCATGTCCACGATGAGCGCGGTGATGCCTTCGTGCTTGGCGCCGCGCTCGATGGCGGTAGGGTCGGTGCGCACGAGGAAGAGCCCCCACTTGGCCAGGTGCGCGGTGGAGATCCAGATCTTGCGTCCGTTGACCACGTACTCGTCGCCGTCGGCGACGGCCATGGTGCGCAGGTTGGCGAGGTCCGATCCCGCCTCCGGCTCGGTGAACCCCTGGCACCAGTGGACGTCGGCGTTGAGGATGCCGGGCAGCCACCGCTGCTGCTGCTCCTCGGTCCCCCACCGCAGGATCATGGGCCCGATCTGCCAGATGCCGTTGGCGTTGTAGATGCCGGGGGACTTGGCGCGGGCCATCTCCTCGGAGTAGATGAAGTTCTGCATGACGGTCGCCTCGCGACCGCCCCACGACACCGGCCAGTTGATGGCGGCCCACCGGCCTTCGTGCAGTCGGCGTTGCCACGCCTGGCGGCGCACCATGGTCCGGCGGTCGGGGTTGTGCTCGTCACCGATCTCGCCCGCCGCCTTGAACTCGGGCAGGTTGTCGTCGAGCCAGGCGCGCAACTCCGCCCGGAAGGCCTCGTCTTCCTCGGTGAACGCGAAGTCCACGGCCTTCAGCGACCCAGCACTTCGGGGTTCACGACGTGGCGCGGCGTGGCGCCGGCGAGGAGCCGGCAGAGATCGTCGGCGATGGTCTGGGTGTGGTTGGACTCGGTGTCGTAGGTGGCCCCCCCGATGTGGGGGGTGAGCACCACGTTCGGGAAGGTCGTGAGGGGGTCGGCCGGGTCGAGGTGCTCGCCCGGGAAGTGGTCGAGGCCGGCGGCCCCCACCTTCCCCGAGCGAAGTGCTTCGACGAGCCCCTCGGTGTCGTGGAGCTGGGCGCGGGCGGTGTTCAGGAACACGACGCCGTCGCGCATCTGCGCGAACTCCTTCGGCCCGATCATCCCCGTCGTCTCGGGCGTCACCGGCGCGTGCAGCGACACCACGTCCGACACCTCGAGCAACTGCTCCAAGGTGCACGTGGCGTCCGGCGCGTACGGGTCGTAGGCCATCACGCGCATGCCCAGCCCCTCGAGCCGCCACCGCAGGGCGCGTCCCACCGCGCCGAGCCCCACGAGGCCGGCGGTGCGCCCGGCCACCTGCCAGGCCCGGAAGCGCTGATAGGGGATGGTACCGTCGCGGTAGATCTCACCGGCTCGCACGTCCGCGTCCGCTCGCACCACCTGGCGGGTGGCCGCCAGCAGCAGGGCGACGGCGATCTCGGCCACGGCGTCGGCGTTGCGGGCGGGGGCGCGCAGCACGGGCACTCCCGCGGCGGTGGCGGCGTCCACGTCGACGTTGTTGGGGTCGCCGCGGGCGCTCGCCACGGCCACCAGGGGCCGCTCGAACACCGGGCCCGCGCAGCGGTCGGCTTCGACCACGAGGATGCTCGCCCCCTCGGCGGCCGCCCGCTCGGCGAGCTGCTCCGCGTTGTAGATGCGCAGCGGCTGATGGTCGATCCAAGGGTCGACGACGAGCTCGGCGAGCTCGTGCAGCAACTCGAGCCCCGGCCCCCGCACGGGGGCCGTGACGAGCGCCCGCGGGCGGGTCCGTTCCACTCGATCCTCCTTGGGCTGCCGGAGTCATTCATAATGGCCCACCATGACGGCCGTGTCAGGTTCGATCACCGTCGGCGTCGACATCGGGACGACCGCCGTCAAGGCGGTCGCCGTCGACGAGTCCGGTGAGGTGGTGGCGCGCTCGCGCGTCCGGCACCGCCTGCTCACGCCCGCCCCCGACCGTCTCGAGCACGATGCCGGCAAGGCGTGGCGCAAGGGCCCGCTCACCGCGCTGGCCGAGGTCACCGCGGGGGGTGGCGACCTCGCCGGGGTGTGCGTCGCCAGCATGGTCCCCTCGCTGACCGTCGTCGACCGCCGGGGCATCCCCCGTGCCCCGGGCCTCCTCTACGGGGACGCCCGGGGCAACCCCGTCGGTGCGGACACGCACGACGAACCCTCGGTGACCGACGCGTCCATGCCCGACGCCGTGGGCTTCGTCGGGTGGGCCGTACGACAGGACCCTCACGCCGCGGGCTACTGGCCCGCCCAAGCGGTCGCCAACTACGCGCTCGGCCGTGAGCCTGCCGTCGACACCGGTATGGCGATGTGCTTCGGTTCGCTGCGGTCGGGGCCGGGATGGGACGCCGCGGCGCTCGCGCGCCTCGGCGTCTCGGAATCGCAGCTGCCGGCGGTCGTCAACATGGGCACGGCGGCGGGGCGGGTGACGGGCACCGAGGCGGCGCTGGCGGGCGGCACCATCGACGCGCTGTGCGACCAGATCGTGGCCGGCGCCGAGCACACCGGCGACGTCCTCGTCATCTGCGGCGCCACGCTCATCGTGTGGGCGGTCGTCGACGACTGGGTGGAGGTGCCGGGTTTGTACACGGTGCCCCACACGGTGGCGGGCAAAGTGCTCATCGGGGGACCGAGCAACGCCGGCGCGCTCTTCGTGGACTGGGCCCGGGCCCTGTTGCGGGGGGGATTCCGGCGCCCGCCGAGCACCTCGTCGACGCGGCGTCCCCGAGCCTCGGTGTCCGCCGGCGCTCAGCCCGCCACGCCGACGCCCTCGCCCGAGGTCGAGCGCAACGGACCGGAGCCTCCTCGGAGGGGCGATCCCGGGCGCGTGCCGGTGTGGACCCCGTACGTGCGGGGCGAGCGCGTGCCGTACCACGACAGGTCGCTGCGGGCCGGACTCCACGGGCTCGACATCACCCACGACGCGGCCGCTCTCGAGCGCGCCGCCTACGAGGCGAGCGGTTTCGTGATCCGCAACATGCTGCAACGGGCCGGCGTGGTGGGCCGGCGCATCGTGGCGAGCGGGGGCGGCACGCGGGTGGTGCCGTGGATGCAGGCGATGGCGGACGCCACCGGGCTGCCGGTGGAGGTGGTGGCGGTGCACGAAGGCGCGGCCCTGGGCGCCGCCTACATCGCACGGCTGGCCGCCGGCCTCGAGAAGGATCTCGAGGGCGCCGGGCGCTGGGCCAAGGTCGGGCGGCGTGTCGAGCCCGACGAGCGCTGGCAGGCCGCCGCGTCCGAGCGCTATCAGCGCTTCGTCGAGCTGAGCCCTTCGGCTTGAGCGCGCCCGTCCGATCCCGGAACCGGTCACGCGCCGACCTGGCGGCACCCGCCCGACCGCGTGCGAGCAGCGACCCGCGTTCTGCCATGCTGTCCACAAGGGGGCCGGGCTCGCTGACATGACGCCGGAGGACGGTGTCCGGTAGAGGAGGTGGCGTGAGCCCCAGATCACACGGACACGACGAAGCGGACCGGGACCACGCCCGCCGCGCCCACGACGGCACCGAGGCGGCCGACGACCACGCCGACGAAGGGTGGGGGTTCCCCTTCGAGTCCGAGCTCCACGCCATCGCCCCCGGCCTGCACGAGGCGCAGAACGCCTGGCTGTCGCAGATCGACTCCCTGAAGGCCCCCGACCGCAAGACGCATGAGCTCATCCGGATGGTGTGCACGGTGATCCTCCGCAACCACCAGGGTGTGCGCCGCCACGCCATGCTGGCGGCCGAGGTCGGCGCCACCTGGGAAGAGATCGCCGGCAGCATCGTCCTCACCGAGCCCGCCTTCGGCCTCCTGCCGGTGGTCGAGGCCCTGCCCGCGGCGCGGCGCGGGTACGAGCGTGGCCGTGCGCTGCTGACCGACGACGACCGTCCCGGGCGCAGCCCCTCTTCGGGCTGAGCGGCGGGCGGCACCTGGTCAGCCGGGCCGATCCGGCCGCTCACGCGTCGTCGGCCTGCGCAGACCCTGCCTCAGCGGCTCTTCTTCGCCCGTCCGCTCGTGCGGCCGTCGGCGCCTTCGCTTCGGCCACCCGAGCTCGCTCGGGTGCGCCCGTTGCGGCTCGATCCCGCGGGCGGGTCTCCCCCGCCGAACAGCGCGCGGTGGACCATGGTGGTGAGCGTGTCCAATGCGGCGGCGTCGATGGGCTCGCCCGCGAACTGCCGGAGGTAATGGAAGCGGTCGACCATGGCCACGACGGCCTCGGCCGCGGCGTTCGGGTCGATGCCCGGCTGCGGGCCGGCCTGGTCGATGCGCTGGGCGAGCGTGTTCGCCACGCCCCCGGCGGCCGCGTGAGCCTGGGCGGTGAGCTCGGTGTCGCTCATGACGAGATCGGTCCAGGCGCGCAGGATCGGCGCGTATTTCTGCCACGCCTCGGAGAACCGCTCCATCCACTGGCGCAGTTCGTGCCATCCGGCGTCGTCGGCGGAGACCGGCCCCAGCGCGTGGTCGAGGGCGGCGACCTCCTCGCCCGCCTCGGCGACGAGGGCCCGCAGGAGGTCCTCCTTGTTCGAGAAGTAGAGGTAGAAGGTGCCGTGCGACGTGCGCGCCACTTTCACGATGTCGTCGACCCGGGCTGCGTGATAGCCGCGCCGGTTGAACACGACCATGGCCGCGTCGAGGAGCTTGCGCATGGTCTTGCGGCCCTGCGTGCGCAGCGCGCGCTTGCTGGCGGGCTCGCCCGTGACCGGTGCGTTGGCCGCTTTGGCGGCGCGCCTGCCGTCGGCGCGGCCTGCGGTCCCGGGTGCGCTCACCGCACGACGCCCCGACAGCGTGCCGCGCCCCCGCGCGGGTCCCATGGGCGACGCATCGTAGCCAGAGGCGCCTCGGGCATCTTCATCGTGGTCACGCGCGATGGGGCCGACCACTCCTTTGGCAACGGCATCGCGGTCAGCTGCCCGCCGGCTCGAACGCCACCTTGATGGCGCCGCTCTCGTCCTGACGGGCCAGTGCCATGAGCGCGTCCCACCACCGTTCGAGCGGGAATCGGTGCGTGAGCATGCCCGTCAGGTCGACACGCCCAGCGGACACCAGATCGAGATAGTGGGCAATCGCGTGCTTGCGAACCCCGTCGATCTCCTCGATGGCGAACGCGTTGGAGCCTGCGATCGTGAGCTCTTTGAAGTAGACGGGGGTCCACTCCCACCGCCCCGGGGTGTGCACCCCGCTCTGCACGAGGGTGCCGCGCTCGGCCAGTACCCGCACGCCCACCTCGAGGGTCTCAGGCCGGGCGACGGTGTCGTACACGACGTCGATGCCACCGGGGTGGGCGACCGGCAATCCCACGAGGGGCGCGTGCAGCACCCCCCCGGACCACGCCGCCAGCTCCTCGACCACCTGCTGGCGGGGCTCGTGGGGGACGACCTTGGACGCGCCCAGCTGCTTCACGAGCTCGGCCTGGGCCCCGAAGCGCGCCACCACCGCGATCTCGACGTCCGGGAAGAACGTGCGCAGGCTGGCGACGGACGTGACGCCGAGCGCGCCGGCGCCGTAGACCACGACGCGTCCCGCCGGAGGCGGTGGGTGGCGGAGGACGGCGTGCATCGACACCGCGAACGGGTCGGCCAGCACGGCCAGGCTGTCGGGCACGTCGTCGGGCACCGGGATGAGCATCGAGTCGTGGGCCGCCAGTCGCTCCGCCCACGCGCCGGGCGCGCCGGTGGTCACGCCGACGTGTACCCCCGGCCCGATGTCGCCCTTGGTGAAGCTCCAACACAGGTTCAGGTTGCCGGCCTGGCACGCCGGGCACGGGGGGTCGATGCCGCGCGGCGCGCACGTGAGCCACGGGTTGAGCACCACGCGCTGGCCCACCTCGAGCCCACGGGCGCCGGGGCCCAGATCGGTGACCTCGGCGACCACCTCGTGGCCGGGGATGTGCGGCAGCGACGAAAAGGCCGACATCGGGTTGTCGATGTCACCCTCGCCGAAGTCGCCGAGCACGAGCTTGGCGTCGGACCCGCAGACTCCCGCCAGGATCGGCCGGGTGACCACCCAGTCGGGCCGCACCATGCGGGCGTCGTCCACCTCGTGCAGCCCGAACGGCAGCGACGCCAGCTTGCGCTCGAGGTCGTCGCGTCCCTCGGGGCGCACCTCGGCGTCGTCCGGCGGGGCCCCGAAGACGAGCGCCTTCATGCCGGCTCACCCTGGCGCGCCGCCTCACGCTGTTGGCGGGCGAAGCCGAGCATGCCCGCCATGAAGCCGTCGATGTCCTTCGCCTTCATCTCGACCACCGCCCGCATGTTCGAATCCGGGGAGTAGTGCTCGAAGCGATCCGAGTCGATCGCCGCCAGGATGTCCGCGGCAGTGTCCTCCGCCGGCGTGAGCGGCCCCTGGTACATCGGGGGGTCGTTCCCCGGCTGGTCCCACAGCTCGGTCTCAATGGTCGCGGGCAGCACGAGGCGGACGCGCACCCCGGTCCCGTCCAGGTCGGCGGCGATCGCCTCGCTCCAGCCCGACAGGGCGAACTTGGACGCGCAGTACGCGGCCTCGGTGGTGACCCCGAACCGGCTGGCGATGCTCGACACGTTCACGATCACGCCGCTGCCACGCTCGACCATCTTGGGAAGGAGAGCGAGCGTCATGTAGGTGGGCGACAGGAAGTTGAGGCGCATGACGCGCTCCACGTCGCTCGGTTCGAGGCGCATGACGGGCCGGCGCATGGGGACGCCGGCGTTGTTCACGAGCACGTCGATGTGCCCGAGCTCGTCGAATGCCTGCAGCGCGAGGCGCGCGGCCGCCTCGGGGTCCGACAGGTCGGCGGCCCACATCCGCGAATCGGGCGCCGTCGGGCGGCAATCGGCGAGCACCTCTTCGAGACGATCGGCGCGCCGCGCCACCAGCCCGACGGTGTCGCCGCGCGCCGCGAGCGCCCGCGCCGTGGCGGCGCCGATGCCCGAGGACGCCCCGGTCACGAGCACGATCCGATTCCCCGCCATGGTCAGATGACCCCCTTCTCCTGCAGCTTCTCGAGCTCCCCGTCGGAGAGGCCGACGATCCCGCACCACACCTCATGATTGTGTGCCCCGAGCCGCGGCGCCCCTTCGGGCACCGAGCGCTCCTCGCCCACCAGCCGCGGGTAGGGCGCCTGCTGACGTACACCGCCGAGCACGGGGTCGTCCACCACGACCAGGTCGCCGCGCGCCGCGAAGTGCGGGTCGGCGGTGATCTCGGCCGCACTGTAGGCGGTGGCCACGGGGACCCCGTGGTCGATGCACACCTGCTCGACCTCCGCCGCGTCCCGCGCCGCCACCCAGGCGGCCACGATGCCGTTGATCACGTCCCCATGGCGAGCCCGATCGGCGAGGGTGAGGAAACGAGGGTCTTCGCGTAGCTCGGGACGGCCCATGGCCCGGCACAGGCGCGCGAAGTTGGCGTCGGAGCCCGCCACGACGCACACGAAGCGGCCGTCACGGCTCTGGTAGTTGTCGAGCGGTGCCGAATTCGCCAGCCGGTTGCCCTCGCGGGTTCGGACCACGTCGAGCACGTCGTAGGCCGGCACCGTCCACTCCAGGATGCGCAGCACCGCGCCGTACAGCGAGGCGTCCACCACCGCACCGGCGCCCCGTCGCTCCTCGTCGCCCGCGTCCCGCCGGTACAGCGCGGCCAGTGCGGCCTGCGCCGCGAAGACGCCCGTGAGGTAGTCCGCCACCGTCACCCCCGGCCGCACGGGGGGCCGGTCGGGCTCGCCGGTCAGATGAAGGAGACCGCCGTACGCCACACCGAGGCGGTCGAGGCCGGGGCGCGGGGCATACGGGCCGTCCTGGCCGAACGCGCTGATGCGGACGTAGACGATGCTCGGGTCGAGCGCGCCGGGACCGAGCCCCCAACCCTCCATGGTCCCGGGCCGGAAGTTCTCGCACACCACGTCGGTGGTGGCGGCCAGCCGCCGGAACAAGTCCTGGCCGTCGGGCGTGCGCAGGTCGCAGGTCACGCTGCGCCGGCCCCGGCCCTCGACCGCCCAGAACAGCGAGTAGCCGTCGTGGAAGGGCCCGATGCCGCGCATGAAATCGCCGCCCGAGGGGTCCTCGACCTTGATGACGTCCGCGCCCCACTCGCCGAGCAGCCCCGCGCAGAACGGCGCACCGATGCGCGTGCCGACGTCGATGACGCGCAGGCCGTCGAGGGGGCCCACCTTGCGACCGTCCGCCCGTCAGCTCTGAGGCGACGAAGGTGTGTCCCCGCGGTCGCGGGCCGCGAAGACCTCCTTCATGGAGCCCATCTGCTTGCGCTCGGCCAACGCCGACAACGCCGTGGCGGTGTTGTGCACCCAGTGGTGCGCCATGAAGTGGTACCGCCACGAGGCCTGCTTGCCCATGAGCTCGGCGACGTGGTTGAGCGAGCCCTTCACGACCTGCGCGGTGACCGGTGGCACGAGCGCCACGCGGTCGGCCAGCTCTCTCGCCGCGCTCTGCAGCTGGGCCGCGGGGACGACCTTGTTGACGAGCCCGAGGCGTTGCGCTTCGCCTGCGTCGAGCTCCTCGGAGGCGAGGAGGAACTCCTTGGCCTTTCGGATGCCGAGCTCCCACGGCTCGACGAGCAGCTCCACACCCGCGCCGCTCATGCGCAGCACGGGGTTCGAGAACGACGCGTCGTCCGCGGCCACGATGAGGTCGCACATGCACGCCAGCATGAGGCCGGCGGCCACGCACTTGCCCTGCACCGCCGCGATGGTCGGCTTGCGGAAGTCGTGGATCCTCCGGCAGCGCTCCACGTACATGACCTGCTCGTGGTGGAACTTGCCTTCAGGGGTCTCGCGCATCTGCACCCAATGGTCGCCCTGGCCGTCGGAGCCCACGAGCGCCTTCAGGTCGTGCCCGGCGCTGAAGTGCTTGCCCGCGCCGGCGAGGATGACCACGCGCACGTCGTCGTCCTCGTCCGCCCGGTCGAAGCACGCGTCGATGGCGTCGATGAGCGCGCTGTCCTGCGCGTTGGCCACCTCGGGACGGTTCATGGTGATGGTGGCGACCGCGCCGTCCACCTCGTAGAGGACCACCGGGTGGCCATCGATCGGGCGATCAGTCATGGGGGCCTCCTCTGTCACGACGCCCGCCGGTGAGTGGAAGAGGGCCCAGTGGTTGACGGGCCGGCGGTCGACATGCCAGCGGTCGACACGCCAGCGGTCGACACGCCAGTGCGCTCACCGGCCGGCTCCGCTCGTCACGGGTTCGCGGGGCAGTCCGAGCACGCGCTCGCCGATCACGTTGCGCTGGATCTCGTTGGTCCCGGCGAAGATCGACGCCGCCTGGTAGTAGAGCCACGAACGCTGCCACGAGCCGTTCCCGGGGTTGTCCTGCGCGTCGCGCCACAGCGGCGCCGCCGGACCGACGACGTCGAGCGCCAGCGCGTGCAACCGCTTGCTCATCTCGCTCCAGTACAGCTTGAGGATGCTGCCCTCGGGTCCCGGTTCGAGGCCGCGCTGCAGCTTCGACAGCGACCGCCAGTTGAGCAGCTGGAACAACCGCACCTCGACGTACGCCTGGGCGAGGCGCCGCCGCAGTCGCGGGTCGTCGAAGGCCCCCGTGCTGGCCGCGGTGCGCAGGAGCTCCTCGGTGTGCTGCAGGTGGATGACGAGCTGGCGGGGATTGACGCCCCGTTCGTGAGACAGCGTCGAGCCCGCCACGCGCCAGCCGTCCCCCGGCTCGCCCACGACGCGGTCGTCGGGCACGAACACGCCGGACAGCGTCACCTCGTTGAACTCGGCCTCTCCGGTCAGCTGGACGAGCGGACGCACCTCGACGCCCTCGGCGTGCATGTCCACCACGAACGTCGTGATGCCCTTGTGCTTGGGGGCGGCCGGGTCGCTGCGGGCCAGGCACAGCCCCCAGTCGGCGAACTGCGCGTACGACGTCCACACCTTGCGGCCCTCGAGCGTCCACCCGTCACCGGTCCTCCGGGCGACCGTGCGGACCGCGGCGAGGTCGGATCCGGCGTCGGGTTCCGAGAAGAGCTGGCACCACAGCTCGCGCGCCGACCGGATGGCGGGCAGCCAACGGCGCTTCTGCGCGTCGGTGCCGTTGGCGAGCAACGTGGGCCCCACCAGGTTGACCCCGATGCGTCCCACGAGCTCCGGCGCCCGGGCGCGCGCCAATTCCTCTTGCACCACGAAGTGCTCGGCCGGGCCGAGCGCCCGGCCTCCGTAGTCGGTGGGCCACGTCACTGCCACCCACCCGGCTTCCGCCAGCTCGCCCTGCCAGCGCCGGCCGAAGGCGACCTCCTCGGCGAGGTCGTCGAAACGCGGGGGGAGCCCCACCCCGTACTCCCAGGGGAGGTGATCGTGCAGCCACGCGCGCAGTTCGGTGCGGAGCCGCTCCTGGTCCGGCGTCGTCGTCAGGTCCATGTGCCAGGCGTCAGCATGACACAAGCGTCAGCATTCGCCGGCGGGTCGTAGGCTGACGCCCCGTGGACTTCGAGCTGTCCGACGACCAGGTGGCGTTGCGGCACGCCGCGGCGTCGCTGTTGGACAAGCTGTCGCCGCTCGAACGGGTCCGTGCCGTCGTGGACTCCGACGTGCACTTCGACGACGATCTGTGGGCGGCCATGGCCGCGCAGGGATGGATGTCGCTCGAGCGCCCGGCCGACCGGGGCGGCCTCGGGCTCGGCGCCGTCGAGCTGGCGGTCCTGTGCGAACAGGTGGGGCGGCACCTGGCGCCCGTTCCGTTCACACCGACGGTGCTCGCGTGCGGAGCGCTCGACGCCGCGATCGGGGACGGGCTCGACTCGCTCGAGGAGCTCGCGGCGCGGCTGGGTGCCGGCGAAGCGGTGGGCGCACTCGGCTGGTCGTCGCGACGCGACGCCGTGCGCGCCTCGGTATCGGGACCCGGCGGCTGGACGCTGTCCGGGCGCCCCGACCCGGTTGTGTACGGGCCGCGCTCGGACGTGGTGGTGCTGAGCGCGGCAACCGACGACGGGCCGGCGCTGTTTTGTGTCGAGGGCGCTGCCGCGCGATCCCGGCGCGCCGAGCCGGCGATGGACCGCACGCGGGAAGTGGGCTGGGTGGAGCTCGAGGGTGCGCCGGCCCACCGGTTGGGTGACGTCGGCGCGGTCGCCGCGCTGCTCGACCACGCCGCCGTGGCGGTGTCCGCCGAGATGCTGGGCGCCGCCGAGCACGCGCTCGAGATGACCGTGCAGTACGCCAAGGACCGCGTCCAGTTCGGGCGCCCCATCGGCAGCTTCCAGGCCGTGAAGCACCGCTGCGCCGACATGCTCGTCGACGTCGAAGGCATGCGGTCGTCGGTGTACTACGCGGCCTGGGCCGTGGGCGCGGGCGACCCCGACGCTTCGGCCGCGGCGTCGGCGGCCAAGGTGTGGTGCTCCGACGCGGCGCGCCGGGTCATGGCATCGGCTCTGCAGGTGCACGGCGGCATCGGGTTCACCTGGGAGCACGACCTCCACTTCTTCGTGAAGCGCTCGCAGCTCGACCAGGTGAGCTTCGGGGATGCCGGCTACCACCGCGAGCGGCTGGCGGCGATCCTGCGTCCGCGGGCGGAGGCGGGCGACCCCGTCCTCTGACGCGGTCACCCGCGCCAATCAACGCGGCGAAGCGGTCTCCGCGGTCCGGGTCCGGGCCGCATCGACGGCCATCGTGCGCAGCGCGGCGCGGTCGGCCTTGCCCGTCGCCAAGACGGGGATCGCCTCGACCCTCACCACCAGTTCCGGCGTCTTGAACCGCGTCACGCCGCGCTCGGCGAACCAGGAACGGCAGGCATCGAGGTCGAAGGGGCCGGTCGCCTCGACGAAGGCGGCCACCCGCTCGCCCACCTGGGCGTCGGGGTAACCGACGGCCACGGCGTGGCGGACCGCCGGGTGTGCCTCGAGGGCGGCTTCCACCTCCGACGCCGAGATGTTCTCGCCGGCGCGGATGATCACGTCCGACAGCCGGCCCACGACGCACAGCCAGCCCGCCTCGTCGACGGTGCCCAGGTCGCCGGTGCGGAACCACCGCCCCGTGGACGACAGGGCGCGCGCGGTGGCGAGCGGGTCGGCGTACCCGACGAACAACTCGGGGCCGCGCAGCCAGATCTCGCCCGGCGCGCCGACCTCCACCTCTGTTCCCTTCTCCGGGTCGCGGATCTGGAGCTCGACCTCGCCCACGGGGTGGCCGTCGGTGTCGCGTGCCCGGTCGGCGGGATCGTGGGGGCGCGATGTGGTGACGGTCGGCGCCTCGGTCGATCCGTAGGTGCGCTTCACGCGGCAGGCGAACGCGGCGCTGACGGTGTCGACGAACGCCGGGCTCACCGACGCTCCGCCCGTCGACACGAGGCGCAGGCTCGACACCCGCTCGGGGCTGAACGCCCCCGAGGCGGCCATCTGCGAGAAGAACACCGGCGGCGCACCCATGAACGACACCTTGTGGTCCTCGATCAGATGGAGCGCGGCGTCCGGATCCCACGTGGCCATCACGACGCTCGGGATGCCCACCACTGACGGGATGAGCACGCCGTTCAAGAGACCCGACACGTGCGCCAACGGCGCGGGCATGAGCGCGGCGTCGTGCCGGTCGAGCCCGTGGACCTCCGCCATGAGCCCGGCCTTGTAGCCGAGGCCCCGGTGCGTGTGGAGCACCACCTTGGGCGTGCCGGTCGACCCGGACGTGAACAGTGCGACGGCCAGGTCCGTCGGTCGCGCCGGCGAAGCCCCGCCTTCCACGCCGGGCGCGGGCGGGAACGCCTCGAGCAGGCTGTCGACGCTGTTGCCGCCGGGCACGACCGGCGCCCCGTGACCTGCGGCGGGAAGGCTTGCGTCGGCCACGACGACCGCTGGGTCCACCTGCTCCAGGGCCGCCGACACCTCGCCCGCGCCCATGCGGTGGTGTACCGGCGCGGCCACCGCGCCGAGCCGCCAACACGCCCGGTAGAGCACGACCGCGGCGGCACCGTTGGGAAGCTGCCACGAGACCACGTCGCCCCGTCGCACCCCGGCCGCCCGCAACCGGCCTGCCAACCCAGCCACCGCGTCTTCGACGCGCCCGGGTTCGAGGCGGCCGGTCCCGTCGACGAGCGCGCCGCCCGACGGGGCGAACGACTCGTCGAGTCCGCCCCGGTCCCAGGGTCCGCCGGGGCGGCGATAACGCGTCGCACCCGCGTGCGTCAAGGTGGGGCGCAGGCGGCGACCCCGTTGTCCCGTGCGCGCTTGCCGGGTCGGCATCGCCGGCCAACGCTACCGCCGCGCCCTGTCGGTAACCTGACGCCGTGGTCACAGAACGCGCCGGGGCACGCACCCACGTCGTGGCGTCGGACGAGGTAGTCGAGCGGCTCGCGCTGGCCCCCGCGCCGGGCGAGGCCGACCTCCCCGCCCCCGACGCGGCCGCTCTGTTGCGGCGCAACGGCACCGATCCGGCGTTCGCCAGTCGCCCCGCACTCCGTTTCGGCGACCAGGTGTGGACGCACGCCCAGCTGCTCGACGAGTCGGCACGGTACGCCGCGCTGTTCGCCGCCCGCCTCGACCCGGGCCGCCCTCCGCATGTCGCCGTCCTCCTCGACAACACCCCCGAGTACGTGTTCGCGCTGTGCGGCGCCGGGCTGGTCGGTGCGGCCCTCGTCGGGCTCAACCACACCCGCCGCGACGAGCACCTGGCCGCGGACATCGTCCATACCGACGTTCAGCTGCTCATCACCGAGCCGCGCCACCAGGAGCAGCTCGCCCCCGTGGTCGGCTCGCTGGACCTGCCCGGTGGGCTCTTCGTGTCCGACCGCTTCGCCGAGCCCGGCGACGCCACCGTGTACCTGGGCGACCCCCTCGAGCCTGCACTCGACGCGGCGCCGTACGACGGGCCCGCACCGGATGTCGAGTGCCTCTGGGTGCTGTTGTTCACGTCGGGCACATCGGCCGCCCCCAAGGCGGTGCGCTGCACGCAGCGAAGGCTCCTCACCACCGGCAACCGCATGACGATGGTGCTCGGCGTCGGTCCCGACGACGTCGGGTACCTGGCCATGCCGCTGTTCCACTCCAACTCGCTCATGGTGGGGCTCGCCCCCGCCCTCGTGGCCGGAGCGTCGGTGGGCCTGGCGCGGCGGTTCAGCGCGTCGCGCTTCTTAGACGACGTGCGCCGGTACGGTTCCACGTGGTTCAACTACACCGGCAAGCCGCTGGCGTACCTGCTCGCCACGCCCGAGCGGCCCGACGACGCGGACAATCCCTTGAAGCTCGCCTACGGCAACGAGGGGTCGCCGCACGTGGTCGAGGCGGCCGCGCGCCGGTTCGGCATCGACATCGTGGACGTCTTCGGCTCCACCGAGGGCGGCATCGCGCTCGACCGGGCCGGGGGGCCGCCGCGCGGCTCGGTGGGCCGGTTGCGACAGGGCGTCAAGGTGGTGGACGGTGACGGCGTCGAGCGGCCGCCGGCACGCTTCGACGCCGACGGACGGCTCGTCAACGCCGAGGACTGCGTGGGCGAGATCGTGAATGTGGAGGGCGTCGGGCCCTTCGAGGGCTACTACCGCAACGACGAGGCCATGGCGCGCACGACGCGCAACGGCTGGTACTGGAGCGGCGACCTCGGCTACGTCGACGCCGACGGCTGGGTCTACTTCGCCGGCCGCACCTCGGACTGGCTGCGTGTCGACGGCGAGAACTTCCCCGCTGCGCCCATCGAGGCGATCGTGGCGCGCCACCCCGACGTGGTGATGGCGTCGGTGTACGGGGCGCCCGACGTCGACTCCGGCGACCAGGTGATGACCGCCCTCGTCCTGCGGGCCGGCACTGCGTTCGACCCTGCGGCCTTCGCCCAGTGGATCGACGCACAGCCCGACCTCAGCCCCAAGTGGCGCCCGCGTTACGTGCGCGTGGCCCGTGAGCTGCCGGTCACCCCGACGAACAAGGTGCTCGTCCGCTCCCTCGTCCACCAGAAGTTCCGCTCCGACCGCGTGGGGGACGACCCGGTGTTCGTGCGGCCGCGCGGTGACGACGTGTACCGCCGCTTCGGTCCCGAGGAGGAGAACGAGCTGCGAGCGGCGTTCGAGAAGAGCGGGCGCGCCCAGGCCTGGGACCTGTAACGCGCCCGTGGACCTGGCCCTCACCGACGAGGAACAGCGCTTTGCCGGCGAGGTGCGGGCCTGGCTGGCGGCCCACGTCGAGCCGCCGCCCGCCGGCGCCGGCCTCGCCGAGGAGATCGAGTGGGGACGCGCCTGGCAGGCGGGGCTGGCCGAGGCCGGTTGGGTGGGCATCAACTGGCCCGCCGAGTACGGAGGCCGGGGCGCGTCGATGGTCGAGGTGGCCATCTTCAACGCCGAGTACGCCCGCAGCGGCGCCGCGCAGCTCGTCAATCGGGTGGGCATCAACCTCGCAGCGCCCACCCTCCTCGCCCACGGGACCGTGGAGCAGTGCCGGCGCTACCTGCCGCAGATCGCCGACGCCCGCGAGATCTGGTGCCAGCTGTTCAGCGAGCCGGGCGCGGGGTCCGACCTGTCGGGCCTGTCGACCCGCGCCGACGCCGTGAACGGCGGGTGGGAGCTCCACGGTCAGAAGGTCTGGACGTCGTACGCCCAGTTCGCCCGCTGGGGACTGTGCTTGGCGCGAAGTGTGCCCGGTTCCGTCGGTGCCAGCGGGTTGAGCCTGCTCATCGTCGACATGAAGTCCGAGGGCCTCGAGATCCGGCCGCTGGTGCAGATCACCGGTGAAGCCGAGTTCAACGAGGTCTTCCTGGACGGCGTGTTCGTGCCGGAAGACCGCATCGTCGGTCCGGCCGAGCAGGGATGGGCGGTGGCCTCGACCACGCTGGCGCACGAGCGCGGCACGAACTTCCCCTTCAAGGAAGAAGTCGTGCACGAGGGGTACCTGAGCCGGCTGTTCGCGGAGGCGGCGAGCCGCGGCACGCTGAACGATCCCGACGTCGCCGACGCCCTCGTCGACGCGTACGTGGCGCTCGTCGTGCTGCGCACCCACAACTGGCGCACGCTGTCGAAGCTGGGGCGCGGGGAGGAGCCCGGGCCCGAGTCGAGCTGGGTCAAGCTCACGTGGTCGGACATGACCCAGCACCTGTCCGACGCGGCGCTGGCGGTACTCGGACCGGACGCCCCGCTGTGGGGCACCTGGCAGCGCCAGTGGTTGTGGTCGAAGGCCGCCAGCATCGCCGGCGGGACCTCGGAGGTGCAGCGCAACGTCATCGGGGAACGGATCCTCGGTCTGCCCCGCGAACAAAGGAGAGAGCGTGCCGATCCACTACGAGCTCGGTGACGACCACGTGGTGACGATCACCATCGACCGGCTGCACGCCATGAACAGCCTCGACATGGAGCACTTCGCCCAGCTGCGCGGCGCCTGGGACCGATTTGCCGAGGACGACGAGGCCTGGGTGGCCATCATCACCGGGGTGGGCCACGCCTTCTGCACCGGCGCGGACCTGAAGACCTACATCCCCGAGGTCACGAAGCTCCAACGCGAGATCTCCACGCGCCAGGTGGAGGAGATCGACGGCTACCGGCTCGACGACGGCGTGAAGGCCGTGCTGCGTGGGGTGAAGCTGTACAAGCCGATCATCGCCGCGGTCAACGGCGCGTGCGTGGCGGGGGGCATGGAGATGCTCGGCGGCTGCGACATCCGGGTGGCGGTGCCGGAGTCGTACTTCGGCGTCATGGAGCCCAAGCGCGGCCTGTTCGCCGGGGGTGGCACGACGGTGCGGCTGCCCCGCCAGGTGCCGTTCCCGGCGGCCATGGAATTCCTGCTGTGCGCCGACCGGGTGCCCGCCGACCAGGCGCTCAGCTTCGGTCTGCTCAATGCGGTCGTTCCCGCCGGGCAGCTGCACGACAAAGCGCACGAGTACGCCATGCGGATCACCGCCAATGGGCCCCTCGCCATCCGCAAGACGAAGGAGAGCGTCCTGCGCGGCCTCGCCGTCGACATGAAAGAGGCGTACAGGATCGAGTCGGAGATCGCCGCCGAGGTGTTCTCGAGCGACGATGCCAAGGAGGGCCCGGCGGCCTTCGCCGAGAAGCGCCCTCCCCGGTGGACCGGCCGCTGAGCCCCGGGCCCGGCCCGCCGTCGCGTCGACCGGTCGAGAGCCCCGTGGAGTTCGTGTCGCTCGAGGAAGCGGTCGGACGCCACGTGCGCCCCGGCGACACCGTGCACGTCATGTGCGGCCACAGTCGGTGGAGCGCGGCGGCACGCGAGCTCGTCAGGCAGCACTGGGGGCGGGAGGCGAATTTCACCCTCGTCATGCTGTCGCTCAGCTCGCTCGGAGCCCTCTTCTTTCGCGGAGGCATGGTGCGCAAGGTCGTCACCGCGTACTCGGGCGACACGTTTCCCACCTACACCCCCAACCCGCTCTTCCAGGAGGCCTACGCGTCCGGTGCCGTCGAGGTCGAGCACTGGTCGATCCTCACCTTCGCCCAGCGTCTGGAGGCCGCGGCACGCGGGCTGCCGGCGGTGGTGACCGGGTCGCTCGTGGGCTCGTCGATGGCGGACAACGACGGGTTCACCGTGGCCGACACGGACTTCGGGCCGGTGGGGCTCCTCGCACCGCTCGTCCCCGACGTCACCCTCCTCCACGCGCCGCTCGCCGACCGCGCCGGCAACCTGGTGATCTCCGAGCCGTTGCTCGAGGGGCCCTGGGGCGCATGGGCGGCGCGCCGCGGGGTGGTGGCCACCGTCGAGCGCATCGTCGACGACCTCACCGAGCTTGGCCACCGCACCAAGGTCCCCGCCCACCGGGTGCTGGCGGTGGCCGAAGCCCCGTTCGGGGCGCACCCCGGCGGGCTGTACGCGCCGGGCCTGCCGGTGACGTCGTACGGCGAGGACATCCCGTTCTGGAGCGAGGCGCGGGCCGCCACGCGCACCGACTTCGACGCGTGGGTGCGCCACTGGGTGCTCGAGCCCGCCACCCACGAGGGGTACTTGGGGCGTCTGGGCGACGAGCGGCTCCGCTGGCTGGAGGCGCGCACCGACCCGGACTCGTGGCACGAGGACGCCGACGCCCACCCCGTCGATCCGACGGTGCCGCCGAGCGCGTGGGAACACGCTGCCGCGTACGCGGCGCGCGAGGTGGAGGCCGTGGCCGACGCCGAACGCGCCGACGCCGTGCTCGCCGGTGCGGGGGTCGCCAACCTGGCGGCGTGGGTGGCGGTGGCCCGCGCCCGGGAACGCGGCCACGGGCTCCAGCTCACGGCCGAGCTCGGGATGTTGGGCTACACGCCCACCCCGGCCGACCCCTACATCTTCAACCACCGCGTATTCCCCGGCTCGCCGCTGCTCGCCGATGCGTCGACGGTGCTCGGCACGGTCGTGGGGGGACCGGGGACGCGCACGATTGCATGCCTCGGTGCCGCGCAGGTCGATCGTCACGGCAACTTGAACTCCACGCTCATCCCCGGGGGCCCCTTCCTCGTCGGCTCGGGCGGCGCCAACGACGTCGGCAGCCGGGCCGCCGCGTGTGTGGTGGTGTCGCTCGCCCGCCGCGAGCGCCTCGTCGACGCCGTGGGCTACGTGACGACCCCGGGGCGCGCGGTCGTGAGCGTGGTGACCGACCTCGGCGTGCTGCGCCGGCTCGACGGCGAGCTGCGCATCGCGGCGGTGTCCGCTGGTCCGAGCGACGTCCAACAGGGCACCGCGGGCGCAGAAGATCGCATCGCGGAACGCGTCTCGGCGCTGGCGGCGGCGTGCGGTTGGGAGCCTTCAACCGCCCGACGCGTCGAGGTGCTCGATCCCGTGGCCGAGGAGGAGGTGCTCGCCCTCCGTCGGTTCGACCCGGAGCGGCTCTTCCTCGCGTGAGAGGGGGCTCA